>NZ_JQKV01000001.1:50813-350813 GCF_000746205.1 Halorubrum sp. BV1
ATCATAGCGACCCCCCGGATGCGGTTTTGGGGCGCGAGAGGGTGCTCTCGCTGTTATTTATCGGATGCTTTACAAAACAGGATGGGACCGCTGAGGACACAAACTGAATCTGTGTTGCGACCCATCCGACGCTCGACGTGAGGTTGTGATGTATCATTTGTACAGAGTATCGAGATGCTGCCGGCGGTTCGACATCCGCTTCAGCTTCTCAGGTTGGTCGTAGACGCTGTTCACCAGCTCCACAGAGGTCGCCATCTTCACCGCGATCTCCTCCGACGGCCACCCTCGATCGCGATGCCACGTCACCGAACCCGTCCGCCACTTGTGCGGCGACCGGACCGACGGGCAGCGTGACTGATACCCGTGTTCACGGGCCTCACAATCAGCCGGATCGCGATCGTGAGGACACTCCTTCCCGACTTGGCACGGCTGAGTCAAGATGTAGGCACGGACGCGTAGCCCGGAGACAGTGATCCGGCCCGGCGCTTTCTCCGAGGTGAGCAGGGGCTCACGTTCGTGCTCGTCACTTCCGTCCTTCCGGCGGTGCCGAATATACGCGCGCAGGACCTCGCCGAGTTCGTCCGAGACGTTCACCGGACGCTCGCCGCTGTGTCCCTTCTTCAGGGGCGTGTCGGTCTCCGGCCGGTGTCGGAAGTAAACGAACGGAAGCTCGACGCCGCCGAGGATCTCTTCCAGGACGGACTCGCCGACGTCGAGGTCCTCCTGATACCGCAGCCGATCGAGATCGTCCTCCTCCAGGTAGACGTCCTCCAGATCGAGCGCGCGGAGCGACCCGGCGCGCGCACCCGTCTCCCACATCAAGAACGCGAGGACGTGGTCACGGCTCGCGTACTCGAAGCGGTCCAGGTACGCGAGGATATCCTTCGCGCGCTGTGTCGGAAGCTTCTCGCGGTTGATCCGCTCGTCCTTCGAGACGTGCGGGATATCGACCTGACTGGCGACCGCGGGCTCGACCGCGTTCGCCCTGATACCGAACTCCAGGAACTGCCGGATCGTCCCGAGTTGGTTGTTCAGCGTGTTCTTCTGGACATCGCCGCTGGAGCGGCGCATCGAGTCGAACCTGAGGAGGTGACGCCCGTTCAGGTTGTTCAGGTTCTCGATGCCCTCTTCGTTCTCAAGGAACTCGACGAACGGCTCAACACGGTAGTGGTAGCTCCGGACCGTGCTCTCCGCCTTGTCCATCTCTTGGCGTTCGAGCCAGATGTCGAGCGCCTCGCGCGGTGCCATCGGGACCAGTTCGTCGCTGGCCGCCGGCGCTTCGTACTCGTCGTCTCTCACTGTTGACCTCCGAGTGCGCGAATCGCGTCCTTCAGCATCTCCTCGTCCGCACCGTTCGCGAGTTCGACGAGCCGCTTCACCAGCAGGTCAGCCTCACTCGGTGTCGGCGAGTCCGGCCACGGCGTCCCGCGGACCTCCGTCCAGAGGAGGTACATCGCCTCCTCGTCGAACTCGACTTCGAGCGGGCCCTCCGCCGTGATCAGCGTGAGGACGTAGCCGTCGGCGTCGACCGCAGGCCCGTACGTTACCCCCGTAAGTGGGCGCTCCGCGTCGACGACACGGCGCTCGATGCCAGCGGGCCAGTCGAGTCCGCTCACGCCGCGACACCCCCCGAAGACTGATGATTCTGACAAGAGACATCGGAAGCAGAACGATGGCGGACGCTATCCCTGACGACTGCGCGTACTGCGGCGAGTCTCTCAACGGCGAGTGGACAACATTCGGTCTCCCCGCGAAGTGGAGGTTGTACCTCCAGAGAGAGCGGGACATGAAAGCCTTCGAGATGGCTCCACATGTCGTCTGTTGCGCCGAGTGTCGGATGGAACTCGGTACGCTGAAGGACGCCGAATCGAAGCTGAGTGCCTCCGGTTCCGAGTCCGGCAGCGAGGAGTTCCAGGCGGAGTTGAGAGGCGAGCTCGATAAGATCGACCTCGACGGCATCGTCGACGAGCAGCACATCTAGATCAAGCAGCAAAGCGACTCACCTCCGGGCAGACGATCTGGAGTCTAAGCCCATCGCGAGGGCTGAGGTACGAGTGCGAGATGATGAGGTCGTGGTCGCGGAGCACGGGACTCACATCCAGGGAACTCGGACGGGAACCTCCGATTTCAACGAACAGCGAGGCAACAGCCCCCGTTTTCGGGTTCGACAGAGACGGTTCGACCTCGACGACAGCCTCTTTCTCACGAAGATCTTCGAGGATGGCGTCGAGGTCACGGTGAACTCGCAGGTCCGGCCAGTGGGGTTCAGGATCGTCCGAGATGTCATCTGGCCGGTCTGACTCTCCCGTCTCACAGTCCAGGTAGTCGAGCGTGAGGATCGAGTTCGTGTGAACCCCACAGTCGACGCACTCGTACTTCGCGAGGACCGAGGTTCCCGTGTCCACTGCGACCTGACGGCACGTGTGCCCGGCGACTTCGACCGTTCTCTCCGCATCGCGTTGAACGACCTCCGGCATCACGCATCACCTCTCTCGTCGTCGTCCCGCGGGATCATCGCCCACTGCGCGCGCTGGTCCATCGCGATCGCGACGCCGCCGAGCCTGTCCACGTCCGGGTAGAAGTCCGCGCTCGCGACCTGCGGCGCGTCCTCCGGCTCACGACACCACTCCGGCGTCAGGTTCTCCTCCGCGTTCTGGAGCAGGACCTCCGGGAAGCGGTTGAACAGCCGGCGCTCGATCTCCTCCATGTCGATCTCGGGCGAGACCTCCTCGACCGTCTCCTCGCCGAGCGCCTCCTCATCGATCCACGCGTGCAGACCCTGCTTGTTCCGGTGCAGCGTGATCGGCACCTCGACGACCCGCGGCTCGTCGCCGTCGGCCGCCGCCTTCGCGAGCTGGTGCGCGACCGCCCCGGCGTGCGTGTTGTCCGCCATCACGCACCTCCGTCGACGGCGACATCCAGGTGATCACGGCGCTCCGCGAGCAGCCGGAACCCTGTCTCGGTGACGCGGTAGGAGTTCGTTCGCTTGTCGATCGTCCCCTTCTCGATGAGCCCGCTCTCCGCGAGATCGTCGAGGTTCGGGTAGAGCCGACCGTGGTTGACCGCCTCGCCGTGGAGGTCTTCGAGGTTGTCCTTGATCGCCAGCCCCTTCACGTCCGTGAGCGAGGCTTCGAGCCGCGCGGTCACGGTCAGGAGGTCGATCTGGAACGTGGTCAGGTCCGTGTGGTGTGGCGTGCTGTGCGTCTCGGTCGTGCCGCTAGTCGTGGAACTCATTGGATTAGGTACTGCGAGGTGGTTCGGCCGAGCGCGTCGACGATGTCGCCCGCGGGGACACCGCTGACGTCGAGGCCGCACGGGGACAGCATGGCGCGGCGACCGCCGTCGAGCGCGTGGCTCGCGAGCGGTCGACCGCAGCCCGGACAAGCGTCGCTGTCGCCGTTGAGAACGATACCGCCAACCGCCGTGCCGGGAGTTTGATATGGTCCCGACGGGTTTGCTGACATGGCTTTCGTGCCCTAGACACGGAAGCCCACGCGGACCCGCTGTACCAGCAGCGGGGTCCGCAACTTTCTGAGGGGACCCACCGACAAGCGACAGGTCCGCGAGAGTGCTTCCGTAGCTACACGTTGAGAAGGGCGGGTATTTAGTTTCTTTGTATGAACCAATCCAGTATTCTGAATTAGTCCATATATTTGAACTATTTTTCCCATGAAAATATAATGTAGGGTGAGAGTGGACACCAGTATGGCCGGTAGAAAGGAGACAGTGAGCGATGAAGAGATCCTGCGGATCCTGCTCAGATCCTCCGACCCATTCCTTTCTACCACTGAGGTCGCTGAAGAACTCGGATTTAGTAATAGTGGAGTGCTGAAGCGGCTGAAACCACTCGCAGATGATGGATATCTCAATTCTAAGTCTGTCGGTCGAGGGGACGCATGGTGGCTGACAGACGATGGCCGCGATTTTCTCTCTGACGAGGACGAATAGCGACAGAACGCTTATTTCGCGGTCACTACTACCACCAGCCATGAGCACAGGCCGCGAGATCCGCCTGATCGAGGAGGACGACGGCGGCTGGTCGGCGATCGACGAGGATCTCGGTGTCGCCTCGTGCGGCGATACTCGGCAGGAGGCGCTGGAGATGCTTGACGAGGCGGTCGCTCTCCACACTGGGGAAGCCGGCGAGCCCGTCACCGACGAGGACCTGGAGGATCTCGGCCTCGACCCGGACGAGGTGTCGGATGAGGTTGGCGTGCCCGACGCGCCTTGGTTCGACAGCGCTGACGAGACGGCATAACCGTGGTCCGACAGCGATTCACCGGTCGGGAAATCGTCTCGGTACTGACGAGCATGAACTACACACCCGTCGACCGAACCGGGAGTCATCTCAAACTGCGATACGTTCACCCGAAGACGGGTGAGACACGGAACGTTACGGTCCCGATCGGACACGAGATCAGCGGTGACACCCTCCGAAACATCGCTGATCAGTGCGGTGCCGACGATTTCCACGCGTGGTGTGAGTGGATCGACGAGCATCGCTGACGCGCTCACGCGTCCACCTGTCCGGTTCGAACTGCCCGAATCCCGATCCGCGAGAGGGTGGGTTCGATCCACTCGGGTAGCTCCCCGATCTCCCACCGGGAGTACGCGATCTCGTCGTTGATCGCGAACTCCCACGTGTCGTCGTTGCCGTCGACGACGATGCGGCTGTCTGGGTCGTCGAAGATGATCACGCTGACCGCATCGACATCGTCGTCCTCGGGGTCGATCCGGATCTGATCACTCGCCTCGCTCGACTTCAGTGGTGCTCGACTCATACAGCGAAGTCGACACGAGATTCGGTAAAAGCGGAACCGGGGAGCATATCGGAAGACGACTCCAAACGTCGATTTTCAGCGTGTAGACACCCGAGGGCGCTCTCAACGGCGAAATATCGAATATATCGAAAGCGACGCAGTCTAGCGATAGTGGAAATATCGAAAGGCACGCCCTGTTGAAATTCTCAACGAGTTATTGGTTTCAGTGGCCATCCTGCACACCGGGACGCACTTACCGCTTGCTTAGCTCGCGGTTCGTGCGTTTTGAAAAAGTTTAGCTACTGTCGATTGCACTCTGCTCCGCACGAGTGGTTGGAGGGTCAAAAGAAACGGGAAGGATATTATGAGACCAACTCCCGGATATCTCGGAATCACAATTCAACTAATTAATAATGAACGTAGTGCAGGAAATTCTCGCACTCGATTCAGCACTGCTATTAGAAATCTGTATCGATAGAATACGTCAAAAAATCTCTACCAAGATCGCTAATTCGACATGGGATTTATTACATTTGATGACAGCCACACAACAATGCCGGTGGAGCTAAACACGACGGCTGAACAGAGGGCAAAAGAGGCAGAAGATATTGATGAATTCAGTTCCCTAAATCTCAAAGGACTAAAATTAGAAGTCGAGAAGTTGCTTGATCTCATTGGTTCTAATGGAGTATTTGACGAATATACTAAACATGATATAGACCATATTAATGGAATGTTAGAGAACCTAGAGTGGATCATTCCAGAAGAAACTCAAGAGAAAATGACTGCAACTGATTGGCTTATGACTGTTTTATCAATATACTTTCATGACCTCGGCTTACTAGTTACTAGAGAAGAATTTGAAGACCGAGGAGAGTCAAATTTTGAATCGTTCAAAGAGAAAACGCTGTATGAAGGAGATGAGGGTGAGGATTACAGAAAACGCATAGAAGGAATCGGTTCGGACCAGCAGGAGCGGTTCCTCTATCAAGAGTTTGTACGATCCAACCATGCTCAACGAATCCGTGATTGGATAAATGGTGAGATTGATGATGATATGGGTGGATCTGAGCAAGTTGTTGAAGAAATTGAACAACTTTTGTATGATCTCCCCAAACCATTTCGGAGAGACTTGGCTAAAGTTTGTGAAAGCCATCATCTGAATGACTTGGACGATTTGGAAAAGTACCAAGTATCTTGCCCTTACGGTCAGTCCGATGAAGCTGCTGCTAATTTACAATACTGTGCAATCCTTCTCAGGTCATCTGATCTATTACATATAACGTCAGATAGAGCGCCTTCAATCATGTTCAGGGTGATCAATCCAGATGATCCGAAAGGTCAGGAAGAATGGGCAAAACAAGAGGCAGTAACAAGCATACGGCCGAAACCTCAGTCATTAATAGATGAAGATTCCAATGACGAAGACCACCCATCTGTTATCGAAGTCCGTGCGTACTTCGAAAATGAACGGGGGTTTTTTGCTCTCGTCGATTATCTCGATTATGCTGAAGAACAGCTCAAGCAGTGTAACGAATGGGTTCAAGAGGCAAAGAGTAGATACCCCAGAGAGTTTGATTTCTATTGGAAGAGTATTGACGATACCAATATTGAAACTGAAGGGTTTGAGAGAGAAACATTCGAATTTGATATTGATCAGCGAAATATCCTAAACCTTCTAACAGGACATACATTATATAATGATACAGATGTAGCTATACGAGAAATTGTACAAAACAGTATTGACGCTATAAGGGTTAAAAAAGAAAAGTCAGGAACTGACTACGATGGAAAAGTGGAAATCCACTGGAATCAAAACGACGGAAGACTGAGAATTGAGGATAATGGTACTGGGATGACTCAGGAGATTATTGAGGAGCACCTTTTAACAGTCGGCTCATCCCGCTATCAAACACAACGCTTCAAGGATGATTTTCCTGATTTTCATCCAATCAGTGAATTCGGCATCGGCATCCTATCGGCGTTCATGATTGCAAATGAAGTGAACATATACACTGGTCATGAGGCAGATGAACCTCCGCGACAAATATCATTCCGCTCTGTACACGGCCGATACCTAATTAGACACCTGAGTGAAGATGACCCGGAATACGAGAGTGTCACTCCGCATGGAACTATTGTTGATCTTAGGATGAGACCTTCCGCAGATGTCCAAGATATAAAAGAGATTTGTGATAAGTGGTTCCTCTGTCCACCCTGTTCGATTAAATTATATAATAATGATGATGAATGGAAGATAGGATATGATTCTCTAAAACAAGCTATGCAAAACTACATCGACGATAATATGGAAGCATTACCGCTTACGTCCAAATCTGATGAAATAAAAGTAAAAGAAATCAATTACAATGACATGACTGTTTGCTACGCTGTTAAAAAATCAGACCATTTTCGAGATTGGAAATTTGTTAAGGGACCAGATGCAGGGGGGATCAGACGAAGAACGCGGAGTGGAAGTAATGAAGATCTTGATATAGACCCACTTGGAACCGCCATCGAAGGAATTCGAGTTACTGCCGAGACACCTGGATATCAAGGTAAACCATTTCTATCGATGGCTAATCTAACCGGCTCGCACCGACCACGAACCAACGTAGCGAGGACAGATTTAGAATCTGGGGAAAATTATGAAGAAACACTATCTGACATCTATCAGTCCTACCTTGATCATGTTGAGGAGGAGGTGGAAGCTCTTTATAAAGAACGTTCTTTCTCAATAGCTTGGGCAGTAGAGGCTGCTCAATTTATAATCCGTCCTCTTCGAAAAAGAACAATAAATAATTCAGAAATATTAGATAAAGAGATGAAGAATGTCCCGATAATACTAGTCGAAAGAGAAAACGAACGAATCCCAATGACTCTCTCAGATTTAGAATCTTCTGGTAAATTTTGGACTGTTGATTCACCACTACTCCGTCGAGCTGATCGGTTATTTAGAGATATGCCAACTAGCAAATCTTATCAGGATTTGGTGGACAGACTGGAACTTCCTCTTACAGACATTCCTGACGGGATGGTTGTTTGTAATATAAATTCTCCGAGATTCCCGGATCAGGTCTGGGAGGGTAGAGAGCCAGAATCGATAGAGGTAATTAAAGAAGAGAAAAGGATCGACATCAATTGGTGCAAGATTGATAAAAATCCAAGCTGGATTAAGTTTCCCAAATCCTCACAACGTCCGTCTCAAGCTGGCACTAACGTTAGATTGCTTGTTCAACGCGACGAAATTGAAGTTGACGGCTTAGATGACGAGGCTGGATTGATTACAGCGGATAAGTTACTCGTTTTCAGCTATTCTGATCTCTGTGGCGTATTGGTTGACATTCACAGAAAAGCAGACACAGAGAAGGACAGTCATGTTAAATTATTACGTATTATTGACCATATAGTGAAACAAACTCTTACAAATGAAAGTGAAATTGTGGATACTGCTGATCTAAGGAGACGTATTGAAGAGGATCTATCATATGAAGAGCAAAAGCTGATAGATATGATTGACTTGGATGTTCTGAGTCGAACCCTACAATCAAGTCAAGCAGCTTTCGATCCTAGTGTTTGGTTCAGTCATTTTGAGGAAGAGAACTAATTCAGGTACAATGGGACTTGTTTAGGCACTCAACAACGTGAGTTAGTGGCTGTGTCGGCTGAGCAGAATTAGTCTATGAGTGACTCTCTGTCCAATTTTGTTCCTAGCTCATATTTTGTCCGACCTATGTCGTGTCCCAGCAAGGCCCACTGCCCGTATTCAGCAAATATTTCTTATCAGTTTCTATTTAAATAGAGCCGCGATTCAAGGTTCGCTGTATCGATACCGCCGATCACGAGTCGAGCCGACCGCCTCGATCAGCTCGTAGTGCTCCAGCGACTGGAGGTACTTCCGCCGCGTGCTCTTTGCGCGGGGGTCGGCGACCCGCTGTTCGTACCGCCGGTGAAGCTCCGAGGCGCGTATCTCTCCCGCCTCCTTGATGATCTGGTAGAGGTGTCGCTGGTGCGTCCCGAGCGTGTCGACGTGGCGCTCGTGGATCTCCTCGCGAGCCTCCTCGCGGACCGGCTGCACGTTCTCGACGGTGAGCGTCTCGTCGCCGTGCTTGACGGCGTCGCGGACCGACCGCCGGAGCAGCGTGATCGCGTGGCGGGCGTCGCCGGCGGCGATGTCCGCGATCGTCTCGACGGCCTCCTCCTCGACGACGCCCGTCGCGAGGGCGGCGTCGATCCGACTCCAGAGGATGTCCACGAGTTCGTCGTGGTGGTATCGCTCTAGGACGACTTTCGTCGCGCCCCGAATTCGAGAGGCGACGCGCGAGTCTAGGTCGGCGAAGAAGTCGTCCTCGTCGACGCAGATGAGAACGAGGGTCACGTTCGGGATCTCCCAGAGCGCCTGAATGGTCTGTTCGTCGTCGAGGACGTCGACCTCGTCGACGATCCCGACGAAGTGCTCGTCCAAGTCGCGGAGTCGGTCGAACATCGTCGAGGTCGGCGTACCCTTCTTCCGGAGGTCGTTCGCGCGGCCGGCGTCGCGAACGAGCGAGTATATCATCGCGGACATCGACGTTTCGGAGATGCAGTTGACATAGCCCCAGCGAATACCGAGGACCTCCTGGTCCAGTTGGCGGACGATGTAGTTCGCGATTGTTGTCTTTCCGGTGCCACTGGAGCCGGTGATCATCACGGTCTCCGCGCCGAGGCCGTGCGCGAGGGGCTTCAACTGAGCAGAGAGATGCTGGAGGTGTCCCTCTCGGTGGTGGAGTTCCTGCGGGACCCAATCTTCCTTAAGAACACGGGCGTTTTGGATCACGACTCGGCGTTCTCGATTCGGTGACTTGTAAGCGAGCCGTCCGGGGTGAAAGTAGTACATATTTAATAAATAAACCGACAAAAAGTCTGAATGCTTACCCTCGAAGAGAATCGGTGATATAATTGAAGAACTTCGAGAGTTGCCAGTGACGACGAACAAGATCGCTAAATATGGGTACGGTATCCCTGACAACTCACAAGGAAATCATCTATTTTCCATTTGTTCTTGATAATATCTATCTACGAGTTCGTCTCTCATTTCATTCATGACCCAATTCGTACTCCGCTGCCTGACTTCATCTACTGCTGACTCAATATCCTCAATAGGAATTACTTCGAAATCTACCCCCGTCGCTTGGGTTAGACCGGTAACCACAGAACCCATTTCTTCATAGATCTCTTCCTCAAATAGTAGTAGCGTTCTCTCGTTATCTAGATCTTCGTGAGTGAGCCAATAAACCAACTCGCCAACGACGGAAGAATTGATCTCCTTAGGGTCATCATCACCACTATCATAGGCCTGTTCTCGTGCACGTGATGGAAGCGACTCTCTCTCAAAAATATAGTCGAGAAATACAAAGACAGACACATCAGACTCTTCAAGAAATTCTTCGCTCTCTTCATACCAGAATTCCCTCTTTTCTTCTTTTGTTGCATCTGACGGTGGTTTATTACCTCTGTCATCGCAGATAGCCGTTTTAAAAAATCCGCGCTCCTGCATTTGAACTTTCAATTCGGTTAGATACGCATAACAATCATCTTGGTAGGGTCCAAAGATATGGAGTTTGAGGTAGGGATATAGGGCCTTCTCCGATTGCTGATGGGCATCACGAACAAGATCTTCAAAATTGCGTTGTATGTCCCGCTCCATGTCTCGTGTTCAAGACTAGACCTCTCGCCAAAGCGTTTAATACTCCGGGTCAGAAACTCTTGACCCGAAATGACTACCACCGCTATTCAACGCTATTCAGAGAAATTCCCTGAAGAAATCAGCAAAGCGATTGATGGTCTGGGTGGGGATACAGAGCGAGCTGTGGTTATCGTACTGTTTAACCAAGGTGACTTGGCGTTTACCGAATTACGCGAAGAACTCGGAGATGATGAGCCACTCCACCCAGAGACATTATCAAATGCTCTGTCTAACTTGAAATCTGGTGGATTAATTAGAAAGCGAGCCTTGGAAAATGGCGAAGAGGATCCATTCAGTTCATACTACACACTAAGCGAATACGGTGAGCGCTTTATTTATTCACTCTTTGACTCACTTGGATCTCTTCAGGGACCAGCTGGCAGACGCCAAGCTGGCGTCTCTGCTCCGCTGTTAGAAGACAGTCTTCTTGAATCTGGAGAGGACCTTGCTCGCAATTTACAGAAACAGTTGGTGCAAAGATGACCGATGGTGAGACATCCTCCGGAATTGAAAACATCAAAAAGTACGTTGTAGACATCGGTGACGAAGTAGTCTCTGAAGAAACTATTGAGGCTGATAATGGTCAAGTACCAATACTGATCTGCGGTCACGGAGATACCCCTTATACAATTCTAGATGTCCATGACAAGCCGTTTTTTGTAATCAGGTATAGATACAGCCTAATAGAAAAGATTGCAACCAGTTTAAGCGATGAAATAATTGAGGAGAGAACCGGTATGTCGCCTGAAGATGGAGAATTCCGATCACTTGCCTCTGCTTCAGAAGAAGAACTGGGGGGAGACGCTGTTGATGCAACTGACGAACCTGAAAGTGAACTGGTTACTGCGCAAGAAGATGATGAATTTCCACCTGCAGTTATCGCAGCTATAGATATTCTTGAATCGATGGATGAGGAAGTGCTACAACGGTTTGGACTCAATCTATTTCAAGAACTGTCTCATCCAGAAGTTGCTACACAGCTAACGTACACACCTAATGATTATTTCCAAGGGTTTCAGATCAATCGAAAAATCTTCCCAGAAGATTCCGGATTCTCTCTCACAGATTTTAACAGGTCCGTTCAAGCAGTAATTAGTCTAGGTGCCTTCGGGAATAACTGGATCAGTCATTTACTCGAATCTGAATTGGATGATTTGGAAGATCTGGATATGAGCCAAGAAGAACAATAATCAGAGGAGGTCTATGAACTGTCCGCTTTCTGGTGGAAAGTCAGACGCGATCCGTAACGGTTGGTCATCCTTTTTTACCGATTCAATGTGATCGGCCAATTATGGTCGATGACGAGAGACAACCCGTTTTTCGGGAAAAGCACGATTCATTCGAGAGCGCCTTCCCAGACATTGAAGATGTTGAAATCGAGATCGAGGAAACAGATCTGGTAGAAACACAGAAAAAACGCAATTATACTATTGAAAATGTACCGGGTAGAGAGCCGTGTACTAACTCAAAATGTACGAACAGGGGTATTGAGATCGACCGTCTAGTCAGCACGATGAAGGCCAATGATGAGACACACAGGGAGTTCTCTGAACCGTGTACCGGTGAGGAGAAGGTCGGCCGAGGTGACTCCCGAACGTGCCCTCATAGATTCGACATTGAGATCGACATCACGTACAAATGAGATCCAAAGGGGGGCTAAAATCGGTATATCGAAAAGTACCATCTTTTAGCCGGCTATGCATTATCCGTTTTCGCAACGACAGCTATCGTATTCACAAGAACAACGATAGCGATACCCCACCAGACAATCCCTAAACCGACCAGTACGATATCTTGTTCAGTAAAATGTCGATACAACCCTAGTACAGCGTAAATTGTGGCACTAGCATAAATCAAAGAAAGAACAACCAGCGGCATTAATCTTAGATATGAATAATTCTCTTCAAACCAGTTCCTAGGTGATTTCAGGCCTTGCTTAGAGCTGAAGTCAAAATTAATAAAAAGCCTGAACCACTGAGCACCGCCGATGGCAGCGACGGCGATTACAAATTGAGCCGTATTCCCTGTAATCGTAAAGAGGTACGCAAGAGTTACCGAGGGGAGCCATAATATGCGTTCATTATCTTCCTCGAACGTTGCGATTGCTGTATCAATCGCCATATTGGCTGTTGATTGTTTGATACCAAATATGTTAATGTGGGTTCAAGCCCGTAGCCAAACCGTGGCGAGAAGCAGGTCCATCCCGCCAGACTGGCGAATAGCCGCCTTTCTAAACTATCTAGAACTGGAACCGCCAGTAAGCCTAACTAATCGGCCATCTTTGTGACAGTATGAAGTGCGATGAGTGCGGTGAGGATATCTCTGGTCTTGCCCATTCCTGCAATGAATGTGGAAAGAAGCATTGCAGTACCCATCGATTACCTGAAGCACACAGTTGTAGTGGAATGAAACGATTTGAGATAGGAAGTAGTAAATCAAGTACCCAGCCACAGAAGTCGGGGGCGAATCAGAATCGCTCGACTCCGGTGATGTGGCTGTCTGATGGGTTTTGGTTTATCGTTTCAATTCCGATGTGGATACTTGCGAACATAATCGGCTTCCTGAAGTTCACATACCACTATCCCGCATCTGGGTTGTGGAAATTGACAAAAATTGGGTTCGTGGTTGTTTCGCTGACTGTCGTTGCGGGATTTGCTGGCATCGGCCCTATCGATTCGCCGAATGAGCAACTGGTCTCACCGGCGGAGAGTGCCGCATCTAATTTAACGGAGTCGAGTGAAATTGACGAGACGGAAACTGAGGAACTGGTTCGAAACGGAATCAACGATGCCCGAGCTGAACGGAATCTAGTAGCTCTCGCGACAAAGAGTTCCCTATCCAGACAGTCCAGTTCTCACAGCGAGCATATGGCCGAGCGTGGAGAACTCGCTCACGATCTCCCGGGATCGACATCTGGCGAGCGGCTGAATGATGCGGGGTGTGTTTCTGGTGGGGAGAATGTCGCACAAACCTGGGTGTATGAAAACATAGCCACGGAAGATGGGAGCAAATATTTGAACAGTGAGGAAGAGCTTGCAGATTCGTTAGTTGAACAGTGGATGAACTCACCGGGACATCGAGACAATATTCTCAGCAATGATTGGACAATCACGGGTGTTGGGATCGAGATAACAGAGGAGAACAAAGTATACGCAACGCAGATGTTCTGTGTATGAACCACCCGTTTCGTGATAAATACTCACTCGGCGTCCGGGAACTGGGAGAGAAGCGGAGAGTCAATGAATCACTGTTCCCAAAGAAATGTAACTAAGCCCTCAATTATATACACCTTCACGATAGCGAAGGTGTATGGCTAAAGGGAAACAGCGTCTGAACTTCGGTCGCCAAGATTTGAGAAAATCAACTAAATTTGTGGAGGGCGACTACTCCGGGATCAATCCGCGACAGTTTTACAGAAAGCTCAAGCGGAGCATCGAAGAAATTCAAGAAGAATCCGATTTTAAGTACACGACACACGGCTCCCAAGACACGGATTTGGAAATTCAGAGCGAAGAAGTCGGTAAAAAGACAGGAACTGTCGAAGGCCGATTACAAGCCGAGGCCGACTGGGCCAAGATCGGTGAATCCGAGCTCGAATACCGCCCATACGGACCTCATGGCGCACTCGGCATCGCCGTTGGTGGTCTGTTATTTATTCTTGGATTGGGTGGAGGGATCGAGATAGCATTGCTGGGTATGTTGCTACTGGGGGCAGGTGTATACGGATACTGGCAGACTGAGATGGGTACGTACCCCGTGATCAGAGAGGATATCATCCGAGTTCTCATCACTGGTGAAGTGAGTGAGCGGACTGTCAACGCCGATGGAACGACTAAGACCGATATGTTCGCCAATATGAGCGTGATCTTCTCCGGTGATGCGTTCGTCGCAGTTGGAACTGATGAGATCGATCGGCTTGATTGGCCGCTACGGCTTGAACTCGTGACTCAGGTGGCAAAGTGGCGAAATCAGTGTATCGACGATAGGTCGAATGAGGTGGAGGTTCCGGAAGGATTCATGTACATGTTGAAGGGCTGGACAAAGCGGAGTCCAAGTGAGATAAGAAGCGAAATCAATCGGATTCAGAAGCCGATGCTGGATGCGAACTTCGATCTTCGTGAAAGGTACGGAGATCTTCTGCGTGATCAACTTCACGGAGCACTGGAAACCGAACTCGATCAGCACGAAGCGGATCTCCGCAGCGAACTAGAATCTCTCGCACAGAACCTGAACATCTACGTCGAGCGCGAAGGGATGCAGCACACGGACAACGTGGAGAGAAATCAGACGGATGCGGCGGGCGAGCTTGAAACAGACGATATCTGAGTCTTAGCCTCAAGCCTGCCGTATTTTTCTGTCCGACTATACGGAGAGAGTCGGACGCGATCGTACTCGAACCCGCTCCGATCACGCCGGGAACCCACCTCGACCCGCACCTTTATGTCCGGTTGACGCGCCAGCCGGACGCGATGAACCTACGACCTCACGACGAGCAGGACGGGAAGAAGGTGTGGCTCTCCGAGAGCGAGGTCTCGAAACTCGAAGCCATCGCGAGCGACACCGAGCAGACGATCGCGTTCGGCCTCGGCGCGCGCTCCGGCTTGCGCTCGAAGGAGATCCTCGACGTCGCCCCGCAGGATGTCGTCGAGACGGACGCCGGCTGGGTGGTCCGGGTCTGGGAGGGGAAGGGCGACAAGTTCCGCGAGACGCCGATCCCGAGCGATCTCGCGATGCGGATCGAAACGATCGGCGACATGCGCGACGCCGCAGGTGACGAGCCGGTGCTCTCAATCGAGTCGACGCGCTCACTCCGTCGGTGGCTCCAGGACGCCCGCGAGCAGCTCGCCGACCAGGAGGACGAGCGCGGGTGGGAGTTCCTCAGTACGCACGACCTCCGGCGAACGTGGGCGAGTTCGCTCGCGGATGCGGAGGTGGACCCGCTGCTCGTCCTCGACTGGGGCGGTTGGGAAGACCTAGAGACGTTCCTCGATCACTACAACGGGACGTACTCGCCGGCGGCACAGCGCCGAGCGCGGCAGAAGGTGGAGTGGCTCTAGAAATTGCAGTTCACATACACTCCGGTCTACCAATCATTTTCCCAGTTACCGGCTAACAGCAGCATATGGACGAGGAAGCAGTAGAAATCAAGATCATAACTGATGACAAACGGGCGATGAGCGAGCTTATTGATGCCAGCACGTACCGATCTGGTGAAACAAGCAAACAGTTCGAAGACGGCTCAGAACTCGTCTACCAAGGCACAAAAATACAGAAAGATGTCACCACTCCAGAGGTCATCGAGTTTGGCCTGTATCTTGGTAAACTGGCTGCTGAGGGTATTGTTTCCACCTATATCGTTGACCGACTGAGAGATTTTGACGTTCGTGTTATCATAGATGGTGAGGAGATCGAACCAGATGAAGAGACGATCCAAGCGAAGCTGGAGGAGTTCAAAGAATAGATTTGAGAGACGGACTGTTCGTACTTGTGTAGAAATATGAAAATCGAATAGAAGGCAAACCGGCCTACTACTCAGAAAAGTCGGATTGTGGGTAGCAATCATATTCATGTTCGATAAAATAATGTGTCTCCTTTGAATGTCTGGAGATAATGAGTTCGGAAGGATCGCCTGACTTTATCAAATTGACCCAGGAGGGGGCGAAGGCGATCTTGATTGGAGTGACTGTAGCAACTCTGTCTTGTATAGTACTTGGTGTAATTGGCTGGCTACTACAACTGGATACAGCAACAATCTATCCAGTTCTCGTCCCTGCGTGGTTGACAATAACAGGAGCTATATCCGCGTTTTATTGGAAGCTCTATTTTCAGCCAAAACTCATCCAAGGCGACGCCGATTAAGTAGGCTCCCGAGTGTATCAAGAGTTGAGCGCTCTCTGTAGGGGTACTGGAGGATCGCAGTAAATGGTGCTACAACGATCTCCCAAGCTTTGAACATCGCATCCGGTGTTCTCCGGATACTATAGACAACTAGCGCTGTAAAGAAGATAGGGAAGATCAGCGGAAGTAGCGTCAGGTACGCTATCACGAACATCGGACCTTGCCTACCTGATTTTACAAGGGCAACTTCCACTGCTGGGACAAATACCACTGGCAATACAGCGAGCCCGGTTGGAATATTACCGGCCGATAGAATAGCAAAGGCAGCTCCGGAACCACAAGCTACCCCCTTATATAGGTCGTTCATGACCATGAACATGGCTCCGCGATAGATCTTCCCGAATTTTTTCGATGTGCCGAATTTCCCTATAATATCATTCAAGTCTTCTTGGTCATCTGATTGGGCACTATCCGACTCCTCTATTGTCTCGACCATAATCCGCCAGATAAACACGCTAATGAGTACAAAGTAGAAAAATTCGGGATTAGCAACTAGATCAACGAATAGAGCGCTGATCTCCACCCTGACAAATGACTCAACAAAATCTATACCCACGTATAGAAAGCACACTCCGAATAGGGCGTCGACGAACGTTTTGACCGTCCCTATTGCCAAGTCTCTGGAAAGACCGAGACTATGACGGATAGGGTGTTGTTCGATTTCGGAGTGGGACATCGATAATTGACAATTGGAACACTGACTGTCTAAGTTCTTTGGTCGGGCATCTACAGATACAAGCCAAATCGTTTAATAGTATACTGATGGTAATTGCAACTGCCTAGGGGTGGAGACGCCGGCTAAGTGGCGTACTCCACTACTTCAACATCTCAACGAGCTTCGCGGCTGTCCTGATCGCATCCAGCGTCAGCTTCAGCTCACGAATCCGATCGAGACGGCTTGGTTCGTTCTCGTCGCTGTCGGAATTTGCATCCGACTGGTCAGTGTCGTCACTCATCGAACGGGCTTGCATCGAAAAGCCGGCCAAACCCTGCCTAGGGGTGGAGATGCCGACTTTTCGCGTTTCGAACGTGGTTGGCATCTCCTAAAAAGGCAGCCAATCGGAGCGGCAATGCCTTAATACACCGTCTAAACCACAGTATTCCGAGTTCTGGATGCTGAATTCGTGTTTTTGATGAAATACTACCAATAGGTCGGATTTGAGGGTGTTGAGCAACTCGTCTAATTCGGCCTCTCCTCTGCGCGCTCGTATCAAAAGGTAATGTCGACACGTGAGAACTCAATCCGCCTGCGGCACGAACCGCCTCGCATCGAGATCGAGGGCGCGCTGCGCGGCCAGCCGCTCGACGAAGTCGCACTGGGTCAGCTCGGGAAGCGTGCCGTCATCTTCGGGGATACGGACCACGTAGGTCCGGCGACCCATCCGCTCGACATCGAGGTGCTGTTCGTCCGGGATGTCGCCGTCGTCGAGGACGTCGTCTTTCTGGAGTTCGTCGCGCGGGAGGGTGACCACACCCGATCCACCGTGGTCTTGGAGCTTCTGCATGGGCTGGCCGACCTGTCTGGGTCACTTAAAGCTATGCCTGACATGACTCCGAGATTACTCTGTTCCATTTCAGCGGTGGGTTAAACACGGGTGGACAGGTCGCGCGTCTATCGGCCGGAGCGGCCGATAGACAGAGATGATCGACCGAAACGAGAGAATCCGAGGTGGTCGGTAGCCGTGAGCGACGAGCCTCGCGGTCTGGCTGTTAGTGATCGGTTCGCCGAGTACCTCGAACGGTTTCGAGAGCGCCACCCGCTGGATGCGGATCTGGCGGAGAAGTACGGTCTGCCCACCGGAAACGGGCATTTTCGCAGACTGATGGCTCAAACACAGACGAGCGACGGCTACGGTGGTACAGCATGAGGTTCAAGACGATTTTCACGGCGCTGCTCGCGACGTTGCTGGTAACGTCGCTGGCCGCGCCGGCGGCGATGGCTGCACCAGACTTCAACGAGAACGCGAGCGCGGCGCAGAACCCGTACATCGAGGCGGACGTGACGGTCGAGAACTTCGACCGCGAGACGATGTCGCCGGGTCAGTACGAGGACGACTCCGGCGAGATCGCGACGCTCCCCGCGACCGTTAACCAGAGCCAAGACGTCGACGACATCGCCACTGGAACGGTCAACCCGTACGGCTTCGTTGCGACTGACGTTCACTTCGAGGACGGTGCTGCGTTCCCGCACGCTGACGAGAACGTCAGCGCGGTCCACAACGAGAGCCGATGGACCGTCGACGAATCGGGCACCGCGGGCTCGATGACGGTCGCCGACTCTTCGACCGCGCCGGGCGTCGAGGCGCTCGAAGTCTCGACGAGCTCACAGACGAGCGGCGACACGGCGACCGCGAGCTTCTCAGACGTGTCGATCACCTCGGATGCGCAGAAGCGGTACCTGCAGGCGATGCTCGACGTGAACACGCTCGACTCTGGTGCGACCGTCGAGATCCGCGCCGTCGACGCTGACGGCGATTACGTGACCACGATGGTTAACGCGAGCGCGTCGGCGAGCGACGACGACGTGATCGCGACCGGCACCGGCGAAGGCTACGTTATCCAAGAGCAGGTCGGGGCACTGACCACGCAGGGCAGCGGCGACGGCACGATGGCGGAGATCCAGTCGATCGATGTCGTCGTCACGGATGGAAACGCGACGGTGCAGCTGTCGGCGCTGAACGCGGACAAGACCTCGGAGTGGTCGCTCGGTGACAAGCGGGTCGACACCGACGATGACGACGACTTCGAGACCGAGACGATCCGCGACGTGAGCGAGCCGGGTGCGGTGCAGGTCTACGACATGGACACGCTCGGTTCGGCCTTCGCGAACGCGGAGATCGCAGGTCTCGAAATGCCGATGCACTTCCGCGCGTCGGACCTCGAAAGCGACGAGCAGGAAGTCAACGTGAGCTTCGCGGCCGCAGAGTCGTACCCGAGCTTCGAGCACCGGATGGAGGCGTACTACCGGCTCGAACTGCCGTCGGCCTACGACGTGAGTTACGCGAACGCAGCGCTCAAACAGGACGTGACCGTTCCGAACTCGCGGTACCAGACCGTCGAGGTCTCGGAGGGTGCATCTGACACCGAGTTCAGCGAGATCAGCGGTTGGACCAGCGTCCTCGGCTCGATAGCCTCGCAGGGCGATACGGTGACGCTCGACGATACGATCCAGCCGGGACAGGAAATCGGCTACCACGCGACCGTGCTCGTCACGGGCGACGAGAAGAGTGCTGTCGAGCAGCTCGGTGGCGTCGGACAGTTTGAGTCGTCTGGCGGCGGGATCTGGGACATGATCATCTCGCCGTTCGGAGCGGCCGCTGGTGTCGTCAGCGCACTACTGGCTCGCGTGAAGGGGCTGATCTAGGATGGCCCAAGGCACCGACTGGGTTGGACGGCTGAACGATGTGAGTCAAGTCGAGAATATCGACGGGGCGCTCACACGGCTGCTGTTCCTCCCGATAGCGGCGTTCTTCATCCAAGCCGCGAACGCGGTCGAGGCCATCAGCAACGTCTTCATCAGCCCACTCGGAGCGTTCGCCGACAACTTGGCGGCGATCGTCACGGCGCTTCTCGGTGACGGTGCCGCTGGAATAATCGAAGCCGGTGCCGAGGCGTCACAGGCCGACGTATCGGTCTTCGGGATCGGTGGTTTTCCAGTGGCGCTGGGGGTCGCCCTCTCCGGCGCGTTCATCCTCTCGTGGTACCTCTCGCGGCAGGACACGAGCGACACGATCCCGTTCAGCTTCACTGACATCCCGTTCATCGGCGTCGAAGAAGACCCAGAGGAGGGGTAACCGATGTCAGCCCGTGACGACTTCTGGGAAAGCGGGCTCCCGTTCATTAGTAACGCAGACGGCAGGCGGGTCGACTGGACCGACGTCGGGTTGTGGTCGTTCACCGTCGTGTTGACATCGTTCTTCAGCAAGGTGGCAGACACCGTCGCGACGCTGTGGAACGTGCTCGTAATCGACCGGGCACGAGACATCTCGGCGGCGTACACCGGCTTCGTCGACAGTGTCTTCTCGCAGGGACTCGCCGCGCAGTCGTTTAGCTCGGCGACAGGGCTTGCGTCTGACACGGGTCTCATCGGCGCGGTAGTGATCGTCGCGGCCGGCGGGTACCTGATCGCGTTGCTCGTCGGGGTGATCCGCGATGAGTGACGACGGCGGGCTCAGCCGCAGTGTCATCGAGGACATCGTGAGAGGCATCGTGACGAGCATCTTCGGCGGGCGGGCGCGTATCAACACGCTCGTTGCATTCGCGACCAGCCCGCTGCGGTTTCTCCGAGCCCGGGTGATTCCGGTGGTCCTCGGCGCGATCTTCGGGTTCGCGTTTGACCTCGCGAACATCATCGCGCGGCCGTTCGACTCGGTGATCGGCTCGCTTGGACTGTTGAGCGGGTCGCTGTCGACGGCGACACAGGCGATCACGAATCCACTCGGCGATGTGCTAGCGCTCGGATCCGGTCTGCTGTTGTCGGCGACGGCACCGCTCGGACCGCTGCAGCCGTTCGCAGTAGCGGTGCTGACGATCGCGATAGCGTACGGCGTGTTGATAGCCGGGAGTCGGGTCCTGCGAGCAATCGCCGACTCGGTCCCCGTGCTGTCGGGGGTCGAGACCTTCCTCTTCGGGTGATTACGAATGGAACTTAGAGACCTACTGACGCAACCGACGGCGGTCGCGACGGCGACCGGTGGAGCCTTACTGCAGTTGCTGGGGGTAACATGGCTCGACCCGGTCGCGAGCGTCGTGGTCGCGAACATCGGAACGGTGTTCACGGCACTATCGATCAGCGGCTTCACGATCGCGCCGGAAGTGGCGTGGCTCCCTGAAGAGATGCTGACGAAGCTGACGCTGCTCGCTGCGGCCGTCTACGTGGTGACGCTGCTGGATCGGCTTTCAGACCAACTCAAACAGAAACTCAACAATGACGACAGCTAACGCGGACAGACAGACGTATCGCACGGGAGGTGAACGATGAACCTCCTCGGCACGGTCACGCTGTGGGGATTCGGCGTCGTGGTCGGGGTCATCGGCGTGATGGCGCTGATCTACTGGGTCCTCGATGAGTGGCGCGACGCGGACGACATCAACGAGCTCGTCGAGGGCGTCGGTAACCGCTCGGGCTCGGCAATCGTCGTGACGATGGGCGTCCTGCTGACCATCGGTGACCAGATCATCCAGCTGGTCGCAGACCTCGTCGGGATGATCGATGCGCCGGTCGTAGTCGGTCACGTCGTCGGCGGGATCCTCGGATGGCTCGGTCTCCAAGGCCTGATCACGAACGGTCAGTTCTTGGCTCTCTTCGGGATCGTGACTGTGATCGCGCTCATCTGGCGGGCGTCGAAGACCCGCGGGAGGGGGATCTAGATGGCGCTCCCGATCGACGCGCTCCCGATCGCAGCCGCGCGCTCGATCGCTGGTGCGCTGGTGCTCATCGTCCTGCTCTACTGGACGTACGAGCGGCTGGTCGGCGAGGGTGCCGACCCGGTACTCCGCTCGTCGATGTCGAGCGACACGGGGTCGGCGTCGATCCTGCTGTCCGGGTCGAAGGCCGTGATGGCGCTAGCGCTCGTCTCCGGAGCGCTCCTGCTCGCGCCGATCGCCGGCGGGCCCGTCGTCGACGCGACGCGTCCCGTGCTGCTCGGCCTCGGTGGGCTCGTCGTCGCACACTGGATCGTGGAGAAGGAGGAACGCGAATGACTGGACCCTACCGGCTTCGCGACGCGTTCGGGGACAAAGAGGCGACATGGCAACTCGCCATGACAGTAGCATCGGCTATCGGGCTCGGATTGGCACCTGCAGTCGCGGCTGATCTGTCGTTCGGACCAGCCCTGACGGTTCTGTACTTCGCGTTCTGGACAGGTATGCTCCTCAAGGAGATGAACACGACCGACAGCCGACTCCGGGAGGTGAGTTCAGCGTGATCGGGACCGTGATAGACGCAATCATGGACAGAGTCGACCCGCTTCCATCGGAGCGGTCGTGGACAGACGTGGATACAAGCTCCACAGTATGCATGGAGTGCGGGAACGACTCGAATATCAGGTCCGAACGGCTGCTCACCCGCCACGTTACGTGCTCGAACCCTACTTGTGACAACACCGACGGCTACGTGTTCCGCCCGCTGAAGCTCCCAGTTGTGTCCGCGGTCATGGGCGTACTCGGTGCGGCAACAGCCTTTGTCGCCGGATATCCTGACCTCTGGATACTGGGTGTCGGCGGTGGGATGTTGCTCTCACTGTACCGCGGGACAGCGACACTCGCTCATTGGGGTGGTCTCTGATGGCGACATTCGTCCAAATCGACGAGAAGGCGGGGGCGCTCATCCTCGCAGCGGTGGTTCTCGGCGTGTGGTTCTACATCGCGCCGGACCACGCCGCGTCGACGTTCGTCGGGTTCAAGGAGGCCATCATGGGGGCACTACCATGATCGCGACGATCATCGGCTTCGGCGTGGTTTACATCGCGATCGTGGTCAGTGGTGCCTTTGTCGGCTCGTTCGCGGAGTACGTCTCCGTGGAGCGAAAAATGCCGACACTTCACGCTGGCGCGGTTTTCGTGTCAGCTGCCGCGGGGGCGGTTCTTGCTGTCCCGGGCCAGTGGATCATGATCCATCTTCTGGGCGGTGACGGTTCGACGACAGTAGTCAGTGTTGCGGTGTATGCTCTCGCCGCAGCCGCCGCCCAGCGGACGTGGTTCACAACCAGCTACGCGTACAGCCGTGAACTCAAGATGGAGTACGGCGACGGGTGGACAGACCACATCGGCGAGGAGGTGGCCCCGTAGATGCGCCGCCGGATACTCCTCGCCGCGCTCGCGGCGCTACTGCTCGTCGCGCCCGCCATGGCGGTCGCACCAGCCACGGCTCAAGACACGCCCGCACCGTCGAACACGACGGTCGAGCAGAGCAACGCGGACTACTCGCTCGAAGATCTCCGCGGCGGCGGGACCACCCAAGAGGGCGCGCCACCGTCGATGCGTTTCCTCGGTAGCTACGGGAGCGCGACGCTCCGTCACGAACCGGTCGGCTTCGGTTCGTCAGACTGGGAGTACGTCGCTCAGGACACCCGCGTGCAGCAGAACGCGGTGACGCTGCGGACGATCCGCCTCGGCGACCCGAACGAGCAGCTGACGATCAACGTCGTCGGTTGGCAGCGCGGGACGCGCACGCTCCAGACGCAGAACGGGACGACGTCGGAGCCGGTCGCGGAGAACGTGACGGCAACGACGGTCTCCACGCAGCTGGGGCGCGGCTACGACAACGCCGAGGTGCCACTGCCGTCGAGCTTCGGCGAAAACCAGCGGATCACCATGTGGGTCGAGGAGTATCCAGACGCGAGATGGACGTTCAACCACCGGACGATCGCGACGGCACGCAGCATCGACATCAACTCGTGGGGCGATTTCCTCTCGACGTTGTTCTGGGAGATCGGCGTGTTCGCGCTGCCGGCGATGCTGATCGGCGGCTCGCTCGGACGCCGGCACCACGAGAAGGCGATCGTCGGTCCGCAGTGGGGTCTCGTGAAGTGGGGCCTCGCTATCATGGTCCCAGTCGCACTGTTGGCGAGCTTCTTCGCCTTCCAGGGCGCGGTGCTCGCGACGCGGCTGCCCGCGGGGATGGCGCTCGTGTTCGGCGTGCTATCGTACGCTCTCGTGTTGGAGGGGTCTGGCCCGTCGAACCTGCAGAAGTTCCTGTTCAGACGCCAAGACCTCGAAAACGCGAAATCGCCGCGCGGCGAGGACACCCACGATTCGCGATACGTCGACCACGTCGTGAAGACGGGACTGCGGCGTGAGGCGGATCAGGAACTCGTGCTGATCCGGAAGGGGCTGCCAGCGTACATCGCCCGGCTGCGTGGTTCGCTGGCGACGCTCGACGTCTCGGACATCCAGACGCACAAGAAGGGCAAAGAGTCGCCGTACGAACTAGAGATCGAACTGGATCCTGAGTGGGACCTGCACGACGCGCTCGTGCACGCGCCGCCGAAACTTGTCCGGCTGCCGCTCTCGCGAGAGATCGACGTTCCGGGGATCGGGCTGACGACTCTCCCGAACCCGGGCGTCGTTCTGCCGCTTGGCGGCGGCGCGGCGGCTGGCTGGTTCATCTCAGATGCGATGCTCGGGATTCCGGGATTCGGCGCTGTCGTCGGCGCGATCGTCGGGCTACCGTTCATCTACAGAACCGAGAACGGCGGTGCAGAGAGCGAGCCCGCTCCGTACCACTTCACGCAGGCGGAGGCGTCGCTCGCGTTCGAGGCTGGTGAGTACGCGGACGCGAAGCTCCTCGACCAGTACCGCGACATCGCGTGGCGCGAGCGGATGAAGACGCCGCTCGACGCCCGCGACATCGAGCAGAAGTTCGACTCGTCCGTGACGCGTGAGCTGACGAACGCGGAGCTCGGTATCGACGACGACCTCGACGTCGATCCCGAGACGACCGAGCGCAAGGGGGTGGCCGATGACGACTAATCAGACGCGGCCGGCGCTCCCGACGCTGCAGCACGACCAGCGGGCGCTACTCGCACCGAAGCCCGACGACGATCTCGACCACGGCCTTCGAGACGGCTTCCCGGACCGGCGGACTGCTATCGAGTGGTACCAAGCGGCGATCGTGCGGACGCTTGGTCACATCACGGAGCGTTGGGACCCCGTCGGCCTCCTCCGCGATCGGACGCTGCTGACGGCGCTCGTGGTCGGTCCTGAACGCGAGCGGTTCGCGGATGACCCGCTTTCGCTGGAGACGGCGCGGCAGTATCGCCAGCGGCTCGAACGCGTGCTCGTGTTGCCCGCGTTCAACCTCGCGTACAACGCGCTCCGGAAGTCCGCCGGGGAGTATCCTGAGGACGTCCGCAACGACGAGCACGACCCGGAGGGGCAGGAATTCGTCGCGATGCGACCGGCCTTCCAGGTGGCAGACCGACAGCAGCGGGCAGCGATCCAGCGACTATGGGGCGGGTTCGGTTCTGTCGAGGAGCTGCAGTCGTGGCTCCACGACCTCTCCGAGCCGACGAACGGCTCGCTCGACGAGTCGCTCCCGTCGCGTGTCGGACGTGACCCGGTCGCTCGCGAGCACTTCCTCGGACGTGTTGACGCCGACACCGCGCTCGAAGCGGAGCGGCTGGCTCGGAAGTATCGCGAGCGGTTCGCGGTCGCGAAACTGCTCCCCGCGTTCGCAGCCGGTATCAAGCGGCTGGAAGCGGGCGAACTGGCGACACACACCTCTGACGGGCTGACGCCCGGGCAGGGATAATCATGAGTAAGACAGAATCTCAGACGACGAGCGGAGAGACGAAGACGACGAACAGCGACGCAGAGTGGACGCCAGAGCGGTGGGGCTACGGCTGGGGCGAAGGCACCCAGCAGGGTCGCAACGGTAGCGACGAGCCCGCACCGGAGTGGTGGACCGACGCCTACGAGATGCGGATGCGCTTCGGGATTCCGGAGTTCGACCCGGACGCGTTCGAGTACGATGTTTACCCGGATGTGCTGATCCACGAGAAGCCAGCCGAGCGAACATCGAGCGCGGGCGGCACGGACTGGCTCAAGGTCGGCGAGCGCGGGTGCGGGAAGTCGACGGACAACCTGCACTGGTCGTGCCGGCTGATGGACGAAAACGACGAGAAGGTCATCTGGCGCGGTTCACCGAACAGGTCGGAGTGGACACCGTTCGCGGACTGGGCGACCGTGTGGCTGCCGCGTCACTCAGGCGTCGACGCGCGCTGGGTGTTCGAGGACGACACGCGCGAGCCGGAGTCGATCGGCTCCCTCGACGACATCGCACGGTCGGTGCGCTACTACGACGACGTGCTCGATCTCGTCGACCAACTCGGCGACCACCCGGCGGGGACGTTCAACGTGGTCTACCCTGACGCGAGCTTTAGCGGCTGTTCGGAGATCTCGCGGAAGAGCAGCCGGGTGTCTGGAACGCTGCCGTTCACGCCCGAGTGGATTGCTGGAGAGGATGACGAACCGACGCCGCTGACCCACTGGTGGTTCGCGTTCATGCTGGCGCGGATCGAGTTCGCGAACTCGAACGGCTGGTGGTCGTGGATGTTCGACGAGGCGGCGGATCTCGTCCCGCCGAGCGTTGAGCAGGACGAACACAAGACGCACTCGAAGCTGATGCTGTTCCGGAACCTGATGCAGGACTCGCGACGGTCGCGCTTCAGCGTCTACCTGACGATCCACCGGGAGAGCCAGATCAACTGGCGCGTTCGCGAAGAGCACATGTGGCGCGTCGATATGCCGGACAGCACGCCGAACCCGCGCCGAAAGTCGAAGCGGTCGATTCCTCACGGGTTCTCAACCGTGCCGATGATCTCTGACATCATGTCCGACCGGCAGATCGGACAGGCGCTGATGTTCAACGAGCGGAACTTCTCGCTCTACCAGTGGAGCGACATCAAAGCGGACGACGACGGGGAGGGGGTGTTGAAGCTCGGACTCGGTGAGCCGACGTCCACTCCGAGCATCGACGAAGCACAGCGAGATCTCAGCGAGGTGAGCGAGTGATGCAGCTGACATCGAGAGACGGCACGGGTTCGAGGCTCGCGACCGCGATCGCGGCGGCGCGCCGCCGGCCGGCGCTCCTCATACGCGCGCGTATCCGGAATCCGATGCGTGCGTGCCCCCGGGGTATCCGCGATAACCCCACCGGCGTGGCCGCCCGCGCAAACTGCGCCGGCCTGCCCGTGCGTGGGGTTCGCGCGCAGTCGAGCGGAGGTGAGCGCACGTGAAACGCGCGCTTGTGGCGGCACTCGCGGTCATGCTCGTGCTCGCGCCTGTCGTTCCGTTCGCTGCGGTCGGACCAGCCGCAGCCGCGCCGGCAGGGATGGCAACGATCCCGGACGCGAACGTCGCCGAGGACGTTCCTGACGGCGAAACGCTCGCGCTCTCGGCGAGTGAACTCAAAGGCGGCGTGCTCGCGAGTGACCATGCCGACTCCCTAGAGGTCATCCTGACGACCGCGGACCACGCACCGACGGTGATGGACGGTGACACCGCCTCGGTCACAGGCGACGGGATGGCGGTCGTGCTTCGGGACGATACCGAATCGGCCGGTCGTGAAGTCGCTCTCGACGCCGGGAAGCTGCAGGAAGCACTCGGCTACCGGCCGCAGGCGATCCACGGGACGCACGAGGATGGCAGCGAGTGGACGGCGAGCGCGGAGTACGTTGACGGCTACCTCGTGTTCGACGTGCCGCACTTCTCGGACAACACGGTCACGTTCAGTGGTCGCGTCGACGTGTCGCTGGATTCGGCGACCTCGGGAACGACCGCGACGTGGGAGCTGTCGGACTACGATGCTGCCTCTAATGTGACGATCAATACGACGGGCGTCACTAACTCAGAGACGCAGTCGGTAACGGGGACAGGAGGGTCGTCTGGTCACTCGGATAGCTTGTCTGTGTCTGGGACGCAAGATCCAACAGGCCCTGATGGATCCGGGGCTCCGGTGATTAGTCTGGATGTCACAGGAGGAGGTCCGACAGTCGACACCGCATATGCCTCGGGGAGCAACTCTGCCCCGCTGTATGGAGCAAAAAACGGCAATCCAATTGAGTCGTCATTTTTGCACTCAAACCCACCAGATGCGATTAGTGGAGTCAGCGTGAGTGGCGGCCGGTTTAACGGCGTGCCAACCGGCACAATTGACATTTACGTTGATACTGGACCGATTGATGGCACGAAGACCGATGGGATACTCGTTGCGTCGGGTGTCGAGATGCAAGACTCACCAGCAACCTACAATTTCGATCAGGTTGTTGACGCGAGTAATGCTGATCAGGTCCACGTCTCGTTTGTCACAAAACAGGTCGATCAGTCAGATCACTATGTGTACGCTTTCGCGGATACTGGATCGGCCTCAGAGACAGCCTTCACAGCGACGACCGGGGACAGTTATAATGGCTACATCCAAGGGGGACTAGAGGCAGCGACGGCGGACAATGTAGTCGTCTCAACGGATGACGGTGCGAGTGCAGATTTCGGGACGATAACCGGATCTGGACACTCTCAGGCAATTGATTTCGGTTTAGACACCTCCTCGATCTCAGTCGAGTCGACAAACAATGCGACGATCGATTACCAAGTCAGCTACGACGTATTCGTTGACACACAGGATCCCGTCGTGGAATTGAACGGTAACTCGACGACGGTCCACTCGGGAACGCTGGCCGACGGCGAGACCGCCACGGCGACCATCCCGAAAGAGCAGCTGCAAGAGGGCACGAACACGCTGAACCTCTCGCTCGGTGACGGCTCGCTGTCGGCCGACGCACCGGAGATGCGCGCGAACCTCGAAGCGAGCCACGAGGCCTCGGACAAGATCTCGGTCGGCTACTCCGCGACGACGTTCGAGGAGAGCTACAACGTCAGCCACACGTACGCGGCCGAAACTTCGGACGCGCAGGTCACGATCCCGTTCGAATCCTCACGCGTGGTCGGTGTGAAAAACGTCGAGTACCAGATCGACGGCGGCGGCTGGCAGCGCGTCGGGGCGGATAACTACCGCTTCGACGGCACGACCGTCGACATCTACGTCAGCGATGCGGTCGGCGGCGCGGTGCCCGCCGGCTCCACCGTCGACGTGAGAGCGACCGGCCGGAAGATGTCGGTTGGGAACGGCGCGGTCACGATCACCGACCCGACAGCGCCACACGAGGAACTCGACACACAGCTGCGCATCGACGAGCGGAGCGAAGGCTTCCATGTGAACGTCGGCCCGACTGACGACGGCGACCGCGTGCACTACTCGTACTCGGATGTCTTCCCGACCGAGGACTACGTCGTCATCGACGCGACCGGCGCGCAGAAGATGTACCTCCCGAACTCGAAGACGGGAGATACCTTCCGCGTGAAGCACTTGGAGACGCGAGTCGTCGCCGAGCAGGGTGACGTGCGGATCGACGTGGTCGAGCCGGGAGAGAATCCCGAGCTCGACGTGTCACCCGGTCCGGGTGGCGATGGCGATCCGGTGACTGTCGAATACTACAACACCGAGTCCGGTGTGACGTACCTGCTGAATAGTCTCGCTCGGTCGATCGTCGTCGACAGCGACGTGGCGAACTCGCCGGCGATCTTCGAGGACGACGACTCGGAGGACACGTGGCAGATCCTCCGTGACTCCGGGACCAGCGACTCGGACTCTGGAGGCGTCGTCGGTCAGTTCCGAGAGCGAGCCGGTGCGACGGTCGGGAGCATCTCGACCCCGTCCGGAGTCGGCGGCGGCCAGCTACTCCTACTCGGCCTGCTCGGAATCGGCGGGATCGTCGCGTTCCGCCGCTTGGAGCCGTTCGGCGGCCGTGGCGTCGCTGCCGGGGAGCGTGCCGCACAGAGAGCAGGGAGTGGGACGCTCTCCGGGCTACAGGGACTGCTCGGCTACATGGGCAAAGTGGTGAGCGTCGTCGCCTCGAACCGTCGCGCATCGGTCGCGACCGGTGTCGTCGCGGCGATCGTGGCGGCACGCGTCGGGCTGTTCCAGCTCCCGGACGGCGTTGGTATCCTGATCGTCGTCTCGGGCGTCCCGATCGCGTCGTACCTCGTGCTGCGTCGGTCGGACGCGGTCAGCCAGCGCGTGTGGCTCGCGTCGACGATCGTCGCAGTCGTGCTCGGACTGGAGTTCGTCGCGCCGGGCACCATCCAGACCGCCATCGAGCAGCTGACGAGTGAGCAGGTCGCGCCGCTGCTGATACTCGTCGGCGCTGGCGGGCTCTACCTCTGGTACCGTGCCCGACAGTCTGACCGACCGGTCTTCAACGTCGTCACACGGAGGGACTGACTGATGCTTCCCGGACCCTTCGCAGGTGGCGTTGACGCGGTGATCAGTCTCGCGACCGGCAACGGGATTCAGGCCGGCATGTTCGCGACGGCGCTGCTGCTCATCTGGCGCGGCCATCGAGTGCTCGCGATTCTGCAGTCGGTGCTGGAGACAATTCGAATCGGCTTCATCGCGGCTGCCGGCGTCGCACTGCTAGTCTTGGTCGCGATCGGCGCGGGCTGGATCTCTGTGGCGTCCCTTCCGGCTGTACCGTCGCTGCCGCTTCCGCTGTGAGTACCGGCTAAGACTTGCGGGCTGTTTCTCGCGCCGTGCTGGCGCGCTGAGAGCGTTCGGGGAGGAACGAGGGGTAGACTACTAATTGACGACTGCAGATAGGTGGTCGATGATTTCCTGCTGGCTCATACCTATCCCGGACGCGAGGGCAACGTTTCGAGTGCGGTGTGGGGGGTGCTGTGCTGAAGGCTGTGGTCTTTTTTCTGGATGTCCCTTTTAGGGACACTCGCTAAGGGGATCTTCCGATCCAGTAAGAAGGAAGATCGCCGCCGGTGGCGGTTGCACGGTTGAGACCCACGAAACGAACGGACGACGGACTCCACCAGAAACAGGGGTTACGCGGACGGGTATTTAAAGAAACGACCTACGGAGTAGTGTTGCCACTCACGAGTCACCGCGCTACCAGCCGATGATCGACCCCACGCGACGACCCTTGATGTCGGTCCCACCGCGGACATCGGCCTCGACGCGGAACTCTTTGAACGTCAGCGCGTCCCGCCCGGTCGACGTCCACGCGCCGAGCCCGGCTTCGAGGACACGCTCGACGTACGGTTCCTGGAGCGAGCGCAACTCCGAGAGGACGGCGTCGAAGCGGAGCGTCTGCGCCTCGCGGCCCTCGTAAACGTTCACGAGCCGCGAGCCGTACTTCGCCATCCACTTCTCCAGCGCGCTGTCCGCACGCGACCGGAGGTCGATGTTCGCGAGTTCGGCGACGCGGTCTACGGTCGACTCCTTCAGCTCGTCGAGGCGCTCCACCATCCCGACGATCTCCTGGCGGATCTTCTCCGAGGTGAACTTCACCATCCCGCGGTCGCTCTTCACGACCTCGTTCATCTCGTCGAGGACGCGGTAGATGGTCGAGACAGAGCTGTCGGTGGCGTCGGCGAGATCTCGGTAGTGCTTCCGACCGCCGTCGGTCGCGACCTCTTCGAGGACGTCCTTCCCCGTCGGCGTGAGGTCGTCGAGGACGTGGAGCAGCATCGACTCCTGCTGAGCTTCGAGCGCCGGCGTCGGGTCGGACCGGCGCGCGACCTCGACGTCGGACGCGGCCACCGCAAAGTGCGAGTCGGAGACGTAGGTCATCGGCTCCGGCTCGGTGGGGACGTCGGCCCACTCCAGCGTGTTCACGAGGACATCTTCGAGCTGGCGGCGGAGCTCGTCACGCTCGCTCCACGGTCGGGATTCACCGTCGATCGACCGGTGGAACGCGACACCGTACTTCGGCGACGACAGCGGGTCGTCTTCAGTTTCCTCGCTGCGGACGTGCTTCGGGTGGTACGTCTTCAGCCGGCAGCCGGCGGAGAGGTCAGGTCCGAGCTTCGCGAGCGCCGACGGCGGGAGATCGAACGCGTGGCGGTAGCCGACGATCTCGGTGTTGTCGGCCTTGTAGATCCACTCGATCCCCTGCTCGTCGGCGAGCAGATGCATCAACCGGTACATGATCCCGTCCGAGCGAACGAGCTTCTGCGCGTACTGGCGCCGAAGGCGGACGTAGTACTCGACGGTCGTGATGTTGCTCGACGGGAGCGGCTGGCGGAGGTACGACGCGTTGATGTCGACACCAGCGGCGTCAGCCAACGAGTCGATCGCCTGCCGGAGCAGCCACGGAACGCGGTCGAGGGAGACGTTGCTGCTCTGTGCGAAGACATCGAGTCCCTCACCGCCGGGCCACGGGATCGACTTGCTGTCGCCGTCGGGGCCGCGCATGTCGTCGTACCGGGCGCGGATCTGGAAGTGTGCCTTCGCCTTGCCGGGTCCCTCCAAGTGGAGCTCCCAGTCGCGGAGGACGTCCCGCTGGATGGAGTCCGATGGACGCGGCGCGATCGCGGAGTCGGAGTAGCCGATCTCGACGTGCCACGGCTCGCCGTCGATCTCGGTCGTGACCTCACCGTGGCCGTCGAGTTCGTGGATGACGAGGTTCCGGAGCGTCCAGTAGGGCGAGAGGTCGTTCTCCCCGAAGTGGAGGTAGGCCTTCGACTCGTGGACGTGCGGGCGGATGTGCTCACGCATCAGAGCTCGACCTCCTTCCGGGGGACGACGACAGCGTCGCGCTCGCCGGCGGTGAAGACGGCGACGAGCGGTACCCACGGATCGGTGACCTCAAGCGTAGGATCACCCGGCTCGCGCTCCGATGGATCGAACACATCGACAGAGGCGTGTTCCGGCGCGATCGCGAGGACGTAGCGGCCGTCTTTCCAGCCACGAACCGGGATGGCATCGGACTGAACGTCGTTGATGTGCTTGCCGGCGATACGCCGACGCGGGATGAGTGCGGTCCCTAGCGGCTCACTGACGGCGTCCTTAGTGAATGGGTTCGCCGGGACACGATCGCCGTCAACCCACCGGATGATCGGCCGGCAGAGGCGGACCTGATCGAGACGCATCACTCCACCTCCGCGGGGTCGAAGACGTTGCTCCAGGTGAGCTGGGCCTTCTTACCTCTCCCGTCGAGTTCGTCACGCCAGCTCGCGTTCGCGTCGACGAGCCCGCCGGCGCTGCGAGCGGGAACGACCTTCATCGCGATGGGCGTCCGCTCCGGGTACGGCTCGCAGACAACGAAGAGGTAGACACCGCTCCTCTCGACCAGCGTTTCGTGCTGTTGATTCCGGAGCTTGAACCGGCCGCGGCGCTGGTCGGCGGTCTGCACGACCATCGTGCTCTTGATTTCGACGGGGAGGCCGGCCTCGACGACGCAGAGTCCGTGGAAGGGCAACTCGGCAGAGGGCCAGACGGCGGTCTCGGCGATCGCGTCCCAGTGCTCCTCGCCGGAGGTGGGTTCGAGGGCGTCGACAGCGTCGAGAACGTGGTGCTCGGCGTTGTGACCGGCACGCTTCGCGGCAGCGAGCGTCTCGCTGCTCATCCTTCTAACCTCCCGGGCATCCGAAGCTCCCAGGTGGTCGTCCAGACTTTGACGTTCACGTCACCACCAGCGTAGGCCCACACGGTCGCGCCGAGAAGATGCTCGCGACCGATCGCCTTCCGGCGTCGATCAGTGCCGTCTCCGTATTCCGCACCACCCTCAGTCATCGTTGAGGGCCTCCTGTAGGGCAGGGTACCAACGCTCCATCCGCTTCCGACAGGTGTCGCAAGTGATCTTTTGCTCAACGTCACCCGATACTGGGGGCTCCTGCGCCTGCTGCGTGACGTACGAGCCCGGATCGCAAAGATAGGTATCTGCGCCGCGGGATAACCGTCCGTCGCTAAACGGTTCTTTAACGTGGAGGTGGATTACCGTGTCTGCTGCGCGTCCATCGCCCCAACTCCCGCGCGAAAGGCCGGATCTACGTACTTTGATCGCAGTCCCAAACTCGAATGGGATTTCGTATTTTGACCAGAAATCCTTAGCTTCGCGCAGTTGTCGATCTCCGTCGGACTGATCAGACATCAGCCGAGTCACCCCCGTGTAGAGCGGACCGCGCGTCAGCGTCCAACTCGTGAACTCCCTCGTGTGACCGGTACCACGAGACGAACGCGCCGGCCGACGAGCGGTGTATCTCGATGGAGTCGCGAGGTTCGAGGTTGCGATCGACGGTCACGAAGCGGACCGTGCCGTCGTCGTCGTCGGGCTCCGCGCTGTCGAAGAGCGCATGCCCGTCGACACCGAGACCGACCCGGCACATCTTCTCGCCGTCGACGGCGATCTCCCCGGGGACCTCGTCGACAGTGAGGAATCGGTCGCCGACGACCGCGTACACGTCGGGGTCTTCGACGCCCTCCAGGTCGCGCACGCGCTCCCAGATGTCCGGGTTGAGCTTCCGGTACCGGGTGAGATGGTAGTCGCAGAGCGCCACGTCGCCGCCGATGTGGGGCCACGGGACGCGGTACTGCTGCTCGCGATCGCAGTGGTCCGACTGCTCACAGGTCTCGTCGGTGTCAACGACGCCGACATCGGGACGGAGGTTCGAGAGCGTCCGGCGCTCGAACGCTTCTCGTCCGTCAGTCGCCATCGAACTCACCTCCGTCTGTGCGGAGGGCTGCCCCGACGCGCTGGCCGCGGTTCCGGTTCGGTTGCTCGGCCGGATCTGGGAGGTCGACGCTGACGCCAGCGGCGCTCCCGCGGCTCACGCGGCGGAAGCAGTCACAGCCGAGACAGCGGTGGACAGTATCGTCCTGATCGCCGTGGACGCGGGCGAACGTATCGGTGACGTGACACCCGCAGAAGTGACATTCGCGTTCGTCGGTAGATCCGCGCTGTAGGCGGATCATAGCGACCCCCCGGATGCGGTTTTGGGGCGCGAGAGGGTGCTCTCGCTGTTATTTATCGGATGCTTTACAAAACAGGATGGGACCGCTGAGAGTCGAACTCAGGTCCTACGGACCCCATCCGCAGAGGATACCACTACCCCACGGTCCCGTTCTGCACTCGGAAAGATGGGTGTCCGGTAATTAAGAACTTCGTTTCACGCGTCCATTCCGGCCGCGGGCGTCCGTTGTCGTCCCGTGTTCAGACGAGCACGCGCTCTATCGAGACGACGGTCCCGGACTCGGCGTCGGGGTCGCCGACGATCCGGCCGAGACACACCGCGGCTCCGTCGGGCGTGAAGCAGGCGACGAGAGGGCTCTCGTCGGCGTGACCGTCCGTTTCTTGGCTTTCAACGACTGCTTTTTCCGCGGCGTCGTCGACGTCGATCACGCCCGGAGCGTAGACGGGGGCACCGGTCGCAACGTTTCGAGCCGCCGACGGCGCGATGGTGACCGCGGGGAGGTGAACCAGCGCGTCCTCGGCCGGCCGGACGACCTCGCGGAGGGGTGTCTCGTCGCCCCCTTCGGCCCACGCGAGCGCGTCGACGAGATCCTGCAGGGTGCAGAGATCGCGATCGTCGAACGGATCGGTCGCGGTCCGGCGGAGGTGACCCATGTGTGCGCCTACGCCCGTCGCGAGCCCGATGTCGTGACACAGCTTTCGGACGTACGTGCCGGACTCACACCGGATCCGGAGCAGCGCTTGTCGACCGTCGATCGCTAACACGTCGAGGTCGTCGATGGTCCGCGTCCGGAGGCGACGCGTCACCGCGCTCTTTCGCGGCGGCTTCTGATAGATTTCCGCTTCGAACTCGGCGACGGCGTCGCGGAAGCCGTCGGGCGCGGGGGCGTGCAGCTCCAGCACCGCGACGTACTCCTTTCGCCCTTCGAGAAAGACTTGCGCCGCCCGGGTCGCGGTGCCGGTGAGCGCGGGGAGGCATCCGGTGACCTTGGGATCGAGGGTACCCGCGTGTGCGACGCCGTCGATCGGCTCGCCCTCGGGATCGAGTGTGGACAGCGTGTCGTTGATCGCGTCTCGCATCCACGCGGAGACTTGGTGTGAGGAGGGTCCGGCGGGCTTGTCGAGATTGAGAACGCCGAACCGGAGCAGCTCCGGGATTCGTCGCTCCTCGGGCGGGGAGCGAAGCGGCGTGCGGTCCGTGTCGGCTGGGTCACTAGGCATGGTTCGATATTGGTTCGAGCGGTCTCAAAAATCGTAGTTGACACCGTCGATCGGTGCCTTCCCTTCGTCGTCGTCCGGGTCGTACGCGTCGACCGTCGCGACGAGTACGTCGATGAACCGGTCGGGCCCCCAACGGGCGGTGTTGTACGCGGCGTCGTAGATGGAGAGGTCGTCGATGTCGATGTCGTAGTACTCCGAGTACCGCTTCCGCTCGGAAGCCTCACGGCGCTCAGTCTCGGCTTTGGCCCGCTCGACCGGCTTGTCCTCCCGGTCGGCGATCCGCTCGGCGCGGACGGCGACGGGCGCGTCGAACCAGAAGCGGAAATCGGCCGCGTCGGCGGAGAGCCACCCGGCCAGCCGCGATTCGAGGACCACGTCGTCGCGGGTGGTGGCGATCTCGTGGAGCCGCCGATCGAGGTCGCGGTCTATCTGCGGATCCTCCTCGGCGAACTCGTTGAATTCCACAGGGGTCATCTCGCGTTCAGCCGCCATCTCGCGGAAGATGTCGCCGCCGGAGACGTGACCGAGGCCGAGTCGGTCGGCGAGCGCCGTGGCATTCGTGCTCTTCCCGCTTCCCGGCGGGCCGGAGACGGTGATCAACATATCGCTACTCCGCGGGTATCGTTCAAAACGGTTGTCGTTCGGCGCTCGCGACGAGCGCAGCCACCGGCACGAACACCCGCCGGCTACTGGTCTCGCGTCGCCGCCGTCATCGACCACACGGCGACGAACCCGAGGAGGACCGCGGGAACGAGCGGGAGCGCGAGGTACGTCGCAAAGAACGTGAATCCGAGCGCGCCGGCGGCGTACGGGTACACGTAGATGATCCCGGGGATGACGAGAACGCAGGTGAAAAGCACCGCTGTCAGCGCCCATCCCTTTCGTCCGAACCCGTCCGCGTCGGGCTCGCTGATGGCGTCGGCGTCGGGATCAGATCTCACTGTCGGGTTTTACCACCACTTTGCCAAAGCCCTCACGGTTCTCGATCAGTTCGTGCGCGCGGGCGGCCTCGCTCATCGGGAGCACCTCGCGCACGCGCGGCTCGAAGGTACCGTCCCAGACGAGTTCCAGGACGTCGTCGACCTCGCCCGGGGTCGCCATCGTCGACCCGATCACAGACAGCTGGTTCCAGAAGATCCGATTGAGCCCCGCGCCCGGGTTCGGGCCGGTCGTCGCGCCACACGTGACGAGTCGCCCTCCCTTCGCCATCGACTTCAGCGAGTCTGGGTACGTCGCCTCGCCGATGTGGTCGACCACGACGTCGACTCCGCGTTTCCCGGTCAGCTCGGCGATCTCCTCTGCGAAGTCGTTCGTCTCGTAGTCGATGACGTGGTCGGCCCCACAGTCTTCGGCGTGCGAGAGCTTCTCCTCCGTGGATGCGGTCGCGAACACCTCACAGCCCGCGTGGTCCGCGATCTGCACCGCGGCGTGGCCGACCCCGCCGGACGCGCCGAGCACGAGCACCTTCTCGCCCGCCTCGAGTTCGGCCCGCGTGTGGAGCATCCGCCACGCGGTCTGGAAGACGAGCGACGCGGACCCGGCGACCGCCCAGTCGACGCTCGACGGGACCGGAACGAGGTTCTCCGCCGGCACCGCCGCCATCTCGGCGTGCACGCCCCGCACATGCTCGCCGATGATGTGGAACGACGCGCAAAGAGACTCCTCGCCGCTCCGACAGAACTCGCACTCCCCGCAGGAGACGCCGGCGCTCACGGCCACATGGTCCCCCGGCTCGAAGCGCGTCACGCCGTCGCCGACGGCCTCGACGACGCCCGCCGCGTCGCTGCCGGGTATGTGTGGCATCTCTAAGTCGACGCCCGGGAGCCCGCGTCGCGTCCAGATATCGAGGTGGTTCAGCGCGCCGGCTTTGACGTCGACGAGGACCTCGCCGCGGTCGGGTTCCGGGTCCGGGAACTCGCCGTACTCGATCACGTCGCGGTCGCCGTGGGAGTCGAACTGAACTGCTTGCATACCGTCTCCCACCCGTGGCACCCACTAAACAGTACGCCAACCGGCTGTGATTTCGCCGCACGGCACACGTTATCTCACGGCACACGTTATCGCACGTCACACCGTCTCACCCGTGCGATCTGGGGACATTCACCCGCGGCTTTCGTGATGTTTAAGTACCGAAGGCGGGACCGTACGGATGCACGAACTGCAGGGGTGTCGGATCCCGAGTCCGAGAGGGCGATGATACGACGCGAGTTGCGGTAGCCAAGCCTGGCCCAAGGCGCAGGGTTGCTAACTCTGTGGCGTCACTGCCTCCGGGGTTCGAATCCCCGCCGCAACGCTCGAACGGACCGAGTACCGCCGGAATCGCGCCGGCAGGGCTCACCACAACCAACACATGAGCACGGAAGAATCACAGGACGACTCGCCGGAGGAGGAAGAAGACCTCCAGTACTTCGTCCGGATCGGGGGAGCGGACCTCGACGGGACGAAGACGGTCGAGCGAAGCCTGTCCGAACTCGACGGCATCGGCACGCGCACGGCGCGGCTGGTCGCCGAGAAGGCCGACGTGGACCGCAAGGCCACGTTCGGTCTCCTCGACGAGGGTGACATCGACGCGGTGGTCGACATCGCAGAGAACCTCGAAGACCACGTCCCGTCGTGGATGACGAACAGACAGAACGACTTCTACTCCGGGGAGACGACACACCTCGTTGGCACCGACGTCAGCGAGAAGCGTCGTCACGACATCAACCGGATGAAGCTCATCGAATCGTACAAAGGCGTTCGCCACAAGCGCGGCCAGAAGGTACGCGGTCAGCGCACGAAGTCCACGGGCCGCTCCGAGGGCACAATCGGCGTCAACGTCGAGGAGATCCGCGAGGAGATGGCGGAAGACGAAGCGGGTGACGAAGAATGAGCACCGGCAAGAACACCAAAGGCTACGAGACGCCGAACCATCCGTACCAGGGCGAGCGGATCGCCGAGGAGTCGGACCTCCTCTCTCGGTACGGCCTGAAGAACAAAGAGGAACTCTGGCGCGCTCAGTCCGAGCTGCGCAACATGCGTCGCGAGGCGCGACGACTGCTCGGCGACGCACAGGGCGACGTCGACGCTGCTCAGGACGCCGGCTCGGAGTTCGTCGCACGACTCCGCCGCATCGGAATTCTCGGCGACAACGACGATATCTCGACGGTCCTGTCGCTCGACGTGACCGACCTGCTCGAACGCCGCCTCCAGACGGTCGTTTACCGGCAGGGGCTCGCGTCCTCGACACAGCAGGCGCGACAGTTCCTCGTCCACGGGCACGTCACCGTCGACGGGGCCCGCGTGACGCGTCCCTCGGTGAAGGTCGACGTGGCCGACGAGGGAGCCATCGATTTCGACGAGAACAGCCCGCTCGCGGACGATCTTCACCCCGAGCGCGCGGAGTCACAGGAGTAACTAACCATGAGTGAATCCGAGGACGGAAAGTGGGGAATCGCCCACGTGTACGCATCGTTCAACAACACGCTCATCACGGTCACCGACGAGACGGGTGCCGAGACGATCGCCAAGTCGTCCGGCGGTACCGTGGTGAAACAGAACCGCGACGAGGCGTCGCCGTACGCCGCCATGCAGATGGCGGAAGTCGTCGCCGAGCGCGTCAAAGACGCCGGCTTGGAGGGCGTGCACGTCCGCGTGCGCGGCCCCGGCGGCAACCTCAACAAGTCCACCGGTCCCGGTGCGCAGGCGACGATCCGCGCGCTTTCGCGCGCCGGCGTCGAGATCGGCCGGATCGAGGACGTCACGCCCATCCCGCACGACGGGACGAAGGCACCGAAGAACAAGCGAGTCTGACATGAGTGACGCAGATTTCGACGTTGAGTACGTCGAACGGGACGAACGCAGCGCGCGGGTGTTGATCCGCGGGCTCACTCCGGCGTTCGCGAACGGCATCCGCCGCGCGATGATCGCCGACGTCCCGACGTTCTCGATCGACACCGTTCGGTTCGTCGAGAACTCCTCCGTCATGTTCGACGAGATGATCGGCCTGCGGCTGGGCCTCATCCCCCTCACGACCCCGCTCGACGACTTCGAGGTCGGCGACGAGGTCACGCTCGCACTCGACGTCGAGGGACCGGATACGGCGTATTCCGGCGATATCGAGAGTGCGGACCCGCTGGTCGAAGTCGCAGACGACAACGTCCCGATCATCGAGCTGAAGGAGGGACAGCGGCTGGAGTTCGAGGCCGACGCGGTGTTAGACACCGGAAAGGAGCACGCCAAACATCAGGGCGGCGTCTCTGTCGGCTACCGACACCTCCAGCGTGTCACCGTCGAGGGCGACCGCGGCGAGTTCGACGAGGACGAACCGCAGATCCTTCGCGGCGTCGTCGAGACGCCCGAGGGCGATATCGTGCTCACGGACGAGTTCGACAACGACCTCTCGAACCGGTACCCCGGCAAAGAGGTCACGATCGAGGACGTCCCCGGCGCGTTCGTCTTCCATATCGAGACGGACGGGTCGTTCAGCGTCGAAGAACTGCTGCTCCGCGCGATCGACTCCATCGAGGAGCGCGCGGACGAACTACAGACGAAAGTCACGGTCTAACGTAATGACGGACCTTCGAACCACCCGGTCGGCGTTCGCCCCTGTACGCAGTCGCGACGCCGACGCTCGCGCCGACGAACGGCCGCGTGGTCCCGGCGACACCGGGACCGAAAGTGGTTTGAAGGGAGCCGGATTACGCAGGAGTGCACGCAGGGATAGCCAAGTCAGGCCAACGGCGCAGCGTTCAGGGCGCTGTCCTGTAGAGGTCCGCAGGTTCAAATCCTGCTCCCTGCACTCCGTTTTTCAGAACCTCTCTTTAGGAGGGAGCTATGAGTAGCAAGACGAATCCGAAACTACAGAACCTCATCGCCGATCTGAAGTCGGTCTCGCGCGACTCCGGTGCCAACGTGTGGCAGGATATCGCGGACCGACTGGAGAAGCCACGGCGCACGCACGCTGAGGTCAACCTGGGCCGTATCGAACGATACGCGCAGGAAGACGAGACGGTCGTCGTCCCCGGCAAGGTGCTGGGCAGCGGTGTGCTCGAAAAGAACGTCACCGTCGCCGCCGTCGATTTCTCGGGAACCGCCCGCACGAAGATCGATCAGGCCGGCGAAGCGGTGTCGCTTGAACAGTTCGTCGAACAAAACCCAGAAGGCAGCAACGTCCGGGTGATTCGATGAGTCTCGCGAAGATCGATGCGGACGTCGTCGTCGACGCCCGAGACTGCATTCTCGGTCGCGTCTCCTCGGAGGTCGCCCAGCGCGCCCTCGCCGGGGAGTCCGTCGCCGTCGTCAACGCCGAACGCGCGGTCATCACCGGCAACGAAGAGGCGACGATGGAGACGTACCACAAGCGCGCCGAACTCGGGTCTGACAGCGGTCCGTACTACCCGAAACGGCCGGACCGGATCTTCAAGCGTGCCATCCGCGGCATGCTGCCCTACAAGACGGAAGACGGCCGCGAGGCCCTTTCGAACGTTCGCGTCTACGTGGGGAACCCCTACGAGCGCGACGAGGACGCCGAGAGCGTCGTCTTGGAGGGCACCTCGCTGGACCGACTCTCGAACATCAAATTCACCACGCTCGGTGACATCTCCGAGTCTCTGGGAGCCAACGTCACATGGTAACGAACACCTCAGGCAAGAAGAAGACGGCCGTCGCCCGCGCAACGGTGCGTGACGGCGAGGGTCGCGTTCGCATCAACTCCCAGCCCGTCGAGCTGGTCGAACCGGAACAGGCGCGGCTCAAGATGCTCGAGCCGTTCCGCATCGCCGGCGAGGAACTCCGTGACGACGTCGACATCGACGTCACCGTCGAAGGCGGCGGATTCAGCGGTCAGGCCGACGCCACTCGCACGGCCATCGCCCGCGGCATCGTTCAGCACCTCGGCGACGCCGAGCTGCGCGACGCCTACATGAACTTCGACCGGACGCTCCTGGTCAACGACGTCCGCCAGTCCGAACCCAAGAAGTGGGGCGGACCGGGCGCGCGCGCTCGCTACCAGAAGTCCTACCGCTGAGGTGATCCAGTCATGATGATCCCCGTTCGGTGTTTCACATGCGGTAACGTCGTGGGTGAACACTGGGAAGAATTCAAGGAGCGAGCCCGCGAGGGCGACGAGGACCCCGGCGCGGTCCTCGACGACCTCGGGGTCGACCGGCACTGCTGTCGTCGGATGATGGTCAGCCATCGGGACCTCGTCGACGTCGTCTCGCCGTACCAGTAACATGTCTGCACAACGATACAACCGATACGAGAAGGCACGCATCCTCGGCGCGCGAGCGCTGCAGGTATCGTACGGAGCGCCCGTGCTGATCGACTCGGACCAGACGGAGCCGATCCTCGTCGCCGCGGAGGAGTACGACGCGGGTGTGCTCCCCTTCACCGTCCGCCGGGAGGGTGAGAAATGACCCGAATCACGAGCGTCTCGCTGCGGCGCGTCCTCGACTCGCGCGGGAACCCGACCGTCGAGGCCGACGTGCTCACTGAATCCGGCGGCTTCGGCCGCGGGGCGGCCCCAAGCGGGGCCTCTACCGGTGAGTACGAGGCGATCGAACTGCCGGCGAGCGAGGCGATCGCGAAGGCCAGAGAGCACGCCGTTCCGCGGCTCGAAGGCCTCTACGCCGGTGACCAGCGGGCCGTCGACAATGCCTTGCGCGCTGCAGACGGCACCGACGACTTCTCCGCGATCGGCGCGAACAGCGCGGTCGCGATCTCGATGGCGGCAGCGAAGGCCGCCGCGGATGTGCTCGGTGCGCCGCTGTACCAGCACCTCGGCGGCGCGTTCCGCGGCGACAACTTCCCGATCCCGCTCGGAAACGTCGTCGGCGGCGGCGAACACGCCAAAGAGGCCACCCACATTCAGGAGTTCCTCGCTGCACCGGTCGGCGCGCCGAGCGTCTCGGAGGCCGTCTTCGCGAACGCCGCGGTCCACGCGGCGGTCGCGGACGTGCTCGACGAACGCGGCGTCCCGGCGGCGAAAGGCGACGAGGGCGCGTGGGCACCGCCGATTTCGGATGCAGAGGCGTTCGAGGTCGTCGAGGAGGCGGTCGACCGTGTTGAGAGCGAGGTGGGCTTCGAAGTCCGCTTCGGCCTCGACATGGCGGCCGCAGAGCTGTACGACGAGGAGGCTGAGGCGTACGTGTACGGTGACGAGACGAAGTCGACGGACGAGCAGGTCGAGTACGTCGCCGAACTCGTCGACGAGTACGACCTCGCGTACGTCGAGGATCCGCTCGACGAGAACGATTACGAGGCGTTCGCGGAGCTGACCGACCGGGTCGGCGACCGGACGCTGATCTGCGGTGACGACCTGTTCGTCACCAACGTCGAACGGCTCCAAGCGGGGATCGACGTCGGCGCGGCAAACAGCATCCTGATCAAGCCGAACCAGATCGGGACGCTGTCGGACGCGTTCGACGCGGTCGAACTCGCTGCCCGAAACGGATACGAGACGGTCATCTCACACCGCTCGGGCGAAACCGAAGACACGACCATCGCACACCTCGCCGTGGCGACCGACGCCGGATACATCAAGACCGGCACGGTCGGCGGCGAGCGCACCGCCAAGCTGAACGAACTGGTCCGCATCGCGGACGGCGCGGTATGACGGACACCCACACGCATGAGTGAAGACAACGACGCGGTCGAACTCGACGACGCGGAGACCGAGGCGGTCGACGCGGCGGTCGAGGAGGAGGCCGACACGACCGAGGAACCGACCGCCGACGCGGCCGCCGAGGGGGCGTCCGCCGACGCCGAAACTGAGGCCGCCGACGCCGAGAGCGAGGCCGCCGACGCGACGGCAGACGACGCCGAGGAAGAGGAGGTCTCCCCGTTCGACGACGACGTCATGCCCGACGACGACGTCGACCTGCTGATCCCCGTCGAGGACTACCTCTCCGCGGGTGTCCACATCGGGACCCAACAGAAGACCGCGGACATGGAGCGGTTCATCCACCGCGTCCGCGACGACGGGCTCTACGTGCTCGACGTGAGCACGACCGACCAGCGCATCCGCACCGCCGCGGACTTCCTCGCGAACTACAACCCCGAGCAGATCCTCGTCACGTCCTCGCGGCAGTACGGCCGGTTCCCGGCCGAGAAGTTCGCGGACGCCATCGGCGCTCGCGCCCGCACCGGACGGTTCATCCCGGGCACGCTGACGAACCCCGATTACGCCGGCTACATCGAGCCGGACGTCGTCGTGGTGACCGACCCGATCGGCGACGCGCAGGCCGTCAAGGAGGCCATCACCGTCGGCATCCCGGTCATCGCGATGTGTGACTCCAACAACCAGCTCTCGAACGTCGATCTGGTCATCCCGACCAACAACAAGGGTCGACGCGCGCTGTCGGTCGTCTACTGGCTGCTCGCCAACGAGACGCTCGACCGCCGCGGTGCCGACACCGTGTTCGCCCTCGACGACTTCGAGGACGAACTCTAAGTCGGTCGGTCAGCTTCGAGTTCGACTTTTCTGCGGGTAGAGCCACCGAACAGCCACGATTCACCGGAGAGCCGAAAGCGGATTCGAGCCTCCCGATCTACAACACGCCGATCGTGAGTGGGTAGCTCCACGCCTCCCCGTCAGAGGCTTTCACCGCAGCGATCACGATGAACACGGTGTCGACGATGCCGAGAACGGGCAGCGCCAGGAGTCCGATACCGACGAGCACCAACACGAGCGCGATGAGCGAGTAGACGGTGAACCAGATCTGCCAGTTGATGGCGTTTCGCGCGTTCTCCTTGACGAACGCGTCGTCGGTGACGACGTAGACCACGAGTGGTCCGACGAGCCATGTGAACAGGGCGAGGACGTGCGTCAGCGCTGCCATGGTGGTGTTGTCTCCGGTTCCGCCGGTATCGACGCCGGCCGCTGTTGATCCCATGGATGCGATGTCCGCGGCTTGGTATTTATGTGTTGGCGGTGTCCACCCCACTTTGATCTCCCGCTCCCTCGTCCGCCGGCGCGGACGTGTCGTACGTCCAGCGCGGTTCGATCTCGCGGTTCGCGACGACGACCCGGTCGCCGGCGTCCGTGTCGATCCGGGTCTTCCTGAGCTCGATGGCGGCGACGGTTCCGGTCACCCCCTTTGCCTCGACTCGATAGCCCGGATTGAAATCCGGGTCTCGAAGGAGGTACACGCCGGCGACCGTGTCTTCGATCATCTCTGAGAGCGCGTAGGAGACGCCGAGCGCGATGAACCCGATGGCGGTGCCGAGACTCGCCGCGATGTCGCCCATGCCGACGACTTTCAGGAAAGTGAGCGCGACGCCGAACCAGAGGAACACGGAGACGAGCGTGACGATGAGATCGCCGACCAGCTCGCGGTCGCCGACGTACACGCGCTCGATCGACGAGCGAACAACGGCGAGGGCGATCCGGACCGTCACGTACGCGAGCGACAGGAAGACCAGCCCCGAGAGCAGCCTCGGTATCGCGACTGTCAGGCCGTCGAGGAAGTCGCGAAACGCCCCCGCGAGAAGCGACGGTATCGGTGACATGGAACACGACACGGCGGCCGCGGTGAAAAGGTACGGGACTGATTTGTCCGGCGGCGCACACGCAAGCGCAACGCCTGTAAGCACGCGGAGAGAGGAGGTTCGTATGACCGTCTGTGACGCGCCGGGGAAGGTGTACCTCTTCGGCGAACACGCCGTGGTGTACGGCGAGCCGGCCGTCCCCGCGGCGATCGAGCGCCGGGCGACCGTGTCGGCCGAGCCCCGCGACGACGACCACGTTCGCGTCGAGGCCGAGGACATCTCTCTCGACGGGTTCACCGTGGAGTACGCCGGCGGGACCGACGACCGGCCGGACGTCGACGTACCGACCCCGCTCGTCGAGGCCGCGATGGGCTACGTCGACGCCGCGGTCCGACAGGCCCGCGACGCGGCGAACGCACCCGACGCCGGATTCGACATCACCGTGGAAAGCGACATCCCGCTCGGGGCCGGACTGGGTTCCTCCGCGGCCGTGGTCGTCGCCGGCATCGACGCGGCGACCCGCGCGCTCGGCGAGCCGCTCGAACCGCGGGAGCTGGCCGACAGAGCCTATCGCGCCGAACACGAGGTGCAAGACGGGCAGGCCTCCCGGGCCGACACGTTCTGCTCGACGATGGGCGGTGCGGTACGAGTGGAGGGCGACGACTGCGACCCGATAGACGCACCTAACCTCCCGTTCGTCGTCGGTTTCGACGGCGGGGCGGGCGACACGGGAGAGCTTGTGGCCGGCGTGGGCCAGCTCAGGGACGAGTACGCGTTCGCCGCCGACACGATCACGGCGATCGGCGACGTGGTCAGAGCCGGCGAAGACCTGCTCGCCGACGCCGATCCGGGTGACGCTCCCTCGGCAGCGTTGCTCTCCGAACTCGGCGAATTGATGGATTTTAACCACGGCCTGTTAGCCGCTCTCGGTGTCTCCGCGCGCTCGCTCGACACGATGGTGTGGGCCGCTCGGGACGCGGGCGCACACGGCGCGAAGCTCACCGGCGCTGGCGGCGGCGGCTGTATCGTCGCGCTCGACCCGAGCGACGAGACGGAGACCGCGCTCTCGTTCACGCAGGGCTGTGAGGAGACGTTTCGGGCAGCGCTTGCGACGGAAGGAGTCCGGGTGGTGGAGCCGTGACGGGTGCGAGAGACGTCTCGATCGGCGACGCCGTCGCGCCCGATGGCGGCGACGCGGCCGGCGCGTCGCCACCGCCCGTCGTGCTCAAGCTCGGCGGGAGTCTGATCACGGAAAAGGGCCGCCCGGAAACCCTCGATACGGCGGCGCTCGACGCGGCCTGCGACGCGATCGCCGCGGCCCGCGACGCCGGATCGGTATCTCGTCTCGTGGTCGTTCACGGCGGCGGGAGCTTCGGCCACCACCACGCGAGCGAGCACGGCGTCTCGACGACCGCCGGCACGAGCGACGTCACGGCGGTGATGGACGTCCACGGCGCGATGACGACGTTGAACCGACACGTCCTCTCTCGACTTCACGACCGGGACGTGCCGGCCGTTCCGGTCCACCCGCTTTCGGTCTCTGCCCGCCCGGACGGCGCGAGCGGGGATCTGGACCTGCCGATCGGCTCGACGGCGACACTGCTCGATGAGGGGTTCGTTCCCGTCCTTCACGGCGACGGCGTCGCGACCGCCGGCGCGGGCGTGACCGTCGTCTCAGGCGACGAGCTGGTCGTCGAACTGGCATCTGCGCTCGGGGCTGAGCGGGTCGGCGTCTGTTCGACGGTACCGGGGGTCCTCGACGCCGACGGCGACGTGATCGACGTGATCGACGCGTTCGATCCGGTCGCGGACGCGCTCGGCGCGAGCGACGAGACGGATGTCTCCGGCGGGATGGCGGCGAAAGTCCGAGAACTGCTTGCTCTCGACGCGCCGGCACAGGTGTTCGGTGCCGACGGACTCGCGGCGTTCCTGCGGGGCGACGACGCCGGCACGCGAATCGACGGCGGGACGGAGCGGCCGTAGCTCTCCCGGTATCGTGACTGATATCTGAGGGGAACAGTATATCTCACGCGACCGCGAACCGCCTGACAGCGTAGTGCGTGCTCTGCGTGACCGCCTCAATGACCGATCCCACGAACCGCGGACAGTCCTCGATCGTCGGGTCCATTCTGCTTCTCGGACTCGCAGTCGTTGGCACGACGCTCGTCGGTGGGTACGGGTTATACACGCTCACGCAGACCGATGACTCGTCCGAGCACTTCGTCGACTGCGAGATCGAGTACGTTGACGACGCGGTCGTGGTGACCCAGACCGGCGGCGACCCCGTCGACGAAGCGGGTCTCGACGTGGTGTTCCGGAACGCCTCGGGCGAATCGCGTATCGAGTTCGCGATCGACGATGGCGACGGCGATACCGCCTTCGAGACGGGCGAGTCCGCGAGACTCGGGTCGGTTGAGTCCCAGACCACGGTGCTGGTCGTCACCGAGCAGTCGGTGATCTGTCGCGCGACCCTGACACCGTCTGACGGCACGGACGGTGACGACGGTAGCGACGAACGTGACGACGAGAGCGACGACTGGGACGATGGTACCGGCGACAGCGACAACGACGAGGGCGACAACGACGAGGGCGACAACGACGAGGGCGATGATACTGATGATTCCGACGACGATTCGTGGTTGTGGGAATGGTTGACGGGTGGTGGCGACGACGGTGATAGCGGTGACAATTCTGACTTCGCGGAAGATGACGCCGGGGAAAATGACGGCGACGACGGAGACGGGGGGAGGGGCTGGTGGGGATGGTGGCCGTGGTAGCGTTACGTCGGCCACCGAGCGTCACGTCGACTACCGCCGCGACTCGGTGACCCTTTTGTATTTTGAGTGAGCCATACATGGCCGGTGGCGGCCGACAGCGTTTCGGATTCGATTGACAGGCACCTCGTACTGGTCCGTACCGACTCGTGGTCGAACCCCGGACCGAGGCGATCGAGATACGACGCGGTGAGGCCTGCGTACGCGGTGTCGTCTTCGACGTGGCGAACCCATATCGCTTCGTCAGATCTCACTCGCTTCAGCATGTATGAACCGGTACCGAACCGGGCAGTACACGCTCGTCCCGGAGTTCTGTCTCCCGTACCGAACCCTTATTCGACCCACTACCCTCCGTTCGGACATGAACGAAGCGGACGTGCGAGAGCAACTTGCGACCGTGCAGGACCCCGATCTCGGCGACGATATCGTCTCTCTCAGCCTGGTGAACGACATCGACGTCGACGCGGAGGCGGCCGTCGTCCGCGTGTCGCTGGCGCTCGGTGCGCCCTTCTCGCCACACGAATCCGAGATCGCCGGCGACGTGCGAGACGCGCTCGCCGACTCACCCTTCGAGGTCGAACTCTCCGCGTCCATTCCCGACGACCTCTCGGCGGACGAGCAGGTCCTCCCGGGCGTCCAGAACGTGATCGCGGTCGCCTCTGGAAAGGGCGGCGTCGGGAAGTCGACGATGGCGGTCAACATCGCTGCGGGGCTCTCGGAACTCGGCGCGCGCGTCGGACTCTTCGACGCCGACGTGTACGGACCGAACGTCCCGCGGATGGTCTCGGCGGAGGAGCGCCCGCAGACGGACGGTGAGACGATCGTCCCGCCCGAGAAGTTCGGCGTGAAACTAATGAGCATGGACTTTCTCACCGGCGAGGACGACCCCGTTATCTGGCGCGGTCCGATGGTCCACAAGATCATCACGCAACTCGTCGAAGACGTCGAGTGGGGCGAACTGGACTACCTCGTCATGGACTTGCCTCCGGGCACCGGCGACACGCAACTCACCATCCTCCAGACGCTCCCGCTGACGGGTGCCGTGATCGTCACGACGCCGCAGGAGGTCGCGCTCGACGACGCGGTGAAGGGACTTCGGATGTTCGGCAAACACGACACGAACGTGCTCGGCGTCGCCGAGAACATGGCCGGGTTCAGGTGTCCCGACTGCGGCGGCTTCCACGAGATATTCGGCTCCGGCGGCGGGAAGGCGCTCGCGACCGAACACGACCTCCCGTTCCTCGGCGGCGTCCCCCTTGATCCCGCGGTCCGCACCGGCGGCGACGACGGCGATCCGGTCGTGCTCGACGACGGCGAGACCGCCGACGCGTTCAAACTGATAGTCGAGAACGTCGCGAACAACGCCGGGGTTGTTCGCCGCCGAGAGGCGTCCGAGAAGCGATGACCGGGGCGGACGAGGTCGACGGAGACGGACGGACCGACGAGCCCGAAGGGCCGCACGACGCCGCCGGCGTCGACCCGGTCGTTCCCGAGGCCGCGGGGACGGATGCGGTGGCCGACGAGTTCGCCGATGACGCCGAGGTTCGAGCGTTCCTCCGCGAAATCGCCGGGGACGTTCGCGGAGACAGCTCCGAGAGCAAACAGCTCTCGGCGATCCTCTACCGCGTGTCGGACCTGTACGACCCCGACGAGCAGACCTCGCCGGAAGAAATCTACCTCAACGTCCGCCACATCATGCAGATCAAACCGCAGGGCGGCATCGAGCGGTAATCGAGTCGTTCCGTTCGCTTCACTCGACTCTGTGATATCCCATTCCTCAGACATATAACTGTTTGAAACAGCTGTTCGCTAAAGACTGCAAACTGACCACCAAGATAGTACGTACCGCTGTCATTCGGAGGGTTTCATTGTCAACCCAACGGAACGATACGCCCGATACAGACGAAGTATCCAGAACCACGCGATACTGGACAGGATCAAGAGAACCAGTATTTGGACAGTGGACTCGGTTACTGTGTTCGTCAGTAATTGAACGATGAGGATCGCTGGATAGAGGGCGAAAAACAAAGCGAGAACCAACCCAACTCCTTTCAGACAGGTGACTGGATATTGTTCCACTGTTTTAGATGTTTCAATCTCAACTAAGTATCTTCGGTCGATGGTCGTGTACTCTGTATCTCTCAGGTGAGATCGTCGGTTTCGTGTGGATACCACAAGAGACATACCAACTGTTTGAAAATATACTAGAAATGTTCGATAATCTTTTTTCAGTATTGTTCACCGCTGCGCATTTCGCCCTCCTCATCGGAATATACGGCTTGTTTATTGGAGTGTGTTGGTCACCGTTCCTGACTGCGGGGCGCTTGAGAGATCTCTTCGCGGTGCTGCCGCCCAGCGGGTGGCGAGTGAACTATGTTCTGTGGATTCTCCTGCCGGCGCTCGTCTGGGGGTTTCTCTTCGGAGGCACGCTCTCAGTGAGTCTCGACGTGCGACCGCCAACGCAAGCCTCGGAGATCTACGTCGCCGGAATCGATGGGATCGTCGTGGCGACGCTGATCTCTCTCCTCCTATGGCCATTCCTACTTCTGTACGTACTCCCGAGGAGTGGACTTGATTGGGACCCTAACGAGTACGCACCCAAGACAATCGTTCTTGTCGTCGGCAGCCTCATCTGGTACCTTGCGTTTCTGGCCGGACCAGCATACATACTGTCTATCTTCGCTGGATTCGGCGATGTTATGGCTGGTCCCTGAATAATTGAGTCGATACACTATATCGGACCTTGTTTAGACGCAGATCAACAGCTTGTTTTTTGATAATGATGTTGTTCATCTACCCCTCAATATGCACACTGTACTGACCATGCGGGCTCAAAATGTGTCGACTGTTGAGGATTTCAACAGAGCCCTTCACGCAGAAATCGTTGCATGCGCGGGACCGGATTTGAACCGCGAGGACTCGCTTCGCTCGTCCTCTGGGCTACAAATCCGCTCCTGCTCTTCGCTCACGTACGTTCGCTCATGCGCGGGACCGGATTTGAACCGGCGGACCCCTACGGGATAGCGTCCTAAGCGCTACGCCTTTGGCCTGGCTCGGCAACCCGCGCGCGAGCTATCGTACCCGGGTGGCGCAAAAATAGCTGTCGCTCCGGGGACAGGGGTCGCCAATCAGCGGTCCGCGTCGAACGGCAGCCGCGCGACCAGCGCGTCGGCGTCGATCCGATCGAGGATCCGCTCGGCGACGAGCACCGCCGCGATCCCGAGTCCGATCCCGAAGACGGTGTCAGAGAGGTAGTGCGTGCCGAGGTAGACCCGTGAGAACGCGATCAGCGCGGCGAGCGCGGTCGTCGTCGCGAACGGAAGCTCCTCCGAGGTTCGAGCCACCATCGCGTACGCGGTGACGGCGGCCGCGTGACCCGACGGGAACGAACTCGTCGTGCCGGACGTCCCCTCGGTCACACAGACCGGATTCGACGGAAACGGCCGCTCGACGACCGACATCAACGCCCAGACCACGACGCCGAGCATCGACAGCGCCACCACGCTCGTTCGGAACTCCTCGCGCCACCCCGCGAGGTGGAACAGCCCGACGAGCACGACGCCGGCCGTGACCGATCCGAGCCCGGTCATCGACGTCATCGCCTCCGTGAGCGCCGGCGTCCGTATCGAGGCGACGAACTCGGCGGCGCGCAAGTCGATCCACCGAACGGTGCCCAACAAATAGTTCACGGACAGAACTCACAGTCGCAGTACGTCTCACACACCGTGTTCGCGCAGTCGGCGTCGCGGGCCGAACAGCGTTCTCGCCCGTGACGGATCAACAGCACATGAAGCGGGTAGATCAGCTCGTCGGGAACCATCTCGTCGAGCCGGTCGTGGGCGGCCGCGTTCGAGGCCGATTCGGGGACTAGCCCGAACCGCTTCGAGACGCGCTCGACGTGGGTGTCGACCGCCATCGTCGGCTTGCCGAAGTGGAAGTTCAACACGACGCTCGCGGTCTTCGGTCCGACCCCCTTAATCTCCGTCAGCCACGCCTTCGCCTCCCCGGTCGCCATGGCGTCGAGAAACGCGAGCGAGTACGCACCGCCCGTCTCCTCGCGGATCGCGGCCAGCGCGCGCTGGATCCGAGCGGCCTTCTGGTCGGCGAGTCCGGCGACGCGGATCGTTTCTGCCAGCTCGTCGTGATCGGCGGCCTCGATCGCGGCGAAGTCCGCGTAGCGGTCGAAAAGCGCCGCAGACGCGCGGGTCGTGTTCTCGTCTGCGACGTTCTGTGAGAGGATCGTCGTCACCAGCTGTCTGACTCCTTCGCCGGGATCCGCGGTCGGGTCCGCGCCGTGTTCGGCCTCTCGATCGACGGGCTCGTACTGGTCCACGAGGTCGTCGTGGAGCGCGCGCACCCGCGACTCCGTCCACGCTTGCGTCGACATACCCGTCGTACGAACGGGGTCGACTTGAGCGCGGCGGCCACGCGGACACTTATGTACCTCTCGGGGCGTACTCCGGGTATGTACCGTGCGAGCGAGCGCGTCGACAACGCGGCGTGGATCGACAGGCTTGAGCAGGCCTGCGCGACGCTTGAACTCGACGAGGAGGCGCTCTCGACCGCGACCGACCTCTTCCTCTCGCGAGCACCCGAGGAGGAGCGAGGAAAACGCGTCACCGCCGCCGGTAGTCTCTACGCCGCCGCGCTGATCCGCGGTCAAGAGCGGTCACAGTCCGCCGTCGCCGACGCGATGGGCGTCTCGCGGCTCTCCGTTCAGAAGCGTTGGAAACCCATTTTAGCGGACGCCGGATTCACGCCGCCGACGTGGTGAGCTACTTCGGCGTCGCGACGACGCCGAGGTGGTCCTCGTGGAACCGATCGAGTCGTCGCGTCTCCAGTACCTCGTAGGCGTCACGGAGCCGATCCACGGCCTCGTCGAAAACGTCGTCGGGCGCGGCGGTCACGTCCTCGCTGCGCGCTTTGATCGCGAGCAGCAACCGTCCGTCGTCCGCGAGGAACTGCGCGTTGCGAACGGCGACAGTCGCCTGCCCGCGAGTCGCGACGTCCTGTACGATCACGTCCACGTCGGCCTCCACGACGTGTGCGTACGTCCGTGGCTTCCGCGCGTCCTTGAGGAGCGGGAACAGCCGATCGCGGGACTCGGCGGCGTCGAGCAGATCGCGCACCGGCCGCGGCGCGAACTCGACGCCGTAGGTCGGTCCCGCGAAGTCCGCGACGTGGCTGACCGTCGTCCCGCTCGCGGCACCGAGATAGAGGACGGTCTCACCGCCCGCGAGCCCGGTGTCGAATCCGAGTTCGAGCATGCCGCCGAGCTTCGACCGTCGGGGATCCCAAGCGCGCCAGCCGTCCGCGGTCGGCTCGCCGTACACCGGCTCGCCGCGAGTCGCGAGCCCCGTCTCGCCGTCGATCGCGCGGCGCTCGACGCCGGCCGGGAGCGTCGGTTCGCTCATCGGCTCTCCTCCGGGGCGTCGCCGTCGGTCGCCCCTTCGGAACCGTTCCCCCCGTTCGGACCGTCGGCGCGCCCGCGGATCGTCGCCATCCGCTCGCGAAGGTCGTCGTGGAGCGTCTCGCGGCGCTCACCTGCGTAGTGGTCCGCCCGAGCCGCGAGCGTCAGCTTGCCCGCGAGCGCCCGCGCGGCCGACCCGCGGTCTTCGGGTCGCGTGCCGCGGACGTACTCGTGGGTGTAGATGATGCCGTGTTTCGGGGACGGGGCGCGCCCGGAGAGGTGCGCGAACAGCGCGTCCTCGGCACCGAGCACCTGCACCGTGCCCGACGGCTTTTTCGCCAGCGACTCCAGTCCCCCCGCGAGCGCGATCAGCCGCGCCGCGAGCTCCGGACCGGCCATCTCCGCGAGGTTCGGCGCGACCGCCGGCGCGACCCGCTCGATCGTCGCCGCGATCGCGTCGCGCTCGTCGGCCACGTCGGCCGCGCGTCTCGCGAGCGAGACCGCTCGCTCCTCGATCTCGTCGGTCGGCTCGCGCTCGGTGACCTCGCGTGCGCCCTCGATCCCGGGCGCTACGTCGTCGAACAGACTGCCAGCCCACTCCGTCGCTCTCTCCGCCAGCTCGTTCGCGGTGCGCTCGCAGTCGTCCATCGCCCGAACGCCGTGTATCAACTGCTGATCGTCCGCGCGCTCGCGTTCTTCGACGGCCGCCCGCGTGGCACGGAGGGTGGCATCGTGAAGGGCGTCGTAGTACGCCGACTCGTCTTCTGCGAAGCCGGTGTCGACGGCGCGGGCGGGCCAGTCTTCCGGCCGGTCTGCGCCGCCGCTATCGATAGCGTTCCGCGCCGCGTCGCGGTCGTCGGGCGGTCCCGCCTCGAACCAGCCCGCCCCCGCCGTATCGTTGCACATACTCCGAACCCTGCGGCCGAAATCGTATATGCGTCCCGGTGTGGCGGCCGGAGCGCGTTCGCTGCCCGGATAGCCGTGGGTGTCAGGTGCCCGTCGACTCGCCTTCGAGACGACACACCCGGCAGTAGGCACAACCGCCTCAGACCGACGCGAGGAAGTTCCCGATGAGGTCGTGCCCGGCCGGCGTCAACACGCTCTCCGGGTGAAACTGCACCGCCTCGATCGGGTGTTCGCGGTGTCGGACGCCCATCACGATGGACTCTCCGTCGTGGTCGGTCGTCGCGGTCACCTCGAAGACGTCAGGTACCTCGACGGCGGCGAGCGAGTGGTACCGCCCGGCGCGGAATCCCTGATCGAGTCCGGTGAAGACGCCGTCGCCGTCGTGCTCGACGGGGAACGCCTTCCCGTGGATCGGCTCCGGCGCGTGCCCCACCGTGCCACCGTACTCGTAGACGGCGGCTTCGAGGCCGAGACAGACGCCGAGCGTGGGCACCGTGGGCGACAGCTCTCGCAGCACGTCCGCGGTGACGCCCACGTCGCGCTCGTTCTTCGGGTGGCCGGGGCCGGGACTGATGAGGATCGCGTCGGGTTCCGCCCGCTCGATGTCGGCGAGCGACGCGGTGTTTTTGAACACCTCGATCTCTATCGGCTCGTCGTCGTCGGGCTGGTCGGAGACGTACTCGACGAGGTTGTATGTGAACGAGTCGAAGTTGTCGATCACGACGACCTTCATTCGTCGACCTCCGTGCCGGGGGCGAGCGGGTCTCCTCCGGGCGTGTCGCCCTCTCGAATGCGGTCGATAGCGGCCAACACGCCGTCCATCTTCTGTTCGGTCTCCTCGTACTCGGCGGTGGGATCGGAGTCGGCCACGAGCCCCGCGCCGGCCCGGACGGTGACGACCGACTCGTCGTCCGCGTCCTCCAGCGTCGCCGTCCGAATCACGATCGCGAAGTCGGCGTCGCCGCTCCACGCGTAGTAGCCGACGCCGCCGCCATACGCCTCGCGGGGGGTCGTCTCAAGCTTCTCGATTATCTCCATCGCGCGAACCTTCGGCGCGCCCGTGAGCGTCCCGGCCGGGAAGGTCGCGCGCGTCGCGTCGAAGGCGTCCGCGTCGTCGGCGAGCGTGCCCGTCACCGTCGACTCGATGTGCTGAACGTGGCTGTACTTCAGCACGTTCATGAACTCCTCGACGCGGACCGACCCGGGCGCCGAGACGCGTCGCACGTCGTTGCGCGCGAGGTCGACCAACATCGTGTGTTCCGCGCGCTCCTTGGCATCCGCGAGCATCTCGCCCGCGAGTCGGCGGTCCTCGACCGGGCTCGTCCCGCGCAGACAGGTGCCGGCGATAGGGTTCGAGACGACGCGGTCCCCCCGGACCGATACCAGCGTCTCGGGGCTCGCACCCACGATGCTGCGGTCGTCGTGACGCAGCACGTACATGTACGGCGAGGGGTTCACTTCGCGGAGCGCGGCGTACAGTCCGAGCGAGTCGACTTCGCCGCGTAGCTCGCGGCTCCGCGAGATGACGCCCTGATAGATGTCACCGTCGAGGACGTGCTGTTTCGCCGTCCGGACGGCCGCCTCGTAGTCGGCCTGTGCGCCGGCCGACTCGGCGTCGATACGAACGCCGTCGGGGTCGGGTGACGACGCCGCGCGCAGTTCGTCGGCGACGCGCTCGGCCTCGGCGACGAGGTCGTCGTACACCGCGCCCGGGTCGTCGTCGCCGCCGATCACGGGCGTGAACACGAGTTCGACCGTACCCTCCACCTCGTCGAAGACGACCGTGCGGGTCGTGAGCGCGAACTCGGCGTCCGGAAACTCGGTCTCGGGGCGGTCCACGCCGACCTCGTCCAACCAGAGGTCGTAGACGGCCTCGTACGCGAGGAAGCCGACGAACCCCCCGGAGAGGATCTGGCGGTCGGTGTCGGGAAACCCGCGCCGGCGCACGTCGGGAAACGCCGCCCGGACGCGGTCGATCGCGTCGCCCTCGGCGGGTCCGAGGCCGCTCGCCTCGTCCGCGACCGCCTCACTGCCCTCCGCTTCGTCGGCGACCGCCTCGCCGTCGACCCCCCCGACGAACGACGCGGCCGGTCCGAGTTCGGTGACGTCGGTGCGGTCGGGATGGACGGAGACGATCGCCTCCGGGTCGTAGCCGACGAACGAGTAGCGGGCGTGTTTGTCCGCCTTCCCGCCAGCGGTGAACGCGCCGTCCGGATCGCTGGACGCAACCTTCTCGCCGGATTCGAGCAGGAACCCGTACGGACTGTCGCCGACCAGCGTCGCGTACGCCGCGAGCGGCGTGACGTCGGCGTCGAGCGACGCGGCGACGCGAACGACGACCGGTCCCTCGGGGTCGCCGGCGTCGCTCGCGAGATCGGCGAACGTCTCCCTGTCGGTGTCAAGCAGCGAGTCGTTCATGCGAGTTCCATCTCCCGGCCCGCGTTCGCGACGAACCGGGCGACCGCGTTGTGGTCTTTCCGCCCACCGTCCAGTTCGACGCCGGAGGCGACGTCGACCGCGAACGGGTCGGCCGCCCGGATCGCCTCCGCGACCGTATCCGGCGTGAGCCCGCCCGCGAGGACGACGGGCGATGTGAGTCGGTCAGCGAGTTCGCCGGCGCGCGTCCAGTCGTGCGTCTCGCCGGTCCCGCCCGCGCCCGACTCGTCCGTCGAGTCGAGCACGAGCGCGTCGGCGACCGCGTCGAGTTCCTCCGCGCGCCCCGGCTCTGTGGCGTCGACGGCGAGGAGCACCTTTCTCTGGGTCTCAGCGCGGATGTATCGGATCTCATCGGGCGTCCACCCGCCGTGGATCTGGACCGCGTCGGGACCGATCGTCCGGACGAGTTCGACGACGCGTTCCGCGGAGTCGGGCATCGTGACGAGCGTCGCCGTCACGAACGGCGGGACGTCAGCGAGGAGGTCGGCCGCCGTGGCGGGTTCCACCTCGCGGGGGGAGTCGACGGGAACCTCGGTGATGACGCCGACCGCGTCGGCCCCGGCGTCGACCGCCGCCCGGAGGTCGGCGTCGCGGGCGAGCCCACAGACCTTCACGCGAGCCATCAGTCGTCCTCCGAGGTCGGAGACGGCGTATCCTCACTGGCCGCGCCCGTCGCCGAATCGTCGCCGCAGAGCGCCGCGAACTTCGTTGCGGCCCCGCCAGAGTCGATCGCCTCGGCAGCGCGCTCGACCCCGGCTTCGAGCGAGTCGGCTTCGCCCGCGACGTAGACGGCCGCGCCGGCGTTCGCGAGCACGAGGTCCCGCTTCGGCCCCGTCACAGTCCCCTCGACGATCCCGCGGAGGTCGGCCGCGTTCTCCTCGGGCGTCCCGCCCGCGACCGCCTCGATCGGGGCGCGTTCGAGTCCGAGGTCGGCGGGATCGATCGTGAACTCACGCACGTCCTCGCCGTCGACCTCGGCTGCGACCGTCTCGCCGTGGATGCCGATCTCGTCCATGCCGTCGCCGTGGACCACCAGGGCGCGCTCGACTGGCATGTGCGCGAGCGATCGGGCGATCGTCCCGACCAGATCGGGATCGTAGACGCCGAGCACCTGCGCTTCGGCACCCGCGGGGTTCGTCAGCGGGCCGAGAACGTTGAATATCGTTCGCATGCCGAGTTCCTTCCGCGGGCCGATGACGGCCTTCATCGCCGGGTGGAACACGGGCGCGAGCATGAAGCCGATCCCATCCCGCTCGATGGCGTCCTCGACGGCCGACGGCTCGGCCTCGATGTCGGCCCCCGCGACCTCCAGCACGTCGGCGCTCCCGGAGGACGACGACACCGAGTAGTTGCCGTGCTTGGCGATCGGGACGCCCGCGCCGGCGGCGACGATAGCGGCCGTCGTCGAGACGTTGATCGTGTTGTAGTCGTCGCCGCCGGTCCCGCAAGTGTCGACGAGCGGTGCTCGGTCGGGATCGATCGTCCGCGCGGCGTCGCGCATCCCCTGTGCGAAGCCGGCGATCTCGGCTTCCGTTTCACCCTTCGCTCGAAGCGCAGCCAGAAGCGCACCGATCTGCGCCTCCGTCGCCTCCTCGAAGACGAGGCTCGCGGCCTCGCGCGCCTGTTCGACCGTCAGGTCCTCCCCGTCCGTCACGCGTTCGACCGTCTCGTTGATATCCATCGTGTTCACCAATGTAGTATTCCGCGTTGTGATGTACAAGTATGTACACTGATTTAACGCTGTCGCCGGCGCTATCCGTGCGTCGATGTCGCAAGCACAGCCGCCGGGGCCGACCGGTCAGTCGCCGACGATCGGCGTCGGTCCGTCCGCCTCGACGACGACCACCGGGACCGCGGCCTCCTCGACCACGGTCTCGGTTGTCGAGCCGAAGACGAATCGCCCAACCGTCCCCGTCGTCGTCTCGCCGACGACGACGAGGTCGTAATACGGCGACTGCTCGATTATCGCGTCCGCCGCCCGCTGGTCTTCGACGAGCCACCGGTCCGCGCGCTCGAAGCCGTCGAGGCGGTCGCACGCGGCCGAGAGCAGGTCGTCACCGGTCGTCGGGCTCGACGCGGCCGCCGCTCCGTCGGCACTCGTTGCCGCTCCGTCGTCACTCGTCGCGGTGCCGGCCGTCGCTTCGCCGGCGCTGTCGGCCGGGGCGTCCCCGCCCCGAGAGCCGGAGCCATCGCTCTCGGGTGTCGGTTCGTCCTCGGGGACGACGTGGAACAGATCGAGCCACGCGTCGGTCGTCTCGGCGACCGCCCGGGCGAGGTCGACCGTCGCGCCCGAGTGCGGTCCGGGACCGACCGCAACGAGGATCGAGGCGACTCGGTCCCCCCGGCTCACCCGGTCCGTGCCCTCGATCCGAGCGTGCGCCGCAGTCGCGGTCGCAGCGATCGCCTCCCCGACGGGCCGTTCGACGATCGGTTCGCCGGGGTCCGGTGCCGTCCCGGCCGTTTCGACGGCCGCGTCGTCCGCGGTTCCGCCGTCGGCGTCGCGCCCGTTCATGAGCGAAATGTCTGACGCACGTCGCATAAATCCCGGCGGTCCGCTCGTTACTCGCGGAAGAACGCCTCGTCCTCGAACGACTCTGTCTCGCCTTCGACGGCCACGACGTCGAGCGCGGTGACTTCGGCACCGACGCCCAAGAGTCCCGCGAGACTCGGCTCCGTCCGTCCCTCGTCCCCCGAGATCAGCTCCTTGATGTAGAGTCCGCCCGCGCCGTGGATCTCGACGGTTGCGTGGCGAGCGTCGTCCAGTTCCGCGCTCGCCTCGTACACGTCGCGCTCCCGAGTGAGTCCCGCCCGCCGGTGGTCGACCCGGTTCGGCGTGTACTGCTCGACCGTCGTTCCCTCCAGACTCTCGACCGCGTCGGCGAGGGCGTCGGCGTCGACGTCGGCATCGAAGGTCACGTCGGCCCGGTAGCGCTTCGAGGCGTCGTGTTCTTTCACGCGCTCGACCATGTCGTACGTCGCGAGCGTGAGTCCCTCGACCTCGACGGCCCCGTCGGCAAACGCGTTGATGTCCGACTGGAGCCGATCGGTGTCGACGCGCCGGCGACGCGGCTCCGCCACCTCGATCACGAACGGCCGACCGGTCCCGAGCATGAGCGCGTCGACGTCCTCGCGGCCCGCGCCGTGAAAGGTCGCCTCCGTCCCGTCCATCACGTCCTCGACGACCGGTGCCGTGTACTCCTCCACGCTGTCGTCGTAGAGGTATCCCGAACCGCCGCAGTGGTCACAGGGGTCTGCGCCCTGCCGGCCGGAACCGTTGCACTCTCGACACGGCCACTCGGTCTGCGGAATGTCGCGCTCCAGCTTCCGGTACCGACCGTAGACGAACGTGGAGTTCACCTTCGCGTCGACCGCGTCCTCGGCCAGATCGATCGTGAACTGCACGTCGGGGCGGTCGAAGGAGACCTCCGTGTCGGTGAGACGACCTACGCGCTTGCCGACCTCGCGGTTGAACTCCGACTTGAACGGCTCGCCCGCGTCGGCGTCGACTCCGGCCTCCTCGCGGAGCAGCGCCTCGTTCTCCTCGATCAGCGGCGGCGTCCGCGTCCCGACGTTGTACGTCTCGAACTCGGCGTCGCCGACCGCGTCGACCGCGCGTTCGGCCCACGCGTCGAATTCCGCACACCGACCTTCACAGACCCAGCAGTCGACCGTCTCGACCGGCTCGTAGTCCTCGTCGTCGCGCAGCGCCAGCGCGGTGCGCAGCGCCGACCCCCGCTCGGCGTTCGACAGCCCGAAGCTCCGCTCAGCGACGAGCCGGCCCAGGCAGGCGTCACAGACCGGACCGGTCTCGGCCGCTCGCGCCGCGACGTCGAGTACGTCCATACGAACTCCAGCGCCCCGCCCGATAACTGTCTTACGGGCTTCTATCGACCGACGGTTCGGACGGTGTGCCCGCGACCGCACGACTCTCGTCGCGACGACCGCGACCGACAGTGTGGAAGTTAAGAGGGTCGCCGTCGTGATGGCGGCTGTGACCGCGCCGTCAACGCGCACCGATACGGTCGAACTCGGCGTGGAGCTTCTTGCACACCTCGAACGCGAGGAGCTGTCGCTCCCGGAGGCGATCGATCGAATCGAGACGGTGACCACGAGCCCCACGCTCACCCGAGAGATCCTCGACACCGCCGAGAAACGCGGCGTCATCGATCGCGACGGCGCGCGCCTCCGCGTCGAGCGCGGCGGCACTCATGTGAACTACGAGACGCAGGTGGTGACGCGGGAGGGCTCCTTCGAGTGTCGCCGCTGCGGCTCCGGGCTCACCACCGGCCACTTCGTGCGATTAGACGCCGGCGAACTCGGCCCGTTCGGCTCCTCGTGTATCCGGAAGGTGACGGGACGTGCGGAGTCGGCCGACGGGCAGTGACGTACCGACGGCTCCGAGAATAGCGGGTTCGGAGGTCACACGCCGTCGAACGCGTTGTTCCTCTCGGCTACGACGGCGACATCTGGATGTTGAGGCTCTTCTGGACGAGCTGTGTGAACGCCATCGAACACAGGAAATACCAGAGGATCCACATCTGTATCGGGCCGACGACTCCCGTGTCCCAGGTGACGGTGCCGGCGAGCGGGACGATCATCTCCTGTGCGGCGACCGCCGGATACGCGGGGTCCGAGCCGCGGTAGCCGATCACCCAGAACATCCAGAGGAACGCCGGGATCGTGAGGAACATGATCCACACCATCGGACGGAACTGCTCTTTGAACATACCGAGTTGATCGCCCATCGCGTCCATCTGCTCTTCTTGGATGGCGTCGAGTTCGGCCTGGTCGTCGCGCTCTTTCGCGTCCTTGCGCCGCTCTTGGATCTCTTTCATCCGGTCTTGGTACGCGCTCATCTTCTCCATGTCCATGAGCCCCGCGCGCAACAGCGTGGAGTACAGGCCGGTCGCGAGCGCGATCACCATCACCACGACGTAGAACGGAACGATGTTCAGAAGGGGACCGAGCACGACGTCGATCGCGCCGGCGATCGCGTTCCGAACCGGATTGACCGCGTAGCCGACGAAGGCACCGATCGTCGCGACGCCCGCGACCTTGTCCCACTTCGTCCACGACGTCGTCTCCGGCGTCTCGGCGTCGCCGCCTCCGCCGTCGCCGCCGTCGTCTTCGAGTCCCGATTCGATGGCGTCCGGGTCGGCCAGCGCGAACCCGGTCTCGCCGTCGACGAGGACCTCCTTTTCGATGAGTCGACCCCACTGTCCGCTCGTGATCTCGTCGCGGACGTCGATCCACTGGACCTCGCCGTCGGTGGCGCGGTCAAGAACGACTTCGATCGCGTCTCGCATCTCGCTGTCCCCGCGGACGAGCGAGCGGACTCTCCGTTCGACCTTGCTCATTATCGGCCGGTTAGCGGCCGACTGTTAAGAACCTTGTAGGATCGGCGGCGACAGTCGCGACAGTCGCGGTCGCGAAAGCCGCGGTCGCTCGGAGTTACTCGTCGAGCACGTCGCGGATTCGGTCGAAGACCTCATCCGGAGCCGCCTCGCCGTCCACCTCGACGAGGTCCCCTGCGTCGCGGAAGTGCTCGATGACGGGCTCGGTGTTCTCATAGAAGACGCCGAGTCGCTCTCGGGCGGTCTCCTCGGTGTCGTCGTCGCGCTGGATCAGGTCGCCGCCGCACTCGTCGCAGACACCGGGCTCTTCTGGCGGCTGGAAGTCGACGTGGAAGTTCGCGCCGCAGTCGTCACAGACCCGGCGACCGGTGAGCCGATCGACGAGCACCTCGTCGTCGACGTCGAGGAGGATGACGGCGTCAAGATCCGTGATCTCGGAGAGGTATTCGGCCTGATCGAGGTTGCGCGGGTAGCCGTCGAGGACGAACCCGTCGGCGTCGGCGAGCGCGGCCTCGACGATCTCGTTGACCACCGGATCGGGCACGAGTTCGCCCGATTCCATGAAGGAGCGCGGCGTGCCGTACTCCGTCTCCATGTCCTTGTTCTCGCGGAGCGCGTCGCCCGTCGTGACGTGCTCGACGCCGTACTCGTCGGCGAGCTTCGCGCTCTGCGTCCCTTTTCCGGCACCCGGTGCACCCAGCAGAAGGATTCGGTGACTCATACCGAGGCGCTCTCTCGCCTGACGTAAAAGCGTTGAAGATCCCGCCTCGGTCCCGCTGGCGACGAGCGGTCACTCCGCGTCGTCGGTCAGCCGAAGCCCCATCTCGAGTTCGAAGCTCTCGGCGTTCGAGGTCTCAAAGCCGATCTTCTTGTACAGCGAAACGGCGGCGCGGTTCCACCGCTCGACGGTGAGCCACACCTTCTCGACGCCGGCCGCCTGCCCGTGGCCGAGCAGGCCGCGGATGAGGTCGGTACCGATCCCCGCGCGCTGGTACGCCTGGTGGACGAAGATCGCGAGTTCGTAGGCGTCATCGTCGGGAACGAGCGTCGCGTGGCCGGCCACCTCGTCGTCACACCACGCGATGACGTTGTAGCAGTCGTCGCCGAGGATCGCGTCGAGCCACTCGCGGATGCGGGACTCGCCGCTCGGGGGGATCCCTTGCGCTCGGTCGGCGGGATCGAACGAGTCGTACATCTCGACGAGCGCCTCGTCCTCTTCGTCCGTTCCCTCGTACGGGCGGATCTCGATAGTCCGTCCCTCCCGATCGGTGAACGAACTCGGGGGGGCGGGAAAGTCGTCTGCCACCGCGTCCGGATACGTTCGATCGGTCATCGGACCAGCGTGACTGACGTCTTGGCGTTCAACAAGACGAACTCGGCGATCGACCCGAGCGTGATCTTCCCCATCGGACTGGTGTGGCCGCCGCCGAGTACGATCTCGTCGAATCCTTCGGTTTCGGCGAGTTCGACGAGGCGACTTCCCGGGTCACCCTCGACACGTCGGACCTCGGCGTCGATGTCTGCCTCGGAGATAGCGTTTTCGGCCCGCGTGCGGACCTCTTCTACCGTCGGCTCGGCGTCTTCGTTGTCGACCACGACGACGGTGAGATCGTCGCCTGCGACCGCCGCGCGATCGACGGTCCGATCGAGCGCACGGAACGAGTCGTCGCTGCCACCGATCCCGCAGAGCACCTTCATAGGTCCACGTCCACTCCCCGATACAAAAATCGTTCTCCGGGCGGCGAGCGCGACCGCCGGATCGGCGCGCGGAGAGAGACCGTCGGGCGACGAGGCATAGCGCGGTAAATCCACCGACAACCCTTTTGTTCGGGGTAGAGTGTTTATGACCATGAACGACTCGACCGATCCGTCGCCGGCGACTCCCGGCGACGGATCGGACTCCTCCGAGACGCCGAACACGGATTCCCCGGCGGACGCGCAGACGGATGGGCCGAACGGCGAAGCCGACATGAGCGAATCCGGCGGCGACGATCTGGCTCCTGACGCAGACGGCGACGCAGACGCGGACGCAGACGGCGACGCAGACGCGGACGCAGACGGCGACGCAAACGCAGACGCGGATGTTCCCCCGGACGTCAGAAAGTACGAGCGGTTCAAGAAGATGGACGGAGCCCGGTACGAGCGCGTCAACGAGTTCCTCCGCGACCGGACGTACATCACGGCCCGCGAGTGGGCGATCGCTCGGCTGTGTGCCGACTTCCGGACCGAGACCGGCGTCGAGATGACGAAAATCGGCGAGAACCTCCCCGAACTCGTTCCGTTCATGACGGACACCTACACGCCGCAGGCGGTCAATCAGGCGCGGTACTCCTTCGAACAGAAGGTGACGAAGGCGGGTGCAACGTTCCTCTACGGCGCGATGTCGGGGTTCTTCACTGCGGAGGACGTAGACGAGATGATGTACGAGGTTACGGAGGTCGCGAAGTTCCTCCTCGAAGTCGAGGACGTGGACCTCGCGGTCGCAGACGAACTTGACGCCGAAGACCGGATCAGCGAGGTGATGCGCGAGGTACGGGCCTCCTCCGCCGACCTCCGCGGCGAGGAAGTCCGCTGTCCCGAGTGCGGGCACGTCCACGAACCGAGCGAGGAGTGACTATGGACCGATTTCCGGAGGCGCTTGACGGACTTCCAGACCCGGTCGTCATCGTCGACACCGACGGAACGATCCAAGCCGGAAACGACCGGATAACCGACGTTCTCGGGTACCGGCCCGATGAACTCGAAGGAACCGCGATCGACTCGCTGATCTTCGATCCCGACGAGGGGTCGGCCGGGGACACGCTCGACCGGTACGTCACGGACCCCGAGCCGCGGTCGATGTCGGCCAGCCTCGACCTCTGTGCTCGGCGCGCCGACGACACCGTCATTCCCGTGACGCTCAGCCTCGGCCCCTTCGAGCAGGACGGCCTGACGTTCCTCGTTGTCACCATCGTCGACGTGAGAGCGGAGAAGGCGGAGCGAGCGGCGCTCAACCGTCGGACCGAGACGCTCGAAGCGCTCCACACGGCGACACAGGACCTTCTGAAGACGACCGACAGGGAGGTTGCGGCCCAGGCCGCCATCACGTACGTCGAGGAGACGCTGGGGCACTCGATCGCCGGACTCTGGCTCTACGACGAGCCGCAAAACGTCCTCGAACCGATCGTCTGGACCGATCCCGCGGACGAGCTCCTCGGCGACCATCCCACGTTCGACGCCGACGAGCGGAGCATCACATGGGAAGCGTTCGAGTCCGGCGATCCGATCTACGTCTCCGACACTCACGCCGAACCCGAGCGATACAACCTGAGTTCCCCGATCCGAAGCGAGCTCGTGCTCCCGCTTGGACGATACGGCGTCATCAACATCGGCGCGACGGAGGCCGACGCGTTCGACGAGTCGGCGCTCGCGGTCGCCCGCCTCTGGGCGGCGACCGTGACAATGGTGTTCGTTCGCATCGAACGGGAACAGCAGCTTCGCGAGCGCGAGGCCGAAGTCGCTCGCGAGCGCGACCGGCTGGAGGAGTTCGCCAGTCTGGTGTCACACGACCTCCGAAACCCGCTCAACGTCGCCCGCGGTAACCTCGCGTTGATCACCGACCGACTCGACTCGGAGCACACGGACCAGCCCGAACTCGACGCTGTCATCCGGTCGCTCGACCGAATGGAGGCGCTCGTCGAGGACATGCTGACGCTTGCCCGACAGGGCGCTGCGATCGACGACCGCGAATGGGTCTCTCTCGAATCGGTTGCCGCGGAGGCGTGGGGCGGCGTCGACACCGCGGACGCCGACCTCACGGTCGCGAGCGACTGTCGCCTGCGCGCCGATCGGAGCCGGCTCAGACAGGCCTTAGAGAACCTGTTCGCGAACGCGATCGAGCACGCCGGCGAGTCGGTCCGGGTCACCGTCGGCCCCCTCGACGACCGCGGCGGATTCTACGTCGCCGACGACGGCCTGGGCATTCCCGCGGACCGCCGCGAGGAGGTGTTCGAAGCCGGCGTGTCGACGGACCCTGACGGCACGGGATTCGGCCTGAAGATCGTCGACGAGGTGACGCAGGCCCACGGCTGGACCGTGACGATCGCGACCGGCGAAGACGGCGGAACCAGATTCGAGTTTCGCGACGTCGATACCGCCGACGCCGTCGCGGCCGACCGCTGACTCGGCCGACCCGTCGATCGACCACCGTCTCGCCGCGCGGTCACGCAACCGATGACCTGACAGACGCGCACACGCCGCGCGGCGATCAGTCGTCGGCGCTCGCCTCTCCGCCGGTCGCGCCGCGGTCCGCGTCGCGGTCCGACACCGTTCCGTCGTCGTTCCAGCCGCGGAGGGCGTAGTACTCCGAGAGGGCGGCCTCGAATCCCGCGATGTCATCCGCGTACGGGAGCGTGTCGTCATCGCGATCGAAGCCGCGAGCGTTGTTGAACGCGCGCTCTCGCTCGACGATGCGCGCGCCGAGCGCCAGGAGGTCTCCGTAGTCGGCGTCGAGAAGCGCTGCGAGGTCGTCGTCCGTGACGATCCCGCGCGAGAACTTACAGACGATCGCCGAGTCGAGCACGGCGTTTCGGTTCTCCTTTTCCACGAGCATCGGCGGTTTCCCCTCCAGTCCCGTCGGATCGAGCGCCTCGTCGGGGTCGACGAGCGGATACTCGTACGGGTAGAACTCGCCGTACATGTGGTCTGCGCCGCGGTTCGAGGTCGCGAACGCGAGTCCCTGCCCGTTGAGATGTCTCCCGTCGTGTCCGGAGAAGGGGAGGCCTTTGACCGTCCAGTCGTCGGCTCCGAACTCCTCGTGGGCGCGGTGGACGCCCTCGGCGAGCTTGTCACCGACCCCCTCCCGATAGGCGATCTGCTCGACTATCGACTGGACCAACTCGGCGTTGCCGAACTCGTCTTCGCTCTCCAAGAACATCGAGACGACGTCGCCACAGGAGATGGTGTCCATTCCGAGTTCGTCACAGCGTTCGTTCGCGCGCATCACGTCGACGATGTCATCGACGCCGGCGTTCGAGCCGAATGCCATCACCGTCTCGAACTCGGGTCCCTCCGTCTCGACGCCTGTCTCTTCGTCGCGGGTCGGGAGCTTGCAGGCGAACGCACACTGCGAGCACGTTCCCTTCTTATATTTTTTCTCTTCGACGCGGTCGCCGGAGATCCCCTCTGCGCCGTCGAAATCGGTTTCAGAGAAGTAGTACGACGGGAGCGCGCCGACCTCGTTCGCGAGTTCCGTCACGCTCGCCGTGCCCTGCCGCTTCATGATCGAATCGGACGTGGCGGCCTCGCGGTGGACCGTCGCGGCTTCGTCGGGCCAGTCGAGGTCGATCGCGTGTTCGGTATCTCCGTCGAAGGTGATCGCCTTCACGCCCTTCGCGCCGAGGACGGCCCCGAGCCCGCCGCGGCCGAACGCGCGGGTGTCAGAGGTCATGATCGACGCGAACCGGACGCCGTTCTCGCCCGCCGGGCCGATGCAGGCGACGTGCTCGGCCGAGAGGCCGTGGCTCTCCGTGAATCGGTCCGAGACGGACGACACCTCCGCCTGTTCGAGGTCGGGCACCAGCTCGAACGTCACGTCGGGCTCGCCGTCGTCGCCGATCTCGCGCACATGCACCGCGAGCAGCTCGTCGCTCTCGCCGACGATCTCGACGGCGGCGTAGCCGGCACCGGTGACGTTCCGCGAGAGGAATCCGCCTGCGTTCGACGAACAGAGGCCGTTCGTGAGCGGCGAGAGCGCCGTGGCGGCCATCCGCCCGGTAAAGGAGGTGGTGGAGTACTGCATCGGTCCCGTCGAGAGGTACAGTCGGTTCTCGGGACCGAGCGGGTCGGCGTCGAACGGAATCCGGTCGTACGCGAGCGCCGTGTTGAGCCCGCGGCCGCCGACGAACTCGGCGACGCGCTCGTCGATCGGGGTCGTCGTGGCCGACCGCTCGGACAGATCGATCGTGAGGAGTGGCCCCTGTGCGTGTCTCATGGACGTTCCTGAGCGTCTCCGGGGATAAAACTCCGGGTGGCGGGCTGGTCGGCGCTGCGATTCCGACGCGTCAGCGCTCTATCTCGTGGTGTGTCACCGCGTCGTTCCCGACCGGTGCGCCGGCGTCGAGCGTCGCCACTCTGAACCGGTCGTCCGCGCCGTCGACCGGGATCGGGAGTCCGCCGGGGTTCACCCGGACCGTCCCGTCCCGCTCTTCGACGCCGTGTGCGTGGGTGTGACCGTGAAAGACGTAGTCGTAGTCGCCACAGTCGACGAGAGCGTCCACCACGACGCCGCTCGTGCCGTGGGTGACCGCGACGTCGACGGTCCCGAACGAGATCACTCCGGCCTCGCCGAGGTACGTGCCGAACGACTCGACGGTGGACTGGACCGCCCACTCGCCGTCGTTGTTCCCCCGAACGGCGTAGAAGTCGAACCCGGCGTCGAACGGCGTCACCGAAAACGGCGCGACGAAGTCGCCGCAGTGGACGACGGCGTCGACGTCAAGCCGGTCGAACAGCGAGACGGCCGCCTCCACGGCGGCGAGGTCGTCGTGGGTATCAGAGACGATACCAATACGCATGGATAGACCGTCGCGCGCCCGGCTGATAAAAGCCTCGCGCCGGTCAGACCGTCGGTCCCGCAACGCGCTCGACAGACCGTGGACCGGTCCCGCAGTCAGCGCCGCGCGACCTCGTGGCGACCGAACCCGTACCGGAGTCGGTTCGCGAGCCGCCGAGAGAACCGGCCCTCGTTCCGGGAGTCGAACCGCTCTGCGAGCGCCTGATAGATGAGCGGCACCGGAACCTCCTGTTCGAGCGCCTCCTCGACGGTCCACGTCCCCGTCGAGCCGCCGGCGACGTGGTCGGCGACGTCGCCGAGGTCGGACCCCTCCTCGCGGAACGCCTCCTCGCAGAGTTCGAGAAGCCACGACCGGATCACCGCGCCGTTGTTCCACGTCCGCGCGACGGACTCCATGTCGAGGTCGTACCGGCCCTCTGTGAGAAGTTCGAATCCCTCGCCGTACGCCTGCATCAGCGCGTACTCGACGCCGTTGTGCACCATCTTCACGTAGTGACCCGACCCGGCCGCGCCCATCCGGTCGTGGCCGTCTCGCCCCGTCGCCACCGCGTCGAAGACGGGGACCATCGCCTCGTAAGCCCACGCCGGGCCGCCGACCATGAGCGAGAACCCCTCCTCCGCGCTGGCCGGCCCGCCCGACGTGCCGCAGTCGAGGTACGCGGCGTCCGTCTCCTCGGCGCGGCGGACCGACTCGTGGAACCGCGAGTTCCCGCCGTCGACGACCACGTCGTCGCCGTCGAGGTGCGGTTCAAGGTCGGCGAGCGTGGCGTCGACCGCGTCGCCGGCGGGCACCATGAGCCAGATCCGCTTGCCGCCGTCGTCGTCGCGCTCACCGCCCTCCCCGGTGAGCCGGTCACAGAGGTCGGCAACCGAGTCCGCCGGCTCCGCGCCGTTCTCCGCCGCCGTCGCGGTCGCCTCCGCCGAGAGGTCGAACGCGACCACGTCGTGGCCCGCGTCCATCGAGCGGTTCACGACGATCTGTCCCATCCGTCCGAGTCCGATGACGCCGAGTTCCATGTGCGCGGGGTCGGTACCCCCGGCCGTAGTGGTTCCGATCCGACCGCCGACCCCGGCGGGCGGCGGCCGCCCGATCGACGCTCGCCCGACCTGTATGCGCGCCTGCTCTCTCGCCCTGCGCTCTGCTACTCTTCTTCGAGCGCCTGCCACGAGAGCCGCGGACTCCGCGCGGCACCGACCTGGTCGATCCGGCCCGCTGCGGTGCGGTTCGGCGACGTGGAGAGTGCCTCGTCGGTGTCGGCGTACGCTAAGTTGAACGCCTCTGCGAGGTCATCGAGCGACGATTTCCCCTCGATCTCGGTCGGCTCCGTCAGCATGGCCTCCGGAACCATCTCCGGCCACTTCGTCGTCGGCGGGTGGACGCCGAAGTCTAACATTCGCTTCGCCACGTCGGCGGCGTCGCGGTCGCCCGCGGTCGCTGCGAACTCGTGATGGAACGGGCCGTACGGCACGTCCAAGTCGATCCGCTCCGCGAGGTAGTTCGCGTTGAGCACGGCCTTCGCGGCCGCGTCCGCGAGCCCCTCGTCACCGAGGCGGGCGATGTACGCGTACGCCTTGATCAAGACGAGCCAGTTGCCCGCGAACCCGTGGACCTTCCCGATCGTGTTTTCGGGCTCGAACCGCTCGTAACCGCCGTTCCCCTCGGTCTTCCGGACGCGGGGCGTGGGGAGGAACTCCGCCAGCTCGTCGACGACGCCGACGGGACCCGCACCCGGGCCGCCCCCGCCGTGCGGCGTCGCGAACGTCTTGTGGACGTTGTAGTGCATCACGTCGAATCCCATGTCGCCGGGGCGGCCGCGGCCGAGCAGCGCGTTGAGGTTCGCGCCGTCGTAGTATAAGAGTCCGCCGGCGTCGTGGACGATGTCCGCGATCTCCGTGATGTCGCGCTCGAAGAGTCCGACCGTGTTCGGGTTCGTGAGCATGAGCGCGGCGGTGTCGTCGCCCACGGCCGCTTCGAGCGCCTCGACGTCGACGCGACCGTCCTCGCCGGAGGGTAACTCGACGACGTCGTAGCCCGCAGTGGCGGCCGTCGCGAAGTTCGTCCCGTGTGCCGACGCCGGGATGACAACCTCCGAGCGGTCGTTACCGTGGTGCTCGTGGTACGCCTTCGCGACGAGGATTCCCGTCAGCTCGCCGGCCGCCCCCGCCGGCGGCTGGAGCGTGACCGCGTCCATACCCCCGATGTCGCCGAGGAACTCCTGTAACCGATACTGGAGTTCGAGGATGCCCTGAACCGACCGCCCGGAGCGGTCTGGATGGACTGCCGCGTTCGGGTCCGCCGCGACGTCCTCGGTGAACTTCGGGTTGTACTTCATCGTGCAGCTTCCGAGCGGATACGGCCCCGAGTCGATCGCCCAGTTCATCTGCGAGAGCCGGGTGTAATGACGGGCGACTTCCGGCTCGGACGGCGCGGGCAGCGTGAGCGATTCGCGCGTCAGATCGTCGGGCAGCGGCGAGGCGTCGCTCACGTCGACGGTCTCCTCCGTTTTCTCCGAGAGCAGCGGCTCGTGAACGGCCTCGTCCTCGCGCGTGTACCGCGCCTGATCGTGGATCAACTCAGATCACCTCCTCGATCGCGGCGACGAGGTCGTCCGCCCGCTCCGCGTTCAGATCGGTCACGCACACCTGCAGCAGGTGCTCGCCTATCATGTGGACCGCGAACCCCTCGGCCTCTAGGTCCGCTGCGACGGCCGCCGCGGGCTGGTCGACGCGAACCGCGAACTCGCGGACGTGATGGCGGTCGTGAACCGGCGCGGTCGCGCCGACGACGTCGTCGATGCGCTCGGCGAGGTCGGCCGCCTCGCGCACGCAGTCGTTCGCGAGATCGACGAGCCCGTCCGGCCCGAGCGTCGCCGCGTGGATCGCCGCGCGCAGCGCGACCCACGCCTGATTCGTGCAGATGTTCGAGGTCGCGCGCTCCTTGCGGATGTGCTGTTCGCGGGTCTGGAGCGTGAGCGTGAACGCGCGATCGCCGCGGGCGTCTTCGCTCGCGCCCACGAGCCGCCCGGGGACCTGCCGGATGAAGTCGTCGCTACACGCGAAGATCCCGAGCCCCATGCCGTAGGCGGTTGGGAGTCCCAGCGCGCCGGCCTCGCCGACGACCACGTCGGCACCGACGCTCGCCGGCTCCTGCAGCACCGCGAGCGAGACGACGTCCGAGCCGAGCGTGAACAGTGCGTCGGCGTCGTCGGCCACCTCGCCGATCGCCGCGAGCCGCTCCTCGATACAGCCGCGGACCGTCGGATTCTCGGCGTACACCATCACCACGTCCGCGTCCGCCCGTTCCGCGAGCGCGTCCACGTCGGCGTTTCCGTCGTCCATCGGATACGACTCGACCGTCAGGCCCGCTCCCGCACAGTAGTTCTCCAGTACCGCCCGCTTGCCCTCGCGCAGCTGCTCCGGGACGAGCACGACGTCGCCCGAGGTCGACCGGACGCGGTCCGCGAGCGTCGCCGCCTCGCCGAGCGCGGTCGCGGCGTCGTACATCGAGCAGTTCGCCACGTCGAGGCCGGTGAGTTCGACGAGGATCGACTGGTACTCGAAGAGCGCCTGCAAGAACCCCTGTGAGATCTCCGGCTGGTACTGCGTGTAGCTCGTGAGGAACTCGGCGCGATCCGAGAGGTGGTCGACGACGCTCGGCACGTAGTGGCCGTAGTGGCCGCGGCCGAGGAACTCCGTGAGGTCGTCGTTGCGGCCGAACAGCCGCGAACACTCGGTGCGGATATCGCGTTCGCTGCGCGCGTCGATCCCGAACTCCTCGTCGAACGCGATCGCGTCGGGGATGTCGAACAGCGCCTCCTCGTCGGCGACGCCGACGGCGTCGAGCATCGCCGCGGTCTCGGCGTCGGTGTGAGGCGCGTACGGGCTTCCGTCGGCTCCGCTCATCGGCTCGCCTCGCTCGCGCCCGTCCGGGCGTCGGTCACGCGCTCGGCGTCGGGCCGTCCGACCCCGCGTCGTCCGGTCTCGGTTCGTCCGTCTGGAGAGTGCGTTGTCATCGTTGTGTCAGGCTATCTGGTCGCGGTAGTCGTCCGCATCGAGGAGTTCGTCGGACGCCGAGTCGCGGTCGACTTCGAGCAGCCAGCCGTCCCCGTACGGGTCGTCGTTGACGAGTTCGGGGCGGTCGAACAAATCCTCGTTGACCGCGACGACCTCGCCGGAGACGGGGGCGTACAGGTCCGAGACGGCCTTGATCGACTCGACCACGCCGAACGCCTCGCCGGCGGCTATCTCGTCGCCGACGTCCGGAAGCTCGACGAAGACGACGTCGCCGAGTTCGTCCTGTGCGAAGTCGGAGACGCCGATCCGTACGGTGTCGCCGTCCGTCGTGGTCCACTCGTGCGATTCCAGGTACCGTAACTCGTCGAGAACTTCGAAGCTCATTGGTAAGGGGGGTCGTCGCGGCGCGCTCTGGCCGTGGCGGTCGGACGCGTTTCCGAGCCGCGACCGTGGCGGCTCGCTCGGCCGTCAACTGGCGGGTCTCGCCGTCGAGCGCTGATCCACGACACGTGTGGGTTACCGTTCTGACGACGAGGAAATAAAAGGTATGTTCCGACTCCCGGTCGGACTGCGTCGTTTTGCGGCCCGTACGCCGTTCGCGAGAGTCGCCTCCGACCTCGCGAGTCGGTTCTCCGCAGCCGTCACGTCCATCGGTCGAGCCCGGTCTGGACCTGCGACTCGGCGATCCGCTCGAACCCCCGTTCCACCTCGTCGGCCGCGATCCCCCACTCGTCGACGACGTACGCCCGGGCCGCCTCGACGTCGGGGTTCACCGACGTGTCGACATCGACGTCGACGGCCGGCGGGTCCATGAACAGGTTGCGGATCGCCTCGGCGTTCGGAATCTCGGCGTCGCGGTCCGCGAGAACGCCCCACAGGTCGCCGTGCTCTTTCACCGCCGTCACCGCCGTCTTCGGGCCGATCCCGTGAACCCCCTCGTTGAAGTCGGTCCCGCACAGCATGGCGGCGTCAATCAGCCCCTGCCGGTCGAGTTCGAGTTCGTCGAGGGTCGCCGCGAGATCCATCAGCTCCGGATCGCCCTTGCTCGTCAGCTGTCGGAGCGTCGTGGGCGCGCCAAAGAGCAGGGTGTCGTAGTCCTCGCTGCCGGCGTGGTCGACTGCGCCCGTCGCGGCCATGCGCGCGCACTGCGCCTCTCCCTCAGCGGGGGCTTCGACAACCGGGACGTCGAGCAGCCGGAGCAGCTCGCGGCTCGTCTGGTGGATCGCGTCCGTGAGCCGTTGAGTACGCGCCTCGAGGCGGGCGGCCTCGACGGCGTCGCCGCGCTCCGCCGCGGCCGCTCTGCGTTCCTCGGCCGCCTCGCGTTTCGCCCGGCGGTCAGCCACCTCGTCCGCCTTGAGTTCCGTCACGTCGCCGTCGAACACCATCACGGGGATCAGGTCGTGTTCGAAGAACTTCGGCAGCCCCTGCACGATCCCGATCAGGTTCGCGACCTCGGTGCCGTCTGCGGTCGTGTACGCCTCGTCGGCCGTCCACTTCACGGTCGTCGTGAGGTAGCGGTACAGCCAGTTGTGCGCGTCCACGGCGACGACGCTCCCGTCGATATCCGCGAAGGAGACGTCGTGAACGGCGGCGAGATCGCGCAGGTCCGCGTTTCCCATGCCCGGTACTCGTGGCGGTCGGTGAAATATCGACCGCTCCGCCTGCCGATTGTGAGGCGTTTATGTGCGTCTGTCGACTAGGACGGGTACCGAATGGTCTCGCCGTTCGACGTGTTGGAAGTCGACGAGGACGCCGACGAGGCGACGATCGAACGGGCCTACCGCGAGCGAATCAAGCAGGCGCACCCAGACCAAGGAGGTACCCTCGAAGAGTTCCAGCTCGTTCGGCGCGCGTATCGAGAACTCGACGACAGGGACGAAAACGGCGACGCGAGCGCGGCCGGCGCGGACGACACCGACGTCGCAGACATCGACCTGACCGACGAGGACGGCGACGCCGAGGTCGAGCCGGTCCGCGTGGAGTTCCTCGATTACGAAGTGCTCGACGACTATGGCTGGTCGCTCGACGACGACGATCTGTTTCGGAAGGCCGCACACGCCGACCTCGACGAGACCGAGCACGGCCGGCTGCTCGTCCAGCCGGACGAGAGCCTGCTCGAAGGGGCCGAAAACCGCGGGTTCGGGTGGCCGTTCTCGTGTCGGGGCGGGGCCTGCGCGAACTGCGCAGTCTACCTCGTCGAAGGCGACATCTCACAGCCCGCCAATCACATCATGCCCGACGACCTCGCGGAGCGGGGGTTTCGGCTCTCCTGTAACGGCTATCCGGTGAGCGACGAGCTACAGGTCGTGTTCAACGTGAAACACCTCGCCGAACTCGACGACCTCATTCTCCCGCCGGGACCGTTCACGCGGCGGTGAGCCTGACACCGGGGCCGCTTTGCGGCCCCTCCAGCACTTCGGTTCGACCGCTCAGAACGCGTCGGCGACCGCGGCGACGATCGCGTCTTCGACGGCGTCGCGCTCGCCGGAGAGGAATTCGATTTTGCCCTCGCGGAGGCCGGCGGTGGTGACGTCTGCGGCGGGCGCGAGCTCAGACGCGTGCGCGGCCACGTCGCGGACCGACACGTCAGCCGTCGTACGCAGATACAGTTCGTCAGTACCGATGCCGACGGTCGCGTACGCCTCGCCGTTCGCGTTACGGCGGTGGAGGTCATCGAGGAGAAGCGGCGTCGGCGGGAAGTCGTAGCGGTGAGTGTAGCCGTCGGTGTCGAGCAGCGCGAACTCGACGCCGTCGACGGCTTCGGTGACGACGTTCTCGCTCGCGGTTCCCACTTCCGTCTCGAGCTTCTCGCGGAACTGCTCTGAGACGTGTGCGGCGAGGTTCCCACCGTCCTCGAACAGCAGATCGGTGACGAGTTCGCGCTTGTCCTGATACGACTGGTAGTACGCCTCTAAGGCGATCGCCTCGCGAAGCTCCGCCACGCGCTCGCTGTCGTATCCGGCGTCGCGCGCGAGGTCGACGTAGCGGTCGGGCGTCTCCTCCCAGTAGCTCACGGCTGGGAGGTGCCGGAGGTCGGCGCGGACCTCGTCGTTGACCGCAGAGGCCAGCGACGCGACGAGCGCGCCGGTCGAGAGGTCGGCGTCGACGCCGTCGATCTCGGGCGAGACGAGCGTGTCGACGGTCGCTCGCGTCTCGGCGTCGGCGACCTCCGCGTCGACGACGACCGCGTCGACGCCGTAGACGGACAGCAGCTCGATCCCGTCCGCGGACTCGACCGTCGACCCCGTGCCGACGAGCAAGAACAGCGGGAGCTTCTCGTCGTGTCGGTCGCGGTCCTGTAACATTCGGGTCGCGTCGTTGGTCGCCGCGTCCATGTCGTACACCGGGTCCTCCAGCGGCCGGCGGGTGAAGTAGTGGTACTCGGCGTCACTTTTCGCGTGCTCCTCGCGGATCAGCGGGAGGACAGCGCGCTCGACGGCCGCGCCGGCGACGTAGCCGTCGGCGGTTGCCGGGTGACGCACGACGATCGGTCGAGATTCGAGGACGGCGCGACGGAGCGCCTCCGCGGCGTCGAGCAGCCCATCGGCGAGTTCGGCGACCGCCTCGTCGCCCGCTAGCGGCTGGAGCCCGTCGGGACGCGCCTCATCCGTGAGCGCCTCGGCGAGCCGACGGCGGACCGCCTCGGCTTCGTCGCCCTCGAGAAGGACGAGCGCTTCCGACTCGACCTGCACGTCGCCGCGGTGGCTCTCGACGTCGCCGTCGATCCGCACCGCGTCGCCGACCTCGACGTTCGGGTGCGCCCGCACGCCCGGCTCGACGAACGCGGCCACGTCGACGACGCCCGTCTCGTCGCCGACCTCGAACACCGTCGGGCCGCCCGTCTGGCGGACGCCGACGACCTCCCCGTCGATCCGGATCGACTCGCCGATCGCGTCGGAGAGCGTTCCGATCTCGACTCGCTCGCGCTCGTCGTCGAGTTCGTCGTCTGCCGTCTCGGCGTCGGAATCAGACTCGTCGTCTGCCGTCTCGGCGTCGGAATCAGACTCATCGGCTTCGACGGCGGATACGCCGTCGTCGGTATCGCCGCTCACGGCGTCGGACTCTGGGGCAGCCGCGGCGGGGTCGGCAGTCTCGCTTGTCTCGTCGCGAGCGTCAGCCGACTCGCTCGCCGCGTCATCCGCGTCTGCGTCGGCGGGTTCCGACTCACTCGGTTCTGCCTCGTCCTCGCCGTCGACCTCTTCGGGAAGGTGCTCGGTGTCGCCGTCCTGCACGAGAACGCCGCGGAACTCGCGGTCGGCCTGTCGGATCGACCACGCCAGGTCGATGTTTCCGTTGTCGCGGACGCCCTTCACTTGGACGAACACGTCGTCGCCCGGCTCCCAGTCGAGGCTGTCGAGCCGGCGATCGAGCTCGGAGCGGTGGAGGAGTCCGGTCACGCCGGGTGCGAGGTCGATGAACACGCCGAACTCGGCGTACCCGTCGACGACGCCGCGGTAGAATCGGCTCGGAACCAGCTGGTCGGGGGAGTTCCCTCGGAAGTCGAAGGCGACGTCCTCTTGGTGTGATTCGCAGATACGACCGCCACCGTCGACGTCGACGCCACAGATGATACAGGATCCCATTTGAGTACACCGAGAGTCTCGGGCCTAAAACGGTTGTCGAAACCCGTGTGAGAGCACGCGGCGGAAAACCGCGTTGCGGCACCGACGCCGACCGTGACAGATCGCGTGTCACAGGGAGTCCGGTCGCATCGCCGTCACCCGAGCACGGTTCGAACCGACGCGATGACCCGGTAGCCGACGCCGTATCCGAGCGCGGCCGGCGGGACTCCGGCCACGATCGCCCGGGGAAGCGTGGTTCGGTGGACGGTGCGGATTCCGACCACGAAAAGCGTCGCCGCGTACGCGCCGCAGGCGACGCGGAGCGCCGGGATCGGCGGCCCGGCGAGCGCCATCGGGGAACTCGCGTACGCGACCACCTGCACGGTCTCGCTCACGCCGGCCCGGTCGCGGAGACTCCATCCGCCGTCGTACGCGACACTGGCCAAAAGGACCGACAGCGTCGCGACGGCTGCCGTCAGGTGGAGTCCGACCGGTGCTGCGAGCGCGACGACGAGGAGCAGTACCACGATCGCGGAGACCGCGACGGATCCGACCACACCGGGGACGGCCGTCGGCTCCGCGAGGATCCATCCCAGCGTGTACGCGGCGGCGACGGTGACCGCGAACGTCAGTGCGGGGGCCTGATCCCCGGGACTCACGCCGTTCACGAACAGCCGCCGCGGGCTGACCAGCGCCGCGACCCACGCGCGAGCTATCCCGCGCGCGCCGCGAGCGCGCCCGCCGGTCGGATCGTCGATCCACGAAGTCACGCCGACACGTTCGGTCGGACGGAATAACCCCGTTGCGATCCCGGCGTATCGAACATGATAACTGGCGGGTAAACGATTATACGGAGCACGTCGGAGGTACGGTCGAATGCGCGCGCTCAGAGACGACAATCGAGGGTTCACGCCGCTCGCCGGGTCGGGGTTGCTCGTCGGCATCGTCGTGGTTCTCTTGGCGCTCGTTGGTGCCGCGATGGTCGGCCTCATCGACGGCGTCGCCCCGCCGGACGCCGATTTCGAGGCCGAACGGGACGGCGGCGATCTCGTGATCGTCGCCAACGGTCCCGACCCGGTTCCCGCACAGGAGCTGTACGTCCGCGGCGAGGACCCCGACGGAAACGTGCAGTTCGGGCGGTGGCCCGGCGACGGCGTCGTCCAGCCGGGCGATCGGGTGACCGTCCCGAACGCGACCGGCAACGAGCAGTTCGATATCGTCTGGGAGCCGGTGGCGTTCGACACCCGCGAGACGCTGGGGAAGTACAACGGAGAGGAGTCCAACATCGAGTCGTGGAGCGAGGAGGGCTCCGGACGCGACCCGCTCGGCGCGACCGGAGTCTGAGGCCGGCCTTTCTGATACCCGGGTGAGGTCGCCGAGCAGACCTACTCCAGAGACACCCACGCGCCGCGGTCGTCTGCCTTTCCGATCGCGTCGAGGACGCGCTGGACCGCGTACCCCTCCGCGAACGACGGCGAGAACTCATCGCCCTCAGCGACCGCCGAGAGGAACTCGTAGCTCTCGTGGACGAAGGTGTGCTCCCAGCCGAGCACATGACCGGGCGGCCACCAGCGGTCGACGTAGGGATCGGTCTCCTCCGTGACGAGCACCGTTTGGTACCCTCGATCCCCCTCTCGGAGCACCTTCAGCTCGTTGAGCCGCTCCAGAGAGAACGTCAGGCTCCCCTTCGTTCCGTGCACTGCGATCGTGTGGTCGTTCTTGTGACCCGCGGCGACGCGGCTGGCCTCGAAGCTCCCCGTCGCGCCCGACTCGTACGCCACTTGTGCAGTGTACGCGTCGTCGACGGACACGTCCCGGTACTCCGCGACCTCGCCCGCGTCGTCGTACACCGGGCGCTCGTCGACGAACGTGGTCAGCTGGCCGGACACTCGATCTACCGCGCCGACGCGGTCACCGACGAGGTAGCTCGCGAGGTCGATCGTGTGCGCTCCCAAATCACCGAGCGCGCCCGAGCCGGCGAGGTCGGCGTCCATTCGCCACGTCCAGGCTGCCTCCGGATCGACGAGCCAGTCTTGCAGGTACCGGCCGCGGACCTGCCGTATCTCGCCGAGTTCACCGGCCTCGATGCTCGCTCGCGCGCGCCGAAGCGCGGGGACGAAGCGATAGTTGAACGCGGTCCCCGCCGGAACGTCCGCCGCCGCCGCGGCGTCACGCATGGCGGCGGCCTCCTCCAGCGTCGGCGCAAGCGGCTTCTCACAGAGGACCGGAACGCCGGCGTCGAGGGCCGCGATCGACGGCTCCGCGTGTACGTGGTTCGGTCCGAGGTTGTAGAACACGTCCACCTCGTCGAGCGCGTCCGCCCAGTCGGTCGCGACGTTCGCGAAACCGAATCGGTCGGCCGCGGCCGCGAGGGCCTCCTCGTCGCGCCCGACGAGCGTGTGACGCTCGACCACGGGGGCGTCAGGGAAGAACATCGGAAGCCGCGCCAGCGCGTTCGCGTGCGCCTTGCCCATGAATCGATACCCCAGTACGCCGATCCGCAGTGAGTCCCGTGTCATGATCGCCTCTCACTCGGTCGGCCGGGCAGTGCTTGCGCGGGCCCCGAAGCGGGCGCAGTGGCGTTTGAACTCGCGTCGCCCGGAGAGCCGTCCGTGCGGCGACACACATCGCTATCCATGCCAGCTACTGGCATCCTGCGTCGAATAAGTCTTCAGGATACGTCTGCAGTCACCGCTCTCGGGACCCGAGCAGACGACGGCCCGATGACGGTCCGACGACGGAGATTCCCTCTCGGAACGGCTGACGTCCTGATTCTCCCGCGCTCGCGGATCCGACCACATGAGGTTTTAACGGATGGAGCGTGTATGCCGAATATGGGAATCCTCTCTCGCGCCTCCTACGTCATCCGCTCGAAGGTGAACGCCCTCCTCAACCGAGCGGAGGATCCGACGGAGTCGCTCGACTACTCGTACGAACAGATGCGCGACGAGCTCCAAGACGTCAAACAGGGGATCGCGGACCTGACGACCCAGAAGAAGCGCTTGGAGATTCAACAGCGCAAGCTGGAAGAGAACGTCGAGAAGCACAACCGACAGGCGCGCGAGGCGGTCCAGCAGGACCGCGACGACCTCGCCCGCAAGGCCCTCGAAAAAAAGAAGTCGAAGATGAGCCAGATCGAGGAGCTGGAAGGACAGATCGCGGACTTGAACGACACCCAAGAGCAGCTCGTCGAAAAGAAAAACAAGCTCCAGAACCGGATCGAAGAGTTCCGCACCAAAAAGGAGACGATGAAGGCCCGCTACGAGGCCGCCGAGGCGTCCTCGCGCGTCTCCGAGGCGATGACGGGCGTCGGCGACGAAATGGAGGACGTGAGCCGGTCTATCGAGCGCGCCGAAGAGCGCACCGAGGAGATGGAGGCGCGCGCGGAGGCGATGGACGAACTCGAAGATTCCGGGGCCTTCGAGGACGCGCTCTCGGATAAAGACAGCATCGACCGGGAGCTGGAGAGCCTCTCGACGAACAGCGAGGTCGACGCCGAACTGGAGACGCTCAAGGGCGAACTCGGGAAGAGCGACGGGGCGGCGACCGGCGCATCCGAGAGCACCGACGAGGAGATCGACGCCGAACTCTCGGACATCGAGAGCGACATCGACGCGGACGACCTCGAAGCCGACCTCGACGGCGACGCGAGCGCCGACGACGCGGAGATCGACGTCGAACTGGAGGAGTCCGAGGCCGACGCAGACGAGCCGCGAAACTGACGCCGTATCGCCCAGAGCGGCTTACTCTTTCGGCCGTCGCCGGGCACCGGTCCCCGCCCTACGCCGGTCTCCGAGCCGGATCTCGCCGTCGTCCACGTCGATCCCGTCGTACGGGTCCTCGGCGAGCAGCAGCGATCCGTCCAGGTCGGCGTAGTCGATGAGCGGCGCGAGCTGCGCGGCCGCCGCGATCGACGCGTTCGACTCGATCATACACCCGCACATCACCTCCAGTCCGTGTGCGCGCGCCGCGGCGATCAGCCGCCTCGCCTCCAGCAGCCCGCCGGTCTTCATCAGCTTCAGGTTCGCGATGTCACACCGGTCGGCGATCGCGGGGATATCGGAGAGCGTCACGCACGCCTCGTCGGCGGCGATCGGGAGTGCAGACCGCTCGTAGACGAACCGGAGCCCCTCCTCGTTCTCGGCGGGTACCGGCTGCTCGACGAACTCCACATCGCGGTCGGCGAGCCACTCGCTCTTCTCGACGGCCTCCCGCGGCGTCCACGCCTCGTTGGCGTCGACGCGAAGCCTGACGTCCGGTGCGGCGTCGCGAACCGCGTCGACGAGTTCGCGGTCGCGGTCGGTACCGAGCTTGAGCTTGAGCACGGGATAGCCGGCCGCGGCCGCGTCGGCGGCCTTCTCTCTGACGCGTTCGGTCTCATCGAGGCCGACGGTAAAGGACGTGACGGGCGCGGCCGCGGGGTCGAGCCCCCACAGCCGATACAGCGGGACGCCGAGCCGCTTGGCCGACAGATCGTGGACGGCGATCGACACCGCACAGCGCGCGGCCGGATTGTCGGTGACGACGCCCGCCATCCGCGATTCGATCTCGTGGAGCGCATGCGGGTCGCCGATCGACTCGACGGCTGCGAGCAGATCGGGCAGCACGGCCTCGACCGTGGCGGCAGTCTCGCCGTAGTGTGCCGACGGGGCCGCGCCACCGACGCCCGTCGTGCCCCCCTCGTCCGTGACACGGACGATCACGTTCTCCGCTTCGGTCTGGGTCCCCCGCGAGATGGTGAACGGGTCAGAGAGCGGCAGCGACACCCGCTCGAACTCGGTGTCGAGGCTCATTCGCCGCCGAGTCCGGCGTCGACGATACCGTCGACGATCGCCGCTGCGCCGTCGCGGACCGGGTCGGCGGCCGGCGCGCCCACGTCGTCCGCGAACGAGGCGACGGCATCGGCCGCCGCCTCGTCGTCGTCGACGTCTTTCGTGTTGAGCGCCCCGGCGACGACCGCCGTCTCGTTGATCGGGTCGGCGAGCCCCTCGTACAGGTCGACGTACTCGGGGACGGACCGGAGGTCGAACGACTCGTATCCGTGGATCGCCTCGCGGCCGGCCGCGTGACAGAGGACGAGCCCGTCGGCCATCGACCCGTGGAGGATCCCGCAGGTGACCGCCGAGTAGGCGGGGTGAATAATGCTGCCCTGCCCCTCGACGACGAGCAGGTCGTGGTCGTCGCCCACCTCGACGAGCATGTCTTCGACTGCCCCGGGGGTGAAGTCGGAGACGACCCGGTCGATCGGATTCCCCCAGCCGGCGATCATGATGCCGGTCTGGCCGGTCGGGACGAACGCCGCGTCTATCCCTCGCTCGCGGGCGGCAGCGACGATTTCCAGCGACGTCGTCATCTTCCCGACCGAGCAGTCGGTTCCCACCGTCAGTACCACGTCGGCGTCGACGTCGCCCGAGGCTCCGGTCGCGACCGTGAGATCGTCGTCGGGCTCGCGGACGTCGACGAGGTCGACGCCGTGTTCGTCGGCCAATGCGGCCAGTTCGTCGTCCTCGTTGAGGAAGTAATGGAGGCCGCTCACCACGTCGCAGCCGGCCTCGATCGCGGCCTCGACGTCGTCGCGCCACGACTCGTCGAAGCGCCCTCCGATAGGTGAGATTCCGATATATAAGGCGTCGAGGTCGCCGTCGGCGGCCGCGTGCGCGTCAGCAAACGATTCGACTATCGGCGCGTCCGCGATGTCGGGGACGTGCTCGCTCACGCGGTCGCCGTCGCGGTCGCGGTCGAGGACCGCGCGAACGTCCTGGTCGCCGTACCGCATGACGCCGAGAGCGGTCTTCGCGCGGTCGGGGAACTTCTCGTGTGCGAGGATGGCGATCCGTTCGTCGCTCATGGTCGGCACCTCGCCCCGGGAACGTTTAAAAGAGTCGAGGTGGCGACGTCGTCGCGACCGAGACGAGGCGCGTGAGTACCCTCACCCGAATCCGTGACCCATGCAAACATTCAACATGCCGGCGGCGAGAAGGGCAAACGTATTATTCTGCGGTGTTACCACTGGAGTATGTCAGAGACAGTCTCGGGTGTGACCGCGCCGTGGGGAGACCGCATTCGCGAGTATCTCGCCGGTATGGGACCGTCGTGGATCGCCGGTGCCATCGCCGCCGGTCCGGCGTCGATGGCGAGTCTGATAACGGCCGGTGCGCGCTTCGACTACGCCTTGCTCTGGGTTGTCGTCCTGTCGGCCGTGGCGGGCACGCTCGCGCAGTACCTCGCGATGCGGCTGGGGCTCTTGTCCGAGCGCGGTATCGTCGAAGTCGTCGAGCGCCACCTCGGCGAGTGGTGGGCGTGGATCCTCGTCGCCGACGTGGTCATCGCCGCCGGCGTCGCACAGTTGGTGATAATGAAAACCGTGGCGACCGTTTCGGCGACCATCACGGGCGTCGACGCGCGGATCTGCGGCGCTGTGTGGGCGCTCGTCCTCGTGGGGGGGCTCGCGGGCAAAGGGTACAGATTCGTCGAGTTCGTCGCCAAGGCGCTCGTCACCGCCGTCGTCGTCGCGTTCGTCGCGTCGCTTTTCGTCGTCCCGATCAGCCCCACACGAGCACTGTCCGGACTCGTTCCGACGCTCCCCACCGGAAGCGGCGTCGTAGCCGCGGGCATCCTCGGCGGCGCGGTCCACATCACGCTCATCACCATGCACTCGTATACGATGCGCGCGCGCCGGTGGACCAGCAGTGAGTACGGTCTCGCGACGGTCGACGTGGTCGCCTCCATGCTCGTCGCGTTCGGGGTCTACAGCGTGGCGACGTTCCTGGTCACCGCGAGCGTCCTCACCGACCCGTCCCTCTCGACGGTGGGCGCGGCACAGGCGCTCGGTCCCCTGGCCGGTTCGGCCGCTCAGTGGCTGTTCCTGCTCGGACTCGGCGGCGCGGCCGTCTCGACGCTCGGCGGCAACACGCTCGTTCCCCCCTTCCTCGTCGCGGACAAGCTCGGTTGGGACACGACGGTCGAGGACCCGCGGTACCGCGGGCTACTCGTGGCGGTCGCGCTGCTCTCCGCTCCAGGGGCGTTCATCGGCGGCGAGGTCCTCGGCCAGCTCGTGCTCGTCCTCGCGCTGGGCACCGTGGGCACCCCCTTCGCCATCGCCGTCGTGTTGTATCTCCTGAACTCCGACGCCGTGCCCGAGGGCACGTCGACGCTCGCGAACCTCGGCGGCGTCGCGCTGTTCGTGGTCTCCGGCGGGCTGGCCGTCAACTTCGTCGTCGAACAGGTGGGCGGCGGGGTCGACCTCCTCACGGGACTCGTCGTCGCCTTCGCGGCGGCGCTCGGGCTCGCGACGGTCGGTCTGCTCGCTAAGCTCCTCGGAGAGACGTATGTCGGGGCCTGACCCGAGCAGCAGGACAGCGACTCACCGCGAAACGCGGGTCAACTCGCCTCAGGCGTCGCCGCTAACGAACTGCTCTGCGCCCTCGTAAAACCAGTAGCCGTTCTCGCGCATCGCTCGTCCGAGTTCTTGGTGGAACTCCACGAAATCCGCGAACTCCGCTTTCTCGACGCTGTCGAATATCTCTTCGACGGAAACGACGGTCTCGAAGTCGATCCGGACGGGGTGATCCCCGTACTGCTCGACGTACTCCGTCGCCGTCAGCGGGAAGTCCTCTTCCTCGTCGATCTTCTTCGCGAGGACGGCGTGGCCGTACTTCCGTCCTCCCTCGCTCCCCTGTTCTCCGTCGGGGTCGTGTGGCCAGTCCATGCGGGCTGATTTGTCGGTCCCGTGCATAGTCATTTCGGAACCCGTGACCCAACACGGACCAGTGAGCAATCGCGATACCGACGGTGACCCGCGGACCGCTCGCGGTCGCTCACGGTTGCGGTGTCGACAGAAATGGGTTGGGGCGGATTTGAACCGCCGGCCTCCTCCATGTCAAGGAGGTGTCATAACCGGACTAGACTACCAACCCGCGGGGCGTTCAATCGCATCTCGTGGTATCCGGGGGATATAATTGAACCTTTCGTTTCGCCCTCCCGCGGTGGGTCGCGGTCACTCGATCCGAGCGCCGCTGTCTGCCCATACGTGGTCCCCATCGACGCGCTTTCGACCGCCTTTTTGTGATCGACGGTCGTGTGAGTTCGCATGGTCGATCTCTCCGCTCGCACCGACAGGCTCGACGAGTACCTCGATCGTCGCGGACTCGAGGCGATCTGGTTCGCCAAGCCGAACGGCTTCGCGTGGCTCACCGGCGGCGACAACGTCGTCGACGGCGATGCCGATATCGGTATCGCCGCGGCCGGCTACGACGGCGAACTCCGCGTGATCACAGACAACATTGAAGCCGACAGGCTCGCCGACGAAGAACTGCCAGACCGGTTCGACGTCGAATCGTTCCCGTGGCACGGCGCGTCGCTCGCCGATGCGATCGCCGACCGGTCGCCCGCTCCCGCGGCCGCCGATTTCGACGTTCCCGGATTCGACCGCGTCGACGGCGGTCGCCTCCGACAGCCGCTCACCGACGACGACGTCGAACGCTACCGCGAGCTGGGTCGTGAGGCGGCCGCCGCCCTCGAAACCGTCTGCCGGAATCTCGAACCGGACGACCCGGAGTACGAGGTCGCCGCCGGCATCGACATCTCGCTTTCGTCCCGAGACGTGAACACCCCGGTCGTGCTCGTCGGCGGCGGCGAGCGGGCGCAGGCGTACCGACACTTCACGCCGACAGACGCGACGCTCGGCGACTACGCGCTGGTCTCTATCACCGCCGAGCGCGCGGGGTTGTACGCCTCGCTCACGCGCACCGTCGCCTTCGACGCGCCGGAGTGGCTGGAAGAGCGACATCGGGCGGCCGCCCGCGTCGAGGCGACCGCGCTCGCCGCAACGGAGGCGGCCGCTGCGGGCGACGGCACCGCCGCGGACGTCTTCGCGGCGATCCGCGAGGCGTACGACGCCGTGGGACATCCGGGCGAGTGGCGCAAACACCATCAGGGCGGCGCAGCGGGCTTCGCGGGCCGCGAGTGGATCGCGACGCCCGAGAGCGACGAACCGGTCACCCGTCCGATGGGCTACGCGTGGAACCCCACGGTGCAGGGCGCGAAAAGCGAGAACACCCACCTCGTCGCGGCCGATCGGACCGAGACGCTCACGAAGACGGGTCAGTGGCCGACACACGAGGTCGATCCCGTCGCGGTCGACGGGATCTCGACCGAGCCGCGGGAGCTGACCGCGCCGGTGATCCGGTGACGCAGCGACGAACGGGGAGAGGAAGCCGACGGCTCCGGCTGCTCGGTCAGTAGACGTACTCGCTCTCGTCGATGCCGACGTAGTTCTTCGCCACGCGGCGCTTGTTCCACTTGTACGACAAAAGCAGCTTCACAGACTCCCAGCCGGAGCGGTACGGCTGTGAGAGCAGGTCATCTCCTCTCTCTGCCGCGAGCATCGCGTCGGCCGCGCCGATGATCCGGTTCCAGTCGTCCGGATCGTACTCGGCGACCATGTCCGCCATCGTCACGTTCCGGACGATCTCGTCGCCGATGGCCTCTTTCCATCGTCGGTTGTACGACCCGAGATCGCCGGCGGCGGCCAGTTCGCCCGCGATCGCGCCGGTGCGGACCGCGACGTGGTCGCCCCCTTCGTGGAAGGCGGAGGTCGTTCCCATCGCGCCGCCGGCGACGGCGATCCCGGCGTCCGTCGGAGAATCGATTGGACGCGTCGAGGATATCGGGTACGTCTCCGTACCGTCGCGCTTGCCGGCGTCTTCGACGATCGGAAACGCCTCATCGATGTCGTACTCGTCGCCGTACTGCCACTCCAGCAATCGCCGGATGTACTCGCCGCCCTGCGGGATCGAGTCGTCGTCGGAGTCGAGCAGCGCGTACGCGTCGCGGTCGAACTCGTCGATGTCCAAGCCGATCGGCATCGTGAGTCCGATCCGACAGACGTGGTCCGCGTTCGGGAAGATCCACGGGTACGCGGTCTCGCCGGGCATGACGCCCCACCAGAAGACGATGGCGTCGTTCACCTCCTCGTACACCGCTTCGGGAACCCGGCGGTACTCCTGATACGCGATGTGGTTCGCCGTCCGCGAGGCGAGCCGCTCTGAGGCGGGCGCGTCGTCGGGCAGGTACTCGTTGAGCACGCGGTTCGTGACCGTGCGCTGGGGACCGTCGGCGAGGACGACGAAGTCGGCTCCGATCGACTCACCGGAGGCGAGTTCGACGACGTGGCGGGGATGATCGGCGTCGGCAGCGCCGCGATCGACCGACAGATCGGTGTCGACGCCGCGGACGGACACCCCGGCGCGGTACTCGGCTCCGGCGTCTTCCGCCCGGTCGCGGAGCCAGTCGTCGAACCGCGCGCGGTGGAAGGTGTAGCCGAACCGGTCGTACGAGGAGTCGATTCCGGTCGACGTGAGCGTCGCGGCCTCGTCGGGACCGCGGAACTCGGCGCGGTTCAGCTCTCGCTGGAGGACGCCGTCGTCGAACTCGTCGGGGTGGATACCCATGATATCGACCCAGTAATCCAAGATCCCGGCGGCGTCTGTCGAGTCGGGACCGAGTCGGTCCCGATCGTCCCGCGGTACCCCCTTCTCCAAGACGAGGGCATCCGCGTCGCCGGTCGCGGCGGCGTGCGCTGCGGCGGAGCCTGCCGGCCCGCCCCCCACGATAGCGACGTCTACGCGTTCCATACTCCGTGAGGTTCCCGTCCGAGTATTAAATTCACGGTCCCGACGCCTCGGACCGATCGTTCATCGTCGTTCGTTACTGGTTAGAGCGCCGGAGAGACACGTTTTAGACGGTCCGGGGTCGCCGATACGACACACATGGCACGCGAGACATGGGCGACACGGGCGGGATTCATCCTCGCCGCGGTCGGCAGCGCGGTCGGGCTCGGGAACATCTGGCGGTTCCCCTTCATCACCGGACAGGAAGGCGGCGGGGCGTTTCTCCTCGTCTACCTGCTGTTCGTCGCGCTGATCGGCCTCCCGGCGATCCTCGTCGAGTTCGTGATCGGACGACGCACTGAGCTGAATCCCGTCGGCGCGATCCGCGCCCTCGGCAGCGGCGCGTGGAACCATCTCGGCTGGCTGTTCGTGGCCATCGGCTTCGTCATCTTATCGTACTACAGCGTCGTCGCCGGCTGGTTCCTGCGCTACACGCTCATCGGCGTTCTCGACGGCTACGCGATCGCCGATACCGGCGAGGCGCAGGCGCTTTTCGGCACCGTCGCCACCGGGATCGACACCCTGCTCTTCCACGCCGTGTTCATGGCGCTCGTCATCGGCATCATTGCCGCCGGCGTCCGCCGCGGCATCGAGATCGGCGTGAAGATCATGGTGCCGGCGATCCTCGTGCTTCTCGTCGGCCTCGCCGCCTACGGCTTCACCCTCGACGCGTCGGCGGCGGCGTACAGCTACTACCTCTCGCCGGATTTCGGGTACCTCATCGCCAACTGGACGAGCATCCTCCCGGCCGCGGCCGGGCAGGCCTTCTTCACCCTCTCGCTCGGGATGGGCGTGATGATCACCTACGCCTCGTACCTCGGTGAGGACCGAAACCTCGTCGCTGACGCGGGCGTGATCGCGAGCCTCGACACCTTGGTCGCGGTGCTCGTCGGATTCGTCGTCTTCCCATTCCTCTTTGCGGCCGGTCTCGAACCCGGCTCGGGCGGACCGGGGGGAATCTTCGTGAGCCTCACGACGGCGTTCGCCGGGATCCCCGGCGGCCGCGTCCTCGGCGTCGTCTTCTTCGGAATGGTCGGAATCGCGGCGCTCTCCTCTGCGATCAGCATCCTCGAAGTGCTCGTCTCCTATTTGATCGACGAGCTCGGCGTCTCGCGGGTCCCGGCGTCGGCCGCGCTCGGCGTCGCCGTCTTCCTCCTCGGCGTGCCGGTGACCATCGACCTGATCTTCCTCGACCTCTTCGATCTGCTCGCCGACGGCGTGCTCCTCGTGTTGGGGTCGCTGCTCCTCGCGCTGTTCGTCGGCTGGGTGGTCCCCGACATCGCTCGCGAGGAACTCTCGCAGGGGATCGGCGACCTCGGACCCTTCGGCAACGCGTGGATCTGGATCGTCCGCGTCCCGATCGTCGTCGTCGTCGCCGTCTCGCTATACCTCGGGGTCGTCGACTACGTCGAATTCCTCACGGGCGGGTTCGCCGAGTGGCTGGCGGCGCAGTGAGCGACTCGGGACCGGCTGCGAGCGTCTGTGGTCGCGACCATCGCAGACTCAGCGGGGACGCACCGTCGAGTAATCGGCGATGATCCCGTCGACGCCGACCGACGCGAGCCGAGTGGCCTGATACCAGGTCTCGACGGTCCAGACGTTCACCGCGCGGTCGTCCGCGTGCGCGACGGAGACGAGGTCGTCGGCGTGACCGAACCGCGCGGCGTCGAAAAACGGCGTCCCCCGAACCGCGTCGATCGGCGGGTGAACCGCCTCCGCGTCGCACGCGCGAGCGATCGCGATCCCGTCGCCGATCGACCCCGACAAAAGCGGCGCGACCGGAACCGAAGACAGCTTTCTGACCGCCGCGAGCGCGCCCTCACAGAACGACGAGAACAGGACGTCGTGTCCGTAGTCGTCGACGACGTCGAGCACGCGCTCGACGAACGGCCGCCAGACTGCCGTCCGCTCCGCGAGCGCCTCTCTCTCCAGCTTTTCGCCCGGCCGGAGGTCGCGTCGTCCCGGGTTCTTGAGTTCGACGTTCACGCCGATGTCCGGAGGGGCGGCGTCGAACACGTCCGCGAGAAGCGGGACGGTCTCGCTGCTCTCCAACACCGTCGCGCTCGTGACCGTCTCTGTGTCGGTCTCCCAGACGACGCCCGTCGCGTCAGTGAGACCGTCCACCCCGCGGTCACTCCCCGACAGCTCCACGTCGTGAAGGGCGACCACGTCACCGTCGGCCGTGGGGACGGCGTCGACCTCGATCCAGTCGGCTCGACGGCGGTTCGTTCCGCTCGCCGCGGCCTCGTCCGCCGTCCCGGTCGGTGTAGTCGCGGTCGCCGCTTCGACGGCCGCGACGGTGTTCTCCGGATTCTCGCCCGCGAACCCGCGGTGGGCGACGAGCGCCGGCGTCCCGTCGTCGGACCCTCTCATAGGACGTCGATCACGGCGTCGACGACGACGCCGGCCGCCTCCGTGACGACCGTCTTGGATCGCGTGAGAACGCCGGACGAGTCGTCGTCTGACTCTTGTTTCGGGCCTTCATCGGCGGTGGAGTCGGGGCCGTTCTCGGCGGCTTTGTCCATCGTCGCCCGCGTTCAGACGTGTTCTTCGTACGGTTGGACGACGACGATCCCGTCGGAGTCGTCGAACCGCATCTGGTACCGCTCGCCGGACTCCTGGCCGACCATGTCAGAGAGGCTACGGTTTACCTCGACGCTCGGCGAGGTACCGCTCCACGCGACGGTCGCGCTCGGATCCGTCGCGACCGGGGGTTCCAAGACGATCGGGTCGCCGTGGGTCGTCACCGCGACGTAGCCGGGACCTTGGAGGTAGACGTTGCTGAAGCCGCCGGCGAACGAGCCGGCGAGGCTGTCTATCGTGCTGATCTCGTACGACAGCGACTCCTCGAACGCGAGCACATCCTCGCCGTTGACCGTGATCGACTCGTCTGCGTCCAGTTCGAGGACCTGTACCTTCTTGCCGCCGTCGGCGAAGTAGACGTGACCCGCTCCCTCGACCGCCATGATCGGCGTTCCCTCGCCGGTGGCGGCCTGCTTGAGGAAGCCGGTAATTCCTCCCTCGGCGGAGGCCTTTCCGGTGAACGACACGTCTCCCGTGTACGCTATCATCGATCCGGCCTTCGCCATCACGGTGCCGTCGACGTCGACGTCGAGGGTGTAGCTGTTCTCGCGCTGGAAGGGGTCTGCGCTGTCCGTCGGTGCGTTCGCGGCGGTGAACTGATCGAGATTCATGTGCGGGGACCGACCCGTCTGTGCCGGCTGTGTGCCGTCGGGTTCGGCTGCGTGGTGATTCTCCCGTATCGTATTTCAATGCTGGGCACGGTGTGGCGACGGTCTCGATGTCTCCGCAGCGCGCGCAGTTCGTCTGTCGAGCACGTCGCCCGTCAGTAGACGACGAGCGCGAGGTACAGCTGTCCGATCCCCGCAAGCACCATCACCGCGCCCGCGACGCGTTTTAGCAGGCCGGCGTGTGCCATCACTCGGGTGGTGTTGCTCACGAGTCCCACTCCCGTCGCGACCGTGGTCGCGGCCATCAGGACGGCGACGGTGCCGGCGTAGACGCCGACGACGAGCACCGCGGTCTCCGTCGGAAGCGCGATCGCGCGGGCGACGACGCCGAGGAACACCGGTGCGACGCAGCCGGCACCGGCGAGGGCGTACCCCACGCCGAACACGCCGAATCCGAGCACGCCGGCGCGGCGCTTCGGGAGCGGAACGGAGAGCGACGGGGCCCGATCGGCGGCCACGAGCAGCCCGAAGACGACGAGAAGCACACCGACGAGCGTCTCGAAGACGGTGATGTTCGAGAGCGTCGAGTACCCGACGCGGACGGTGGCACCCGCGAGCAGCGCGAACGTCGCGAGCACACCGGTCGCGGCCGCGATCCCGCGGACCCCCGCTCCGAACACTGACGCGTTCTCGGCGTCGACGGAGTTCACGTAGAAGCCGACGTATCCCGGCAACAGCGGGTACGCACACGGGGAAAAGAACGTCGCCACGCCGGCCGCCAGCGCGAACGGAACGTTGGTCGCGATGGAGACGTCCGTCATCGGTCGATCCGTCGGTTCATCCGTCGAGCGCCCTTTCGATCCCTTTGACGAACTCCTCCGTCGTATGCGTCCCGGAAGTCGCCCAGCGCACGCGACCCGTCGCGTCAATGGCGCGGGCGCTCGGGTAGCCGTTGATCGAGAGTCTCGCTGCGAGCTCAGCGCTCGTGTCGGCCGCAACGAGCCAGTCGCCGTCGTGCTCGCGCCACCAGTCGGCGATCGTCTCCTCACTGACTACTTCGCCGACGTTTTCGGTCGTCACCGAAACGAACAGTACTTCGTTGCCGATCCGATCGTGGGCCTCGGCGAGCGCCGGCATCTGCTCGGCGCAAGGTGGACACCACGTTCCGAAGAAGTCAACGAACGTCGGTGTATCGGGCGCGGGGAGCGTTACCTCTCCGTCGCGGCTACCGGGTGCCTCGATAGTGTCGATCGTCACCGGCTCGATCGGCTCTTGTGCATTGTCGTCGGTCTCGCTGCCGTCAGAATCGTTTTCGCCGAGGGTATCGGACTCCCCGCTTGAGGCTCCGCCGCCGAGCGAGTTGGGGACCCCGCCGGTCGCGACTGCACCCGCGCCGCCGAGCACCCCGACGCTCGCGAGTCCGGCCAACAGGTCTCGTCGCCTCACGCGGTGACCACCCGCTCGACGTCGTCGACGAGCGCCTCGATGTCCGTCTGCGGACCCCTCGGGTACGCGCGTTCGACGATCCCCTGCTTGTTCGCGAGGAGGATCAGCCCGTAGTGGGGGAACTGGTACTCCAAGCCCTCGTACTGCGAGTCGATCTTCTCGATCACGAGTCCGAACTTCTCTTTTAGAAGCGTTTGGCCCGCCTCGTAGCTCTCGGGTCGGAGGAAGTGCCAGTTTTCGGCGTCGGCGTCGACGCCCTGCTGGCCGGCGTACTCGCGGAGCACGTCGGGCGTGTCGCGCTCGGGGTCGAACGTGAGCGCGAGAAGCGCGAGTTCGTCTCCGTACCCGCCCTCGGCGGCGGCCGCCTGCGCTCTGCGGAGTCGGAGGATGAGCGCCGGGCAGACGCCGTCGGGACAATTGGTGTAAAAGGAGGTCCACAGCACTGCGCGCTCGCCCTCGTAGTCCGCGACGGTGACGTCCTCGCCGGTGATCGGGTCGGGGACGGTGACGTTCGGCATCTCGTCTCCGTAACTCGGGTGGGAGGCCTCGCTCAGGTCTTGCTCGGGAGGGCCGAGCACCGTTCCCTCGGCTCCGGAGGACCCGAGCGCTCCGAGACAGCCGGCGGTCGCAGCGCTTGCGGCGACGCCGGCCGCACCGGCGACCGATCGAATGTAACTGCGGCGATCCATTGGGTACGTACAGGTTCGTGGACGCTCGTAAATGAACCTCGCGGCTGATCGCACGCGGTGAGCACGACCGATTTCGGCGGTCCACGCCTCTCGGTCGTGTCAAACAACGCGTATCGAACGTGACGATCGGCCGCCACAGTCCGTGGTACCGTGACCCTCGCAAGGGTTATCCCCGAACGGGCAGTACGTTTGTTTGCAATGGCAAACGGTAAGGTTGATTTCTTCAACGACACTGGCGGCTACGGTTTCATCTCGACTGACGACGGCGACCTCGACGACGACGAAGACGTGTTCTTCCACATGGAAGACGTCGGCGGCCCGGACCTCGAAGAGGGCCAGGAAGTGGAGTTCGACATCGAGTCCTCGCCCAAGGGACCCCGAGCGACGAACCTCGTCCGTAACTAACTACCGGATCCCGGCGTCGCTCGACGCGATCGGCGACCGATTCCGATTTCTCACGTACTCTCCACACGACGAGTGACTTCTGTCGGCTCGCGGCCGCGACGACGCATTCTGTTTCGTCCCCGACAGCATGTGATCGTGTTCCGTCCTCGCCAGCATGCGGCCCGCCGCGATCGACCGTTTAAGTACGAGCGCGGTTGAGACTCCGACGTGACCGATCCGATCCCGACCGGCTGCGGCCCGGTCGACGACCTGTTGGACGGCGGGTTCGAGCGCGGCGTCGTCACGCAGGTGTACGGACCGCCCGCTGCGGGGAAGACCAACCTCGCGCTCGCGGCCGCGGTCGAGGTCGCGGCCGGCGGCGACCGCGCGCTCTACGTCGACACCGAGGGGCTCTCGATCGACCGGTTTGAGCAGGTGGCCTCGGGCCGGCTGGACCGTTCGGACACCGACGAGACGGTCGAGGAGATCGCTTCGCGGGTGATCATCACGGAGGCGTACGACTTCGACGACCAGCGCGAGGCGGTCCGCGACGCGGCGGAGCTCGCACCGGAGGTCGACTTGATCGTCGTCGACTCCGCTACCGGCTTCTACCGTCTCGAACGCGCCGACGACGTCGAGACGGGAGACTCGCTCCGAGCGGTGGCGAAACAGGTGACACACCTCCTCTCTCTGGCCCGCAGACACGACTTGGCCGTCGTGATCACGAATCAGGTGTTCAGCGATCCGGACAGCGACCGGGACCGCGCGCTCGGCGGCAACACGCTCAACCACTGGACAGGTGCGATCGTCCGCGTCGACCGCTTCAGAGGGGGGAACCGCCGGGCGACGCTGGAGAAACACCGGTCGAAGCCCGCCGGCGAGTCGGCGGCGTTCCAGATCGTGGCCGACGGCCTCGCCGAGGGGACCGACGCCTGATCGGCGATTCATACAACTCTGTTGTCATTTTTGTGTTTTCGTTCGGACGTGAAATTTAACCTCGCCGCGACCGGCTACTGATCAATGAGCGATCGGAGGGACCGCGCACTGACCGTGGCTGTGGGTCTCGTCGTCGCGTGCGTCCTCGCCGCGGCCGTCACGCCGGCGGCGGTCGCGGCCGGCCTCGAACCGATCGGCGGCACGGATGTCGCCGCCGATGGGAACGGTATCGGGGCGGGAGCGGACGACTCGATCGGCGACGAGACGACCGCACCGTCCGTCTCACACCCGGCCGCCGTCGACGGGGGCTCGCGCACCGACCGGAACGCGATCGGACCTGGACTCCGGTCGGCGAACGGGACGGTGGAGGTCGTCGTGCGGTTCGAGGATACCGCACAGATCGAACGGAGCCGGGCGAACGGAGGGGCCGGCGTCTCGACGGCCGACCTCAAAACGAACGCCGATGGGGCGCAGGCCGAGTTCGACCGGTTCGCGGCTGGTAACGGTGCGATCTCGGTAGACCGGGACTTCTGGCTCGCGAACGCGAAGCTGGTCACGGTCGACACCGACCGCGTGCCGATCGACCGGCTCCTCGACGTTCCCGGCGTCGAGCGCGTCCACGAGAACTTCCGCGTCGAACTCGACACCGCGGCGGCGAGCGCGGGGGATGGCGGGTCCGGACCCACGGCCGGATCGCTCGACTCGCCGACGCCGACCGCCCAGACCGTCTCCACCGCGTCGGTCGACGCGACCTACGGCGTCGAGATGGTTCGCGCGCCCGAGGTGTGGGCGGAGTTCGACACTCGGGGTGGGGGCACGACGGTCGCCGTACTCGACACGGGTGTCGACCCCGACCATCCGGACCTGACGGTGAGCGGGTGGGCGGAGATCGACGAGAACGGGAACGTGATCGAGAACGACGACGGCCCGTATGACCTGAACGGCCACGGGACGCACGTCGCAGGGACGGTCGCCGGTGGCAACGCGAGCGGGACCGCGATCGGCGTCGCTCCCAACGCGTCGGTTCACGCCATCAAGGTGTTTCCTGACGACGATCGATCGACGACGTTCACGCGCATTCTCGGCGGCATGGAACATGCGACGCAAGATTCGGAGGTGGACGTGCTCCAAATGAGTCTCGGAGCCGACGGATACTACTCGGAGTTCATCGATCCGGTCAGGAACGCTCGGAGTACCGGAAAGGTCGTCGTTGCGTCGTCGGGGAACACCGACACCGAACCGTCGAGTACCCCCGGAAACGTATACGACTCTCTCGCTGTCGGAGCCGTCGATTCGAACCGCGACGTCGCCTCCTTTTCTGGCGGCGAACGGATCAATACGAGCGACACATGGGGGAGCGACGCTCCCGCAGAGTGGCCCGACGAGTACGTCGTACCGGACGTGACGGGACCCGGCGTCGGCGTGGACTCGGCCGAACCCGGCGGCACCTACGGAACGAAATCAGGCACTTCGATGGCTGCGCCACACGTCTCCGGCGCCGTCGCTCTGATGATCTCGGCGAGCACGCGAGACGTCGGTGACGACGAGCTGTACGACACCCTCCGGGACACGGCCGACCACCCCTCGGACGCCACGGACCCGGACGCGGACTACGGGACCGGGATCGTCGACGCGTACGCCGCGGTGTCGGCGATCACGGAACCGGATTCGAACTTGACGGTCACGAGCTTCGAGGCACCCGCGGAGACCGCGCCGGGAGCGACGATCGAGGCGACCGCGACAATCAACAACACCGGCCTCGATCCGGGGGCTGGGACCGTCGACTACCGGTTCAACGGCACCGCTGGCGACAATCGAACCGTCTCTCTCGACTCCGGCGAGGAGACAACGGTGTCGTTCGAGTACGTCGTCCCCACCGACACGCCGACGAACGCGACGTACGAGCACGGCGTGTACACCGACGACTCGAACGCGACCGCCGCCGTCGACGTCGTCGACACGGCGTTTTACGAGGTGACGAACGTCTCCGCGCCCGCGATAGTCGAGCGGAACGCGACGCTCGAAGCGACGGCGAACGCGACGAACTGGGGCGTGATCGCCGGCGACAACCGAACCGTCTCGCTCCGACTGACGGACCCCGAAAACGAGAGCGACACGCGAACGCTCGACGACGCAAACGTCTCGCTCAACTCGGGCGACGCCGCGAGCGTGACGCTGAACGGGACCGTCCCGGACGCGTTCGGCACCGGCGTGACGACGCTGTCGATCGCCTCGCCGGACGACGAGACGGCGGCCGGGATCCGCGTCGCCGCGGCCGTCGGCACGGTGAACGGCACGGTCACCGACGAAGCGACGGACGCGACGCTCGCGGACGTCGACGTCGTCGTCCGGAATGGGACCGAGGTCGTCGGCGAGGCGAGCACCGACGCGGGCGGAACGTACGCGGTCAACGTGCCGGCAGCGGAGCTGAACGTCACGGCGAGCAACGCGACGTACGCACCGGCGACCGCGACCGTCAATCTGAGCGGCTCCGGGGACACCGCGACAGCGAACCTTTCTCTCTCGCTCCGGAACGGCACGCTCGCGGGCGTCGTCGGTGCGACCGACGGGCTGTCGGGGCCGACGGACGCGATCGTAACGGTCCAAAATGAGACGAACGCGACTGTGTCGACGGCGACGGCGACCGACGACGGGGCGTACGAGACGACCCTCAGACCAGGGACGTATAGCCTCTCTGCGAACGCGACGGACTTCGCCTCGGCGAACGAGACGGACGTGGTGATCGAGCCGAACCGTACGACCTCCCAGCCGATCGAACTCGATCCGCTGCCCGCCACGCTCTCCGGCACGGTAACCGCGGCGGATGGGGGCGAGCCGATCGCGGGCGCGACGGTGACTGCCGGGACGGCGTCCAACACGACCGATTCCGGTGGGTCGTACTCGCTTGAAACGGATCGCGGCGAGTACCGCGTGACCGCGTCGGCCGACGGGTACGCGGACGAGCGGCGAACGATCTCGTTGCCGGCGAACCGCTCTGTGAGCGCGAACTTCGCGCTCTCGCTCCCGCCGGAGTTTGCCATTACCGAGTTCACCGGGCCGAGTGAGATCGAACGGGGCTCCAGCGGCGACTTCGCGGTCACGATCGAGAACGCCGGCGGATCGCGCGGGGACGTGACCGTCTCGCTCGCTGTCTCTCCGAGCGGAAGCTCACAGTCACGCACGTTCTCCGGCGTGCCAGCGGGCGAGAACCGGACGACGACGTTCTCGATCTCGGTTGCGGACGACGCCTCGACCGGCCAGTACGACGCGACCGCGTCGACGCCCCACGACACGCGGACCCGTTCGTTCTCGGTCGTGAGCGGAGACGACGAGACGACGGCCGGTGGCGGCGGTGGCGGCGGTGGAGGCGGAGGCGGAGGCGGCGGAATCGCTCCCCCCACCACCGAAGAACCGGACGAGCCGGAGAACACCACCGCGAACGGGACGGCGGCCCCGGACGACCCCGGTCGAGACGCGTCCGAGAACACGCCGGCAGACGCCACCGACGGAGCGGACGGGACGGACGACTCGGCCGGGGGCGCAAGCGACAGCGACGGCGGAGCCGAAACCGAGAGCGGATCTGGTGACGTGGACGGTGGGGGCGGGTCGGGTGGCGGAACGCCGACGACCGACGGGAGTGTCCCCGGGTTCGGTGGCGCGGTCGGCGTTACCGCACTGCTCGCGGCTGCGGTGCTCGCGAGGCGGGACGCGTGATCGGTGCGAGCGCCGACAGACGTCGTCTCAAGCGCGACAAAACGGAGGGGTCCCGGCTACAACTCGCCGAGTTTGCGGAGGAGCTGCCCGCGGTACTCTTCGTCCGCGTTCACGCCTTTGATCTCTAAGACGTTCCGCTCCAGTTTGTCGAGCGCGACGTGGAACGCGTGTTCCGCGCCGTATCCCTCACCGGAGCCGCCGACCTGGCCCTCGTTCGTCCGAAGCCGGATCTGACACTGGATGAGCGGCGTGCCACGGAGCTTCTCCTTGTGCGCGTGAAAGCGGACGTGCGCGTGGATGACCTGCATCGCGGCGTACTTGTCTGCGACCTGCTCGATGGACTCGACGATGTGTTCTCGGTTGGTCGTATCGAGCAACTCGACGTTGGTGATCTGCACGTCCATCGAGTCCTGCTCGGTGAACGTGAGCGCGCGCAGCACGTCGGTTTTGGTCACCATTCCGGCGACGGTGTCGGCGTCGTCCGGCGTGACGACCAGCCCGGAGATGTCGTTGTCGAACATCCGCTCGACGACAGCCTGTGCGGTCTCGTCAGCGGTCGCCGTGACGACTGGGCTCGACATGATGTCGTAGACGGGGATGTCGAGCATCCGGTCGATGTCGCCGGCGCGGTCGCCGCTGCCCTGTCGCTCCTGATCGCGGACGACGAACTCGACGATGTCGTTCGTGGTGACGACGCCCGCGAGCCGTCCGTCCTCGTCGAGCGTCGGCAGCCGCGAGATCCCGTTCTCGCGGAGGCGGTTGATCGCGCTCCCGACGCTGTCTTTCTCGCTGATCCCGATCACGTCCTCGGTCGCGATCTGGGCGACGGTGATCGCATCGAGGCTGTCGATGACCGCCTCCAGGATCTGGTCGACCGTGATGATCCCGTACAGCTTCTCGCCCTCGTACACGGGTGCGATCTTCACGTCTCCCTCGACGAGGAGTCGCGCCGTCTCGCGGACGTCCTCGTGTCGATCGACAGACGGGGCTGGCTTCATCACGGCCGACACCTTCGTGTCGTCTTCCATCCGCGAGCGCATGAGCTGTTTCTCGCCGACGACGCCCGCGTACTCGCCGTCTTCTACGACGACGATCCCTTTCGGATTCTCCCGCTCAAAGATAGAACGGACCTTTGCGAGCCGCTCATCGACCTCCACTTCGACGTATTCCGGCGCTGCAATATCAACGATATCCATGGTCCAGTTCGAAAGTTCGACCGGCCGGGTATTGAAAGTGCGGGAGTCGTCGCGTCGAGTGAGATACTCCCTCACGGGGCGATATTTCACCTCAGGCGGCCTCGAGCTGCGCGTACTCTCAATAGTGAAAGGTTTTTGCCCGTTACCGACGGACACGAGCGTGTGTACGACGCCGTCGTCCTCGACAAGGACGGAGTGCTCGTCGGACGAACCTCGTTCGACACGCTCCGGGAGGCCGCGTGGGACGCGTTCGTAAGCGCCGGCGTCGAAGACCCGGATCTGGCTCACGTCGACGACGTCGCCGTTGGCGTCGACCCCGGGACGCTATCGACGATCTGTGAGCGGTACGGCCTCGATCCGACCGAATTCTGGCGTATCCGCGACGAGGTCGCGGCGGCGGCACAGATCGCCGCCGCGCGCAGCGGACAGAAGACCCCATACGAGGACGTCGACGCGCTTCGCTACCTCGACGCCTCGCTCGGCGTCGTCTCCTCGAACCAGCAGGAGACGGTTGACGCCGTTCTCGACCACTTCGGACTGTCCGGCCGGTTCGAGGTCGCCTACGGTCGGGAACCGTCGATAGCGAGCCTCTCACGAAAGAAGCCGTCGCCGTACTATCTCGAACGTGCGCTCGACGCGCTCGACGCCGAGACGGCGATATTCGTCGGCGACAACGAGTCCGACATCCGCGCGGCCGACAACGCCGGCATCGACTCCGCGTTCATCCGTCGACCTCACCGGCGATCGACGGAACTCACCTGTCACCCGACCTACGAGATCGACGACCTCCACGACCTCGTGAGCATCTGCGGACGGGCACCCGTGGATAACAGCCGCGAGGCGTAGGGTCGACCGTATCGGCATTGCTCGTCCACCGAGCCGCCTCGCGACACCGAATCGTCGCGCTCAGGCCGAACGGCCGCATTCCACGGTCTCGCGGGATACGTGTGTCGGTAGCCCTGCTCGGTACTGCTAGCAGTACGGTTATTTCCGCCTGCCCCGTGGCGAATGGTGATGTCAACGGATCCCAGTTCTGACCTCGACGAACAGGTAGCGATCGTGACCGGCGCGTCGTCCGGGATTGGCGAGGCCACGGCCGAAGCTCTGGCTTCCCGGGGCGCGAGCGTTGTCCTCGCTGCTCGTCGCGAGAACGAACTCGACGCGCTCGCCGACAACATCGAGGCGGACGGAGGGACTGCGCTGTCCGTCCCGACCGATGTCACAGCGGAAGATGACATCGACGCACTCGTCGAATCGACGCTCGACGCGTTCGGATCGATTGATATCCTCGTGAACAACGCGGGCGTGATGCTCTTGGAACCCGTCGAGCGCGCCGACCGCGAGAACTTCCGGCAGATGGTCGAAGTGAACTTGCTGGGGTTGATGAACCTCACCCACGCCGCCCTTCCGGTGATGCAAGAACAGGGCGCTGGTCACATCGTCAACATTTCGTCGACGGCCGGTCGGAACGCGAACGCGAACAGTTCCGGATACAACGCGACGAAGTTCGGGGTCAACGCGTTCACCGAAGCCCTTCGTCAGGAGGTTACCACCGAAGGCGTCCGAACGACGATCATCGAACCGGGCGCGGTCGACACCGAACTCCCGGATCACATTCCGGACGACGAGATCAAAGAACAGCTCGAAGCGGGCCTGCTCGACTCGATGACGCCGCTCCAGAGCGAGGATATCGCACGCGCGATCACGTACGCCGTGACCCAACCGCAGCACGTCAGCGTCAACGAGATGCTCGTCCGGCCGACAGACCAGCAACGTTGATATCGCTGAAGCGCGCGAGGCTTTCTCTTCGGGTCTCCTAACACCATCTGCGGGTCGTTCCGCTCCGAGACGTCGTACTGTTTCTGTCCGCCCCTCCCGCCGTTGCTTGAGCGCTCGGTACGCTGTCCTAGGACGACTGTCGAGCGGTGTTTCCGTGTCTTCTCTTCGTTCGGCCTCGGCACGAACGGTTTCGACTTGGTCTGGTGACCATGCCTGATGGAACCCTTGCCACCCGACTCATCGCCGGCGGAATCGGTGTCTTTCAGTCGTTCTTGTCGACGTGACTGTCGGACCGAGCGTCGTCGAACCCGTCGTCGCCGCGTCTAGTTTCCGGGTCGCTTTCGGACTGCTCGCGGTCCACTGCCGGCGCGGCGGCACTCTGAATAACCGAACCCTCAGTGGCCGCCGGTATCAACAAAAGTTGAGACCGCGGATCTCAATGCATAGGTAGTCAGTCCAATCCTGTCTCTTTTGGCAGGTGATTTATGAATGAGATTCTGTAGAGTACTTGGAGAACGAAACGCCCGAGAACTCAAGCGGAATATACTCACTCCCAGGGTTTGGAGCGGGGCTTTGACGTGACAGATTCGTCGTCAAGCGCGCGAGTGGGGGCTATAGAGGCGTCCGAGAGTAACTCACAGGTCACGGAATGCCGCGTCAAAATCATCGTCTTCGAACCCGGTAGAGTCAACATCTGCCTGTTCTTGGAGTCATCAATTTGTTCCACGAGTCGCCGGTATTCGTCATTCGGCTGGAGGTCTGACTCCGCTATCTCATTTTCAAGGACCGCCTTCGTCTGAAGCAACCGGTAGAGGTCGTCTACCGTTTCATCATACCGTTCCCGGGTTTGGCATTCGCTCGACCACGTCACGGATCTCGGCTTCCCCAACCGGTTTGGTGATGTAGTCATCGAATCCCACCCCGATAACGTCGAAATCAGGTGTCACCGCCGAGACCATCACGACACGCGTTCCCATCTCTTGCTCACGGATGCGCTTGAGCACCTCGTCACCAGACAGTCCAGGCATCCGCCGGTCCAAGAGGACAACATCGATCGTAGAATCAAAGATCTCGAGTGCCTCCTCTTCATTATATGCGACCTCGACAAGATACTCATCCCGGAGCTATACAGCCATCAGATCGGCGAGGCCCTGATTATCGTCGACAATCAATACCCCTCCTGCGTTGCTCGATGTATCGTCACTTATCGGATTCCTCCGGGTCTGCATCCTGCGTGTCGTCGGCTGTCCTCGACGAGGAATGAGGTTCGTCAGTGAACTCGACACCTGTGAATTCGAATCGCGCCCCGCCCGTACTACCGGAAGAGACAGTTACTTGCCAACCGTGAGCATCGGCGATCTGTTTCACGATATTCAGACCGAGACCCGTGCCCTGATCAGTCGTGTATCCCGGCTCGAAAAGCTGACCTCGGTCGCCTTCGGGGATGCCAGGGCCGTCGTCTTCGACGTAGAAGCCACGGTCTGAGTCAAGGTCTCCGATGGTGACAGCCACGTCCTCACCACCATGTTCGACCGCGTTTCGGAAGAGATTTTCTAGCAACTGTTTGAGCCGGGATCGGTCTGCCTGAAGTACGCTATCAGTCGTTGTGTGGATCTCGCTGTCGGTTGTTTCCACGTTCTGCCAACACTCATCGCTGAGAGCTTCGAGAGTGACTGCTTCGAAGTCCCCGATGGCTTGTCCCGTCCGAAAGAGCGTTAATAAATCCTCGATGAGTGTCTCCATCCGCTCGTGCGCATGCTCGATCGCGTCGAGATGCTCGCTCTCACACTCTTTTTGAGCCTGCTGTCGCTCCCCTCGTGCAACGTTCAGCGGGTTCTGAAGGTCGTGTGACACGATGCTGGCAAAGTCGAACCGCTCGTTCCGGTGTTTGAGTTCCCGCACGTACTGTTTGCGTTCGGAAATATCGGGGCTGATTCCGATCATTCCGATAATCTCCCCATCCTCGTCACGGTACGGGTATTTGTTATCGAGGAAGACGTGCTCCTCGCCATCGATGAACCGGACCGTCTCCGCGGACATCTCCTCGCCAGACTCCATAACCTGCTTATCATCGGCACGAATGTCGGCTGCGCTTTCAGCGTCGAACAGGTCCTCGTCGTGTTTGCCGATAATCTCTTCGGGCGTATAACCGAACAGCTCAGCGCCGCTTTCATTAATGAACTGATAGTAGCCCTCTCTATCTTTGATATAGATCGCTTCAGACGTGTTCTGCACGATCGCCTCTAGTTGCCGGGTTTTCTCTGCTAATTTTTCTTCACGTTCGATGCGTTCGGAGATGTCCCGGAAGATGCCGTACGTGACTGGACCGTCCGGAAGCGGGACCGTCTCGACACTGATCTCGACTGGGACGTGGTCCCCGTTGTCGGTAACTATATCGATGGGTGATCCATCGGGAAGTCGTCGCCTGGTTCCCCCCGTTTGAACGTGTTCCTCGAAGAGCTGCTGATAGAGGTCAGCCTGCTCGGAGGGATGGAGCTCTGATTGATGCGAGCCGGTGATTTTGTCACTCGCCATCCCGAGCAAGGTTTCGGCAGCGTCGTTGACCTCGATAACTTCGCCCGTCTCGCCATCGGCAACGAACACTGGATCCGGAGCCGCCCCAAGCAACGTTTCATACCGCTCTTTCAACTTTGAGAGTTCCTGTTCGCGCTCTTTGTGCTCGGAGATATCCCGACAGACAATAAGATGCAAACCTGGGACGATATCATGTGTCACCGTCCACTCGACGATTCGTTCTGAACCATCCGGCCGAACCAACGTTGCAGTCTCGCGTTGCAGTCCGGAATCTCGATCATCTCTCGGAATATCACGGAACTCAAAACAATCAGTGGTAAATTCGTCGAACGATCGACCTACTACCTTTTCTTTTGGAAGACCAAAGAGGTTGGCGGTACTTTCATTCGCCCGGAGGGTCTGCCCCTCGTCGTCGACAATCATCAGCGTATCGGCTGTTTCCTCGAAGATACGCTGGAAGAGGTCTCCAGACTGCTGTCTGATCGGCACTATCTCGTTGGTATCGTCGCTCTCCGTCCCCTCTATGGACTGCGGGAGCGTTATTGTGATCGTCGTACCTTCGTCGGAAACAGACGTTTCGATGTCTCCGCCGTGGCCCGTGACGACCCAATAGACCATCCAGAGACCGAGGCCTTCGCCGTGGATCAGCGGCTCTTCAGTTCCAGTTTCGAGTACCCGATATTCCTGTTCGGGGAGCCCTGGGCCATCGTCGGATATCTCTAATGTGATCGTTCCATGGTCGACTTCAGCGGAGACGGTCACCCTGGGGGCGTCTGGGTGCTTGCACGCGTTTTCGATCAACTCGTGGAGCGCCGCTTTGAGGTTCTGATATCCCGATATTGGCACCTCATCTGGTCCAGTGACTTCTATCGAGGCTGCAGGATACTCGCCTTCGATATCCGCACTCACCTGACGGATCAACGTCATTACGTCGAACGATTGGCGTTCGACATTTTCCCCCAGGAAGACATCGAGTTCCGTCGCTTTCTCGGCGAGGGATACAATTCTGTCCATGGCGGAGATGACCTCACTTCCATCGATCGAATCGTCGTCGAGTTGGTCGACTATCATGTCCGTGTAGCCACGGATAACGTTGAACTCGTTGCGAATATTGTGTCGGAAGACTCTCAGCAGGACGGTGTTGAGCTGCTGTTGACGGACGAGATTCTGTTCTCGTTTCTTTTGGTCGGTAATGTCGATGACGCCACCTCTGTAGCCCTTGATGGCTCCCTCGTCATCGGTGAGGGCGGTCACGCTGTCGGACACCCATCGAATCTCTCCATCAGCAGTTCGGACGCGATATTCGAACTGATCGAGTTCGCCGACCGACGTGAGGGTTTCAGAATACGTCGCATACGTGTCTGGATCCACAAATACCTCGTCTTCGATACTGTCTACCGCCGCGCACAGCTCCTCGCCACTCTCGTAGCCGAGCAGATCTGCAAACGCCGGATTCGCCATGGCATACTCGTCGAGTGTGGCAGTCGTCGTGTAGATGCCTTCGATTGCATTTTCAAAGAGCTGCTGATACTGTTCTTCCAGTTCCGAGGCGAGTTCCAGCGTGCCCCGGGTGGTTTTTTCCAGTTCTTCTTGCAGGGCTTCCTTTTCCTCAGTCCGTTGTTCCAATTGCATGGCTTCGATTTCGCGGCCGAGGAGGCGTGCAACCAGTTCGATGAACAGCTTCTCCTCGGTAGTAAATCCCTCCTCCCGAGGCGTTCGTTGGATAAAACAGACAGTCCCGTAGACCTCTCCACGCACGAACATCGTGGTTCCGAGATAACAATCGATGTCGTGTTCCTTGTAGGCCGGATCGTTTTGCCATCCCTGCTCTGGGGCATTCGAAATCGCAACGGGCGAGGGCTCCTGAACCGTATGGCGACAGTAGGTTTTGTCGCGGTCGAGCCTGGTTCCTTCCGGGAGCAGATCGGAATCATTGCCGACGCTGACAAGTATCTCGTCAGTTGTACTATCGTTGGGATGGCGCTGGATGTGGCCATTTGTGACTCCGAGATACTCTCTGCCTATTGCGAGGACGTGCCGTTGTTTCTCCTCTAACGCCAATTCGTCATCATCCATCACCTCGTAGATCCGCTGGGTTGGTGGCGTTTTGTCCGCCGAGCCATTCTTAGTAGTCATCGGTTCAGGTCTCCCAGTATGGTTTCGTCACCCATTATCCTCAGTGATAAGCAGGGGTGTGCCCCCACTGCCCGTGATTTCGAACCGTGCTCCACCGTCAGCTCCGTCCGTCACGTCAATCTCCCACTGATGGGCTTCGACGATCCGCTTGACGATCGCCAGTCCGAATCCTGTTCCGCTCGAATTCGTTGTATATCCCTGCTCAAAGATGTCGTTCCGCGCCTCCGGCGGGATACCCGGTCCAGTGTCTTCGACGTAAAAGCCATCGTCCAACCGACCGACCGTGACGGTAACCGACTCACCACTGTGTTCGATGGCGTTCCGGAACAGATTTTCAAAGACTTCGACCAGCCGGCTTCGATCCGCTTCGAGGTGCCCGAGTGATTCAGTCCGGAGGGTGGCATTGGCTCTTGAAATTGAGTTCCACGCGTCGCGAGCGGTCTCTTCGAGGCGAATTGATTCGGTTTCCCCGACTGCCTTCCCTTGCCGTGAGAGTTCGAGAACATCCTCGATGATGGCTTCGATCCTATCAAGGGCTGTTTTTGCCGGGTCGAGATTGGTACTGTCACATTCCGCCTCTGCGAGGGCCACGCGTCCGTTTGCCACGTTCAGTGGATTCCGTATGTCATGAGAGATAATACTCGCAAACTCATCAAGACGGTCGCGTTCCCGGCGGAGCGTCGTTTCAGCCCGAATTTGGTAGAGGGCAGACGTCACATGGTTGGCAAGCAAGTTGAGGAGTTCCTCATCATGGTCGTCGAATGCGTCTGGTTCGGTCGCAAACACCTGAATCAGACCTACGTCGTCAAGTGAGACGCCTAACAGTGCACGAAGATCCTTGCGTGCGTCCTCCCTCAGTCCCGGGGTTGCAGTTTTGGGGGAGTTGGATGAGTTATCTACGTTTACATCTAGTGGTGCCGTTCCTCGCATCTCGGTTACGTCATCCACGCGAAGAACCTCGTCAGATCGATAGGTTCGCCCGGCAAATCCAGTGTCAACTGGGACCGGATTGTACTGCTCCAGCGATTCATCACGCGAACTAGCGGTCGGGACAAGGTGATCGACTTCCGCAACGGCAAGATACACACTGGCACCGGGAAAGAGGGCGGCAGCACCGTCGACTGCACGCTGGTAAATTGCTGCTTCTGTGTCGGCATCAGCGATGTCAGTTGCAATCTCGTGAAGCTGAGTGACCTTGGACATGTGCTCCCGCAGTCGGTCTATCGCCTCTTTCCGCTCCGTGATGTCGATGACTCCACCTCTGAACCCGCTCATATCCTCCTGACTATCGGAGAGGGCGGTCACGTTATCCGAGACCCACCGTATCTCGCCATCAACTGTTTTAACTCGATATTCGAACCGCTCAATCTCGCCCATAGACGATAGTAGCTCTGAACACGTTTCGTATCGGTCGGCGTCCACAAAGACGTCCTCCGCAATACTATCCACTGCCTCACAGAGTTTTTCACCGCTCTCGTAGCCGAGCAGGTCTGCAAACGCGGGGTTCGCCATGACATACTCGTCAAGTGTGTCGGTGGTCGTGTAGATACCCTCTGCCGCCGTCTCGAAGAGCTGTTGGTACTGCTCTTCAAGCTCTGAGGCGAGTTGCAGCGTGCCTTGCGTCGTTTTCTCCAGTTCCGTGTGCAAGACCTCGTTTTCCTCGCGTAATCGTTCGTTTTCTGTCTGGAGTTCCCGCACTCGGTGGTTGATCGACTCCAGTGTGGGTTCTACCTCTGGGTCGGCACATGCTTTCGCGTTCTCCAAGAGTTGCTCGATCTGGTCAGTCATTGGTATCGGTGACGACGAGTGCAGTAGCGTCATCCTCCGATTTGCCGTACTGTTTGAGCAACCGGTTCGCTATCGCGCCAGCTGGGTCGTCCCCTCCATCTCGTATGTCGTCCCAGTCCCATCTCGTCGAAATACCATCAGAATACAACACCATCGTGAATCCTGGATCCCACTCTCGGGTGACGACAGATGCTCCTGGATTATTGCCCCCCACGACGCCCCGTCGGACGATCAGCCCCGTCCATTCCGGGCCAGACAACTTCACATTGATATTTCCTATGTTGGCAAAGGTGAGCGTATGCTCCCTCCAGTCGAACTTCGCGAGTGCCATCACGACGCCGCGTGTCCCCTTGCACGCGCGGTCAGCTCCGCGAAAGATTGACGCAAGCGGCCGCTCGACGTGTGACTCGACGTAGCTACGAGCTGTGGTCGCTGCTTTGTGCGCCCGGGATCCATGCCCGAGGCCGTCGATAACGCCCACCAGCGTCTTGTCATTCCACGTCTTGGCGATGAAGGCGTCACCGTTGACCTGCTCGGTGGAGATGGCCCGTGATGCAGCCCCAATTGAGGCGGGATTCGGCTTCGTTGTCTCATATTCCGGGATTAGCCACCGATCTGCGACCAGTCGCGTTCCAGCCTCGGGGCCTTCCGGGGTCGTGACCTCGAGTTCGTCCATCGTTTGATTCACGATGGAGAGGCCGAGCCCGAGCGAGCCAGCGGTCGAAGATCCCGTCGTGAATGCCGCTTCAATATCTTGGATCCCGGGGCCGGAATCTTCTGATTCAAGCCGAATTCCCGTCTGTGAATCTGCCGCAATTGTTTTGATCGAAAGTGTTCCGCCCCCGGCGTGTTTATCTAGGTTCGTCGCCAGTTCCGTCGCAACGAGTCCGAGTTCAGAGCTGATATCGTCCTCAAACCCTATCTCGGCTGCCGTCTGTTCTACCGTATGTTGTGCCCTGGTGGCATCAGCTGACTCGGAAATATCGATGTCGGTTTCAGTAGTAACAACGAGGTCGTCCGGTCTGCTCATCGTGATCGGCTCCGTCCTGTCATGAGTGCCACTTTGTGATCGTGATTGTCGTGCCCTCTCCTTGTTCCGTGTCGATCTCCATGTCGTCCATGAGCGTCTGTGTTCCGGACAGCCCACGGCCCAACCCATCCGACGTCGAAAATTCCCCCTCAAGCGCTGCGTCGGGATCGTCGATGCCTGGCCCCTGATCCTCGAAGATGACCGTGAGACCGGTTCGATCGTCGTCGGTGATATGCTTCCATTCCATCGTTCCCTCACCGGCGTAAAGGTGGATGTTCCGGGCGAGTTCCGAGACAGCCGTGACGATCCGCGTGATATCCGTGGTGTCAAACCCGACTTGCTCAGCGGCGTCTCGGGCTTGTTGACGGGTCTGGAGCACGTCAGTTTCGGACTGGATCTCTACTCGACCGGAGCCCTCGCTCATGAGGGATCCCAACTTACTCCCAACATTTCGAGTGCATGATCGGTCGACCGGGCAGTCTCAACTGCATCCAACCGGTATCCGAGTTCTGCAGCGGTCACAGCGACTTCCGGGCGGATCCCGGCAATCACTGTCGTCCCGCCCATGAGTTCGATCATCTGAGCCGTCTCCGAGATATGCCGGGCGAAAAACGAATCCATCAGTTGCACGTTGGACACGTCGAGGATGACGCCCTCAGGCTGGCTGGTTTCCATTTCTGCCAAGATCGCCTCTTGTAACTCGTCGACCACCGGGTCAGTCGGGTTGTTGGGAAACGTCCCCAACAGGATATCGTAGATTCGAACGACATTCGCGCTACCAGCCGACATCAGTCGAACGATACCCCCGCAATATCGAGCGCGGTTTTGAGGCCTTCCTGAAGCGACGATTGTGTTTCCACGTCGAATCCAATTCCGAGCTGCACGAGTGTCTGGGAGATCTCTGGATTGAGTCCCGTGATGATTGTCTGACCGCCCATCAGTTTGACGGCGTGGATCGTATCGATAAGATGTTGGGCGGTCTGGGTGTCAACCGCCTCCGCACCGGTAATATCGATGATCGCGACAGTGGCTTCCGTTTCTGAAATCCGTTCCAGGAGCTTCTCAGTGAAATCTTGGGCCTGTGCCGAGTCGAGTTTCCCGATGATCGTCGAGAGCAAAATCCCGTCCCAGACCTCGACGATTGGCACTGATCGCTTGGCGAGTTCATCGGCCAACGACTCTTGAATCTCTCGTTGCCGATTGCGCTCGGTGATGTTCCGACCGATACTGGCGATCGCTTTGAGACTTTCATCCTCGTCTTCAACGGGAGTCCACTGGAACTCGTACGGGAGCCGCTCTCCCGTCTTCGTTTCGAGAACAGTCCCAAGCGTGACGGCCGTCCGATCATTGGTGATAGTCTTTATAGCCGTGCGCACGTCCCCGCGCTCTCCCTCGGGGACGAGATCGGCGGGGTTGAGGTCCCCAATCTCGTTGTTGTCGTATCCTGTGACGCTTGTGAATCGAGCGTTCCACTCCACGTACTCGCCGCCGGGAGTGAATACGTAGAACAGGTCATCAAGCGAATTGACAGCGTCTGCGAGTAACCCAGGATCCGAAGAATTGATCATGGATACCAATTTATCCCCCTGGTTGATATAACCTCACGCTACTTATTTGGTATTAATTTAATCCATCACTAAATACATAACCTTCCGTTGAGAGCGATTATCTATGGCCGATACTGATCCCGGGGATAGGACAGAGCACAAATCCCTGTATAAAACTGCGGTAGAGCAGTCACCCGATGGGATATTTGCCTTGACGAACGATTTGGAACTGGCGTTAGTGAATAGACGGATTGAATCATTAGCCGGTGTTGAACGAGAGGAGTTGGTCGGGAGCCACGCGTCGGTTTTCCGCGAAATTGGGCTCGTAGATGGAGCCAATTACGACCGGGCAATTGCCGCATGTAGAACGGTACTGGATGGTGACGCTGATTCGGAGCAATTTGAAATTCAACTCACGCCACAATCCGAACCGATCACCGCTGAGTATCGGGTTGAACGAGTGTCCCGCGAGGAGGAAAACGCGCTCTTGATTGGAGTGCTCCGGGACATCACCCCCCGGATCGAGCAACAAAAACAGATCAAACGCCAACGAAACGAGCTCAAAACGGTTAGTCAGATCCAGTCATTACTCCACAATATAATGAAATCACTCCCGTCAAGCACGACGAGAGCGGAAATTAATCAAGTTGTGTGTAATCAGCTCATTCAATCAAGCTTCTATGATGCTGCATGGATGGGATACAAAGGGCCTCAAGAAGAAGGAGTCAGAGGCATCTATACCGCAGGGGTGGAGCCTGGTCTCCAAGAGTTCATCACGACTCGTGAGATGGGCCGGGACGGAGCGTCAATTCTGAGCGAGGCGTTCGATACTGAACACATCCAAGTGATCAGTAGTCCGGCGACGGATCCGAGACTTCCCGATCAATTTCGAGATCAGCTTGTCCGCTATGGATATGAATCAGCGATTCTCGTCCCGCTCACAATCGATCATATGTCGTTTGGAGTATTAATGGCCGCAACCCATCGAAAGAATGCGTTCATCAGTCGGGAACGGATGGCGTTCGAAGCGTTAGGAGGTGTCGTTGAATTTGCGGTGAATGCCGTCGAGAACGTCCAATTACTGCAGGGGGCGAAAATGGTCGAACTCAGATTCCAGATACAGACGGGTGCGATCGCTGCAGACATCTCTGATACGTTCGATTGTGAGTGCTATCTTAATGGCATCTCACCCGCCCCTAACGACAACCTACGATGTTTTGTCTCCGTTGAGGATGCACCCACGGATGAGGTAGCTGTCTTTGCGGAACAACAAGCGGCGGTTCGAAGCGTCGAGGTGATCGACGAGTGGGAGTCGGGTGGGACGTTCGAGATCGTCTTGGGAACGTCCCCGTTGCAACCGCTCATTGACTCCGGGGTTTACATCGAGGGAGCTTCAGCGTCAGACGGAACCGCACACATATCAGTTCGTATCGGTGCAGATAGAGATCCGGTTGAGATCCTCGACAGGGTAGAATCGGTCTATCCGGAAATCGAACTCGTGAGCAAACAATTGGTAGAGGATACACGTCACCCCGTCTTTGAACTCAGTGGATGGGTAGGCGAACATCTCACGAGCAAACAACGTCAGGCGTTGGAGGAGGCGTACTTTCGGGGCTATTTCGAGTGGCCCCGCGAGAACACTGCAGAGGAGATCGCTGAAGCCCTAGGCGTCTCGTCCGCTACGTTTCACGCCCATCATCGCAAGGCGACTCAGAAACTCCTCTCAGCGGTGTTTGAAAAGAGCACAGAGCGGGAGATGTAGGTTATCGACAGGGCGAAGACGGGAACCTGTCCGGATGCCCCCGACGGGCGATCTATTGGAAAACGCCCCATACGGGGTGACAGAGCCAGCAGATCCCGGATGTTCTTGAGGCAAACACAATTTCACTACCACTGGTGCCACCGACACAGGCTTCACGATGAGCCGTCTTCCGGACAATTGCGACAACCACCTATAGCGATTGCCCTGTCTACGACTCGACGCCGTTGTACGATCGGAGTTCACTCGCTGGCCTCGAAGAAGACATCCGAACCGTTGCGGCCACCTGGTTTGACCACGAGGCCCACGACTCTGTCACCGAATTCGTCGCTCACTACCCGTTGACGTATGTCGAATTTCGCCCCGACGACCGGTATTCGAGAGCAACGCGATACGAGATGGCGCAGCTGCTCCGCGCGTTCCTGCTCAAAGAAATTCACGGCTGGACCCACGAGACGGCACTCGCCACGTACCTCACCCAACGCCCAAAACTCCGTGAGCAACTGTGTCTGGAGATGGTCCCAGACCAATCGACGCTCTGGCGCAGCTGGCACGAGCGGTTCACCACTGACCTCCGGAAGTCAGTCGAGACGGTGGCTCGAATGATCCTCATCAAAGCTCAGGATGCGGGTGTCGCGGTTCCGCGTGAACCGGCACGAAAGCTCCAGCATCACGATGGCAAGTCTGGTGAGTCAGAATCAGACGATCAAACCACGTTGGAGCAGGCAGCGAAGCTCACCGACCACGTCAGCCGTATCGTCTTCCCGGCGTTTTCGCTGGATCGTGGGGACGGCTGTGAGATACATGAGAACGCCTACTGGGGATTACAGACGTATCTCGGACTTCGCGAGCAGCTGGCTGCGAACGAAGGAGCTCGCAGTTTCGTCTACGAATCGACTCGGGATCGGACACCGCTGGGGCACGCCCATCGCGACCACATCCGCGACCTCTCTATCGAGCAGATTCGCGAGATGTACCGACAGGCGATCCGGCACCTCATCGGCGAGGTCGCAGAGACAGAGCAGTTCTTCCAGGCGGGTATTGTCGCCATCGACATCACTGAGGCCGATCCCTTCACCGGCAATAGAACGGGCTACGAGGACGAGATCATCGGGACGAAAGAACAGACCGACGAGTACGCGTACCAGTGGGCGACAGTCCAGCTGGTCGGCAACGCCGTCCCGCTCGTCCTTGATGCCCGCCCGGTACGGAAAGGCGAGAGTCGGAAGGACATCGTTGAGGACTTGCTGGATTCGGCTGAAGAGCTCGTCCACGTCGATAACGTGCTGATGGACCGGGAGTTCGATAGCCAGCACGTCCTAGAGATGATCAGCCAGCGCGGGCTTTCCTACGTCGTTCCGAAGCGGATGCAGACCAGCGAAAAAGCTCAGGCAAAGCGGTTGCTCCAGCGCGATCAAGACCGATACGAGACCGACCGTAAACTCCATCTGGGGAAGAACGAGTGGCACGAGACGACGCTGATCTACCGCCGGAAAGAAGACTCTGAGCACGACGACCATCGACAGTACTCGGTGTTCATGTCAAACCGAGGTGGTAGCTTCCTCACTGAGTATAGGTATCGGTGGGAGATTGAGAGCGGCTATAGGTCGATCAAGCGGTTCATGGCCGCGACGACGTCTACGGATTTCGGACTGCGATTCTTCTACTTCGCGTTCGCGTGCCTCTTATACTCAATCTGGCGAGCGATCGATCTACTCGTGCAGGCCGAGTTGACTGGAGAATACGAACGGTCACCGATGCTGACTGCAGATAATACACTCACGCTGTTGAAGAAATAGGCAGGAATCGGGTAGTAGACTGCTCTATCCGTGATAGAGCGTCGTCTAAGTGGCAACGCTACCGAAAGTTTCGAAAAAACCGCCCACATAGTAGGAAATCCAACAAGAATGGCCGTTTGGAGAGCGATCTGAAGCAGATTCCACTCATCAATTCAGTCGGAACCACGCATCATAGCCCCGCTAAACCCGCTATAGTCTCAACTTCCAAGTATCAAAAGTTAATATCGCGAAATACGGTTTATTTGATCCGGGCTGACCAGAATTCTGACCACCCAGCCAGTCGAAATTCGTCGGTACGTCCCGAGTTCACTCGAGTAGCGAATACATATTTCTCTCGTACGTCTCGCGAACTTGGTTCCCCCAATCGTGCGTGTACGTGTCGATTATGTCGTCGGCGACGTCACCGCGGAGGTACTTGACCACTCCCCGGTCGCCGGTTCGGTCCCGGAGGTGCGTGGTGAAGAAGTGTCGAAAGTAGTGTGGAGTGACGTTTTCAGTGGCCCCGCCGCCGGTTCGATACCACCCGGCATCTCGGGCGTATCGTTCGACGATGTGCCGCACCGCCTGGGGGTCGAGTCGCGACCCCCATCCCTCTGCGGTGCCGACAAAGAGCGGATCGGCCGACGAGGGGCAGTCCGGTCGGATCGCGAGCCACGCTTTGAGAACTCGCGCCAACTCGTCGTCAACGGGGATCACGGTACTGCGCTTACGCTTGTTCGATGCCGAGCGGACCTCGTCGTTCAACGTTTCGCCAACGGTCGCATCAGGCGTCACGTACACCGAATTCGGCCGACCGGCGAGTACCGGTCTGGTTCCGAGATCGTACGCCTCGTTCAGCTCGTCGTCGTCGATCGCGACGTCGCGGAGATCGAGGTTACAGCACTCACCGACCCGCATCCCGGTCTTCAAGAGCGTCACGACGAGAGCGCGGTGAAGCGGATGGGTGATGCCGGAGACGAACGTTCGCATCGCGGGAATCGAAATGTCCCGGCGGGCCGGGTCCGTGTCGATCGTTTCGTCCATCTCTTCGACGACAAGCGTCATCGGATTGCCGTCGAACGCGCCGACCTCGGTCATATACCCGTAGAATCGGTGCAGATACGCCGCGTACGTCGCTACCGTGCTGTCGGCGAGTTCACCTCGGAGCGAGTGAATGAACGCCATACAGTCGCGGTGCGTGGCCGTCTCGGGGGTGGACGTCTCGTCGAGAAACGCCTCGAACTGCCGGAGCACGCGCTCGTACGACTCGCGCGTCCTCGACGTCTTCCCGTGATAGGTCAGATCTTCGATGAAATACTCAACCGGATCGTCGATATCGGCGGGGGCACGCGTGCTACTCATCGACGAGCGCGTATCCCCCTCGCCGGCCGTTGTATTTGATGCGGTTCCGATCCTGCAACTCGTCGAGTGCGTCCTCTAAGCGATCTTCGAAGTCGCCGCGCAGCGCGTCGACGAGTTCGTCCCACGACTGCGGTCCGTCAGCAAGAACCCGTTCCACCTCTGTTTCGAGGTCGTGACTCCCGGGGGTTTCGTCCGTGGAAGCGGTCTCCTCGGTGCTCGACGGTTCCGAGAGAGAAAATCCACGTCTCCCGGCCTGTACCATCGTTCTGACGAACTCGCTTTGCGACATGTCCAGCTCGTTCGCGTGAGTCTGCCACCGATCTTTCTGCTCGGCGGGCACGTACGTTTTCACTGAACGGCGATCACTCATCTCGATGTACCGTTTTGCGGCCGGTACCTTCAATTTACCCCATAATTCAGGATAAGTGACTTTATCTGTGGTTGTAGTACCTTCTAGATGACGGGGATAACTAGTTATATTGAATTATAGAACTATAAGCGCAGCAAACTGTTCCTAGATTATAGGATATATTACTGCTGCAAAATACTATGTCATATGTTTGTATGTTTGTCAGCCGGAGCCAGCGTGACCGGAGATGGTCGCCGGACGGCGTGTCTCCACAGACAGCCCGATCGCTGGCGCGAATGAATCGTGCGTCGCACTGGAAAGTACGACAACTCGCTTGTGGGACTCAAGATGCGCTCGATCGATGTGAGCGTCGCGCATCGCTGTCTCTCTCCGTCTTCAAAATAATCTGAATGATCCGACATATTATTGGTTAATAGATATGTGTTCTGCAACCTCGACGTACTCATCTGAGCGTGCTGTGTAGGGTGGCTGTCCGGGAAACGGGCGGTAGAAGGACAACGAGAAACGCTCTCGCTGGTGTCTGTCTCACTACCCGTATCGTTCTATTTCTGACCGTATACGCCGTTGTTCGGCTTATTTCGATGGCGACAGATACACGCACGATCAGTCAGCGTGGCGGATCTTCTAAGTGATTCTACTCGCCTAGACTGTCGGTTCGTCTCGTGATCAGAGCCAATTCATCCGACGAATTGGAAACCAGAACAATATCTGAAAACGAGAGGTCGGAGATTGAGTGACGAGTGAAGATCTACTAACCGCGATACAAGGCGACCGTTCGGGTGTGTCCAGATCGCGTTGGGCCTGTTCGCGTCTGGGTCTTTTTTACACCGCTGTTTCGGTCGCTGCTCACACAGCACTATTTGTGGCACACACGCCAAGTATATTGTATAGTGCTATACAAACGAACCTGGCCTTGATGAATCGTTCGAGCCGCTTTCGACCGTCTCGCGGAGATCTCGCATGAAGCGCTCGTTTCAGCTGCGCCACAGTCTCGATTGATCGGGCACCGTCCCCAACTCTAAGCGCTTACAGAGTGTGGAGTGGCTACCGAGGTACTCGAGAAGTGCTGTTTCGTGTTCCCGCCCGTGGATTCCTCGTCCTCTGTACCGAGTCGCTGGTTGAACAGGGCGGTCGCTCGTTCGTACCCGCTGTATCCGTCGAACCGCTCTGTGTCGTCGGTCATCGCCCAGTACGTCGCTTTGTGTTCGACGGGATCTCGGTCTCTTCAAGTCAATTTACCACGAAGAGAGAACGTACCGATAGTATATTTCCGCTATGTGGCGTAGTATCAGTATGGAATCTTCTCCGCTCAGCCAGCGTCGCGACTTCCGAACGCTGTTCGACGAACTCGACGGCGTTGCGCTCTGGGCGGCGACGGAGCCCGGCGAGTTCGACTACATCAGCGACGGATTCGAGGACATCTGGGGGATTCCCCCCGAGAAAGTCATAGACGACGTGAACGAACTGTACGAGACGATCCACCCCGACGACCGGGACCGCGTTCGCGCGAACATCGAGGAATCAACCCATGATCTCCGTGATGTCACGTACGAGGGGCGGGTCGTCCGTCTCGACGGATCAGTGCGGTGGACACTCAACCGGCAGGTCATCCTGCGAGACGACGAGGGAGCGGTCAGTGAAGTCGCCGGGATATCGACCGATATCACCGACCAGAAGAACCGTGAGCAGGAGCTCGAACTGCTCAATCGGATCGTCCGTCACGACATTCGCAACGATATGGCGGTCATGCTCGGGTGGGCGGAGATGCTCGAAAAACACGTCGACGACGAGGGCAGCGAGTACCTACGGAAGATCTCAAGCAGCGGTGAGCACGTCGTCGAACTGACGGAAAATGTGCGTGACTACGTACAGACGGTCGTCTCGGAAGACGAGATTCAGACCGAGCCCGTTCGGATCTGTTCGGTGCTCGAAACAGAGGTGTCGCTCCGCGAAGAGTCGTTTCCGGAAGCCGAGTTCACGATAGCGAGCACACCGAGTGACGTCGAGGTACTGGCGGACAGTATGCTCAACTCGGTCTTTCAGAATCTCCTCAACAACGCCGTCCAACACAACGACGCGGACACGCCGCGTGTCGACGTTTCGTGTGCGGTCTCTGAGGAGACGGTCACGGTCCGGATCGCCGACAACGGTCCCGGTATCCCCGACAAGCACAAAGAGGTCATCTTCGGGAAGGGCGAACGAGGGCTCGGAAGCGAGGGAACGGGGATCGGACTCTACCTCGTGTATACGCTCGTCACGCAGTACGGTGGCGAGGTCTGGGTGGAGGACAACGAACCCACTGGTACGGTCTTCGTCGTCGAACTCCCCCGGTCCGACTGACTCCGCTAGGTGGGTCCGGACGGTGTGGAGATCTTCAGTCGGCGTCGACCACGGTGAGCGCGACTCGATGAACGCCCTTCAGCGGGCGGATTCTGGACAGAAGTTCCTCGATTCGCTCGCCTGTTCCGTCGACCGCGATAGACTCAAGACATAGGTCGCCGCTGAGGTGGACGTGGTGCACCGCGATGATCGTCTCCGTGAACTCGTGTTGGAGATCGGTCATCGCGTCCGTCACGCCGCCGTGGTGGTGATCGTAGAGTACGACCACCGTTCCGCGGCGGCTCCCGGCGAGGTTCCGGTGCCGATTGAACTCCGTGATAAATGCTCGCAGTGCGTCTCTCGTCGCTTCCGATCGGCTGTCGTACTCGCCGGTGTCGACGACGTCGTCGAGTTCCCCAAGGAGGCTCGGCGGCAGTGTGACGCTCATCCGGTCGACGTCTTCGCCCATGATGGCGTTGTGTTCCGGCAGTCTAATAGTAACCCGGTGCCGGCGCTCGTAGTCTCGTTCTCAACGAATCGATCATTCGTCGAAATGGTCGGCTGCGTCTCGTCTGGACATCCTGATACAGTATTACGATTGAGAGGAAAAGTATTATCACCGGTTGGAGATGGGTAGACGTACGCATGCACATCCCGGATGGCTTCCTCGATCCGCTGGTCGCGGGTCTCTTCTGGGTCGGCTCCGGCATCGCCATCGGCATCGCCGTGAGGCGTGCCCGCCGCGAACTCGGCGACGAGCGGACACCGCTTCTCGGCGTCGTCGCCGCGGGACTGTTCGCCGCACAGATGTTGAACTGGCCGATTCCGGGTGGTACGAGCGCTCACTTCGTCGGTGGTGCGTTCGCCGGTATCCTCCTCGGTCCCGCTCTCGGCATCCTTGCGATGACCGCCGTTGTGACGATCCAGGCCCTCGTGTTCGGCGACGGGGGACTCATCGCGCTCGGCGCGAACCTCTTCGCGCTGGCCGTCGTCGACGTTCTCGTCGGTTACGCGGTCTTCCGCGGGCTCAAGGGCGTCCACGAGACGGGTGCCGCCTTCGTCGCTGGCTGGGTTGCGGTTACGGCGAGCGCGCTCGCGGTCGGGGCGGGGGTCGGGGCTTCTTCGGCGTTCGCGTACGAACTCGGCGTGACCGTGCCGATCATGGCGGGCGGACACGCGCTGTTGGGAATCATTGAAGGCGCGATCACGGCCACCGTGTACGGCTACGTCGCGGATGCTCGACCGGACCTCGTCCTCGGACGGACCGCCGACGAGAGGGTCTCGCCAGAGGTGGGCCTTTGAACGCGCCAAGCGGCTCGTGGCGGAGGCCTGGGCTCGCCGTCCTCGTCGTCCTCGTCGTTCTTTCGCCCGTGTTCGGGTGGGCGTCGGGCGTCGTCGGATACGCTGAACCGCTCGAACACGCCGCGGAGGTCACCGGCGCGGCCGACGAAGCGAACTCCGCCGCCTCCGGGCTGTTCCCGAATTACTCAGTACCGGGTCTCGGTGCACCGGCGGGAACGCTCGTGTCGGCACTCGTCGGGACGGTGCTTACGCTCGTGCTCGCGCTCTGTACCGGGACGCTGCTAGAACGGTGACCGGCGTCTTTGGTCGCTCGCTCGCGTCGATCACGGGGGCGCTCCGGGCGGTCTTCGCGGCCGAACGGGTCGCCGCGAGCGACGGGTTTCTCCAGCGGCGCGACCCGCGAGTGTCGCTGTGTTCGCTTGCCGGCCTCGCGCTCGCGGTACTGATCACGCGAACGGTCGCGGTGACGTTCGCGTTCGGCGTCGTGACGGTCGTGCTGGCGAAGATATCTGCCGTTCCGATCCGTCGTCTCCTCGCTCGATCCGCCGTCGTCCCGCTCGTGTCCGCGTTCGCCGTTCTGCCGCAGGCGGCGTTGATTCCCGGAAACGCGCTCGTGCAGGCGGTCGGCGTCACGATCACAGACGCCGGCGTCGCGTATGTCGTCGCCTTCACGCTCCGCGTCGGCGTCGGCGTCGCACTCTTATCTCTCGTCGTGTTGACGACGCCGTTTTCGTCCGTTATCGCCGCCATGCGCCGACTCCGCGTCCCCGTCGCGCTCGTGTGGGTTATCGCCATCACCTACCGGTACCTGTTCTTGTTCTTCGACGAACTACAGCGGTTGGTCCTCGCGCGGAACAGTCGAACGACCGGGAGAGGGCTCTCCGGCGGCTGGCGCGACGCGAGCCGGATCGCTGGGACGTTCCTGTTGCGAACGCTCGACCGCGGCGAGTGCGTCGGCCGCGGAATGCGAGCCCGCGGCGGTGCTCGTCCCCCGTCGCCGTACGGCCGCCGGCAGGCCGTCGATTGGTATGGTTACGCGCTCGTTCTCTGTTCGGCCGCCGCGGTCGTCGCCGCCGGGGTGATCCGATGGGGTCCGTGATCGACGCGCGCGCGGTGACACACGAGTACCCGGACGGAACGACGGCGCTCCGAGACGTGACGCTCTCGATCGACTCCGGCGAACGGGTCGCGGTCGTCGGCGCGAACGGGTCGGGAAAGAGCACGCTACAGCTCGCGCTCGGCGGACTCGTCGATCCGTCAGCGGGGGCGGTTCGGTACTTCGGTCAGACGACGGACGCCGAACGCGTCAGGGACAGACTCGGCGTGTTGTTACAAGATCCCGACGACTACCTGTTCAACGCGACCGTTCGCGAAGACCTCGAATACGGGCCGGCACAGCTCGGAATGTCGCGGCAGGCGGCAGACGAGCGGATCGCTCGGCTTGCGGCCGACCTGGGACTGACCGACCTGCTTGACCGGCCGCCGTTTCGGCTCTCGGGAGGCGAAAAACAGCGCGCTGCGATGGCGAGCGTCCTCGCCTTCGACCCGGACGTGCTCCTCCTCGACGAGCCGTTCGGGGCCGTCGACGCTCACTACCGCGAGCGCGTCCGCGAACTGATGGAAGACCACGAGGGGACCGTGGTGGTGTTCACGCCGTCGCTGGATCTCGCAGCCGAGTTCGCCGATCGCGTGATCGTCGTGGGACAGGCGGGATCGATAGCCGCGGACGCGTCCGCGAGAGCGATCTTGACGGATAGTGACCGATTGCGGGAGAACGGCCTCCGACCGCCCGCGACCGTGCGACTGTTCGAGGGGCTTCTCGACGCGGACGAGATACCGTTGACCACCGCGGCTGCGCGGCGACGCCTCGTCGACGAACAGGAGTAGGGGCTGTCTCCCCTCCGCCAAGCCGCTGATCGACGCTCTCAGACTCGAATGTCCGACGCCGCCTCGTCGACGGCGACGACATCTGCCGCGCGGTCGACGCTGGCGTCGCTCTCGGCGGTGTTCCGCATTAGCACTGTTTCGCTGGGGAAGAGGTGCTCGCCGACGACGAGCCCGTGGTCGCGGGCGGTAGAGCCCGTCACCGTGAGGTACACGCCGAGTCCCGTCCGCGCGACGGCGGCTTCTTCCTCTTCGTCGGGGTCCGGATACACGAACTCGACTCCGTCCAGTGCGTCGGTCCCCAACACCGCCGTGACCAGCCGCTCGTACCGCGGCGAGATGCAGAGCGGCCCGGTGTAAGACGTGAGGAACTTGCGGTCGAGGTCGGTTCCGAGATCGAGTTCCGACGGGTGTCCCATGAGGGTGTGATACACCGTATCGCCGAGACCGTTGACGACGCGGACGTCGGTGTCCACTGGGTCGATCCGCTGGTTGACGTCAGCGATGGTTCCCAGTCCGTCGGATTCGATCCCGACGACCTCCTCTAACACGAGGTCAGCCGAGTCGAATCCCAACGCGAACTCGTGCGTCCGGAGGGCACGGAACGGCTCCTCGCGGCCGACCAGCTTCATGCGGGTGTCGCCGAGGTCGACCGTCGCTGCGTCGAAGACGATCCGGCGCGGCTTTCCGTCGCGGTCGTCGCGCATCAGCGTGAACTCGGGGCTATTCGGCTCGCCGGGATGCGAGTAGTCCGCCAGCCGCTCGTACGGGCCGTCGTCGGCGGCGGTTCGCCCCTTCGTGATCGACTTCTCGTATCGGAGCGTGTTGCTGACACGGTCCGCGAGGCGGTCGAGCCGATCGTCGTCACCGACGTGGGCGATCCGTTCGAGGACCGCTTCGAGCGGTCGCCCCTTTCGAGGAACCGCGACCGGAACCGGGTCGCTCATTGCCGGAGGTGCGTCGCCGCGGGTAAAACGGATTGCGTTTTGGTTCCGACGGTCGCGAGCGAGTCGATCCGTCGGCGTATGGTCCGTCCGTCTCCGCCCCGCTTACGGACCGAACGCCTCGTTGAGACGCTTTCTGAACGCTTCGAGCTCTTCGAGGTGGTCGTCTATCGCGTCGAGCTCGGCCTCGATGTCGTCGAGATCGTCGCCGAGTCGGTCTTCGACCTCGGTCAGTCGGGTGTCGACCTCCGCGAGATCGTCCCAGAGGTCGTCGAACTCCTCGTCGAACCGGCCGAGCCGTGATTCCACGTCGTCGACGCGGTCGTCCGTGGCGTCCACGTCGGATTCGACGGCGTCGAGCCCGGCGGACACCGCCTCCACGTCGTCAGTGAGGCCCGCAACGTCGTCGGCGATCCCGTCCGTCTCCTCGTCGATCCGAGCGATGTCCGTCGTCGCGGCCTCGACCGACGCTTCGACGGATTCGACGGACGCCTCGACGGACTCGACGGACGATTCGATCCCGTCGACGCGTCCGTCGACCGCGGAGACGTCGTCCGCCACGTCGTCGACCGTGTCGTCGACGCGAGAGAGGTCGTCTCGCAGTTCGGTCCGGGCCGTCTCGGCGTCGTCCGCCCGGTCGTCGAGCGTCGACACCGTCGACTCCACCGCGTCGATCTGGTCGTTCAGGTCTTCGAGTATCTCGCGCGCGGTCCCCTCGCCGTCGATGAACTCCGCGAGCGCGTCGGCGTACGCCTCGATGTCGGCGACGCTCGACTGCAGCCGGCCGATCCGAACGTCGACGCTGCGCGGTACGCCGTCGTCGAACTCGGACTCTATCGTCCGAATGTCCTCGGGATCGGCCTCGCCCGACCGGATCTCAGCGGCGAGTGCGGCGGCGACACCGCCCTCGACGTCCACGCTTGGCCGGTGTTCGTCCGCCGTCGCCGCTCCGTTATCCGGTTCGGACCCGTGGTCGAGGTCAGGCACCTCGTCCGACGTCGTCGCTCCGTCGTCCGGTTCGGGTTCGTCTTCGAGGTCGGGCACCGCGGGTTCGTGCTCCGCGTCCGTCGGTGTCGTCTCCTCCGGCTCGTCCGGAGCCTCGCTCGCGTCGTCGCGGGGCGTGACCGCGGCCGTGCGGCCGTCTCCGACCGTCCGCGGCACGGGTGAGTCGCTTTCCGCGGATTCTTCGGACCCGTGGTCGGTCACGTCGAGTTCGGCCTCCGCGAGTGCCGCGTCTGTGGCATCTGTGGCGTCTGTGGTGTCGGTGTCGATCGGCTCCACCGTGTCGCCCTCGCCAGTCGGTCCCACGTCGCCGGTGTCGTCCGTCTCCGGGTCGCTCTCGGTCGCCTCTTCCATCCCGGGTAACGTCGTCCGGTCGCCGGCCAGAACCTCTCTCACGGCGTCGGTGTCGCCCGCGCCGAGCACGTCCTCGATCTCCTCGCCGACGGGAACGTGTTCGATCACCGGCGTCTCAAGGAACCCGTCGAGGTCGGGGTCATCGTCGCGGATTCCGAACACCGTCTCGACCGCGTCTCCCGGCTCTAACACGCGCTCGAACTCGACGCGGTGGTCTTTGTACGCGGTCCAGTTGTCGCTCTCGTAATCGGGGTGGAACCCGATCCGGTCCATCGGAAACGACTCCGGTATCTGGTCGACGATACGCACCCGTACGGCGTCCTCGCGGTCGGAGGAGAGGTCGTACCTCACCGCCGGCACGGGGAACGCGTCTTCGGTGAAAGACTTCTCGACGCGGACGCCGTCCTCGTCGACGGTACGCCCGCTGTCGGGTTCGCTCATACGACTCCGTCCCGGAGCAGGGGCTTAAATTCCACGGGCTGGGTGTCGGTCGTGATAACACCGAGGCCGAGCGCCGGCGGGCCTCGGACGATCGACCGGTCGCCTCACAGATCGATCCTGTCGCCGATCTCGACTATCTCAAGCTGGTTTGGGTGCTCGAAGCTCCGGACGTGTTCGTGAAGCGCCGTGGGATCGGCGGTGAGCCCTTTCCACATGTCCCAGTGCGTCGGGACGAGTCGGTCGAGTTCGAGGTCGTTCGCGGCCTGCGCGATCTGGTTCTCGTCGCTGTACCACTTCGTCCGAACAGGTTCGCCGGTCTCTTTGTCCGGAACGGTCCCCACAGACCCGAACGCGAGGATACCGAGGTCGATGTCGAACCGGTTCGAGAGGTCGGAAAAGGAGTCGGACGGCTTGCTGTCGCCGGCGTGGAACAGGGTGCCGGCGTCGTGTTCGATCACGTAGCCGACGGGATGCGTCGCGTCCGCGTCCTGCGTTTCGACGACGTGGACGGTGAACTCGCCAATCTTCGCTTCGTCGCCTTCTGTGACTTCGGTGAATGCGTCCTCGTCGACGTCCCACTCGTCCGTCCAGCACTCCTCTTCACGGGCGACCGCGATCGAGTCGTCGGGCGCGATGAGATCCGCGTCCGTGGTCGAGAGGATCGGCGCTTGCGACGGCCCGTGGACGTGGTCTGTGTGCTCGTGAGTCGCCAGCACCGCGTCCGCGACGTCGACGTCGGCGGGATCGAACGGCACCGGGATCATCCGCACGGTTCGCGGCGGATCCCCGGTTCCGACGTACGGGTCGATCCAGAGGACGGTCCCGTCACGCCCCTTGATCGCGAACCCATTACAGCCCAGATACCACAGTGCTACGGTGTCGGGGTCGGCGTCTGCCACCGCTCGCGGCAGCCAGTCGCCCCAGTCGGAATCGGTCATGGCCGATCGTGCGGGTGCGCGTGTGGTAACCGTTGCGGAGTTCGCGACAAATCTGTCTGTCGAGAGACGACATAATACTGATCGCGACCGCACAGATATATCTCATATCGCAATATAGAATCGACCACTGCACCCGTCGGACGGTGCGTTCCGAACCGCCGAGCGCGTCCCGACAACGACACGCCTTTTTCCGGTCCGCCTGTTCGACGTGTATGGACCCGAAGCGGGAGCTGTCGAGCATCGACCTCCGCGCGCTCGTCACCGAACTCAACCGGTACGAGGGCGCGAAGGTCGATAAGGCGTACCGCTACGACGAGGACCTCGTTCGCTTGAAGCTCCGCGATTTCGACCGCGGTCGGGTCGAACTCATGATCGAGGTGGGCGACGTGAAGCGCGCGCACGTCGCGGACGCCGACCACGTCGCGGACGCCCCCGGTCGCCCGCCGAACTTCGCGAAGATGCTCCGAAACCGGCTGTCGGGGGCCGACTTCGTCGGCGTCGAGCAGTACGAGTTCGACCGCATCCTCACCTTCGAGTTCGAGCGCGACGACGAGAACACGACGCTCGTCGCCGAGCTGTTCGGTCAGGGCAACGTCGCCGCGCTCGACGAGACCGGCGCGGTCGTCGGGGCGCTGGAGACGGTCCGGCTCAAGTCCCGAACGGTCGCGCCCGGAACCCAGTACGAGTACCCCGCCTCGCGGTTGAACCCGCTCGACGTGAGCTTCGGCGGGTTCGAACGGCACATGCGCGAGTCCGACAGCGACGTGGTGCGGACGCTGGCGACGCAGCTCAACCTCGGCGGCCTGTACGCCGAGGAGGTGTGCACCCGCGCCGGTATTGACAAGGAAACGCCGATCGCCGAGGTGACGGACGACCAGCTCCGCGCGCTCCACGACGCGCTCGCGGACCTCGCAGACCGACTCCGCTCCGGAGACGTCGACCCGCGTATGTACGAGGAGGTGGTCGACGGCGGATCGGGCGACGAGGGCGAGCCCGAAACCCGCGTGGTCGACGTCACGCCGTTCCCGCTCGCGGAACACGAGGGACTCCCGAGCGTCGGCTTCGACTCGTTTAACGCCGCGGTCGACGAGTACTTTTACCGGCTCGAACGGCAGGACGAGACCGGCGACGACGCCGCCCCCGCGGACGCGAGCCCGTCGCGCCCGGACTTCGAAGAAGAGATCGCGAAACAGGAGCGGATCATCGAACAGCAGGAGGGGGCGATCGAGGGGTTCGAAGAACAGGCCGAACGCGAGCGCGAGCGCGCCGAACTCCTCTACGCCAACTACGACCTCGTCGACGAGGTTCTCTCGACCGTTCGGGACGCGCGCGCGGACGACGTGCCGTGGGACGAGATCGCGGATACCCTCGCCGCCGCCGCAGAGCGCGGGATTCCCGCCGCGGAGGCCGTCGTCGGCGTCGACGGGAGCGAGGGGACCGTGACGGTCGAACTCGACGGCGAGGACGGAACGGCGACCGAGATCGAACTCGACGCGGACGCGGGTGTCGAGGTCAACGCCGATCAGCTGTATCGGGAGGCGAAGCGGATAGAGGGGAAAAAGGAGGGCGCGATGGCGGCTATCGAGTCGACCCGGGAGGAACTGGAGGCCGTCAAGCGGCGCAAGGCGGAGTGGGAGGAAAGCGAGCCGGCCGACGACAGCGACGCAGACGACGAGGACGGAGAGGAGTACGAGACGGACTGGCTCTCGCGGTCGTCGATCCCGATCCGGAGTCCCGACGACTGGTACGAGCGGTTCCGCTGGTTCCACACCTCGACGGGATACCTCGTCATCGGCGGGCGCAACGCTGACCAGAACGAGGAGCTGGTGAAAAAGTACATGGGAAACCACGACCGCTTCTTCCACACGCAGGCGCACGGGGGGCCCGTGACGCTGCTGAAGGCGGCCGGACCCTCGGAATCCGCGGATCCGGTCGACTTCTCCGAGGAGACCCTGCGGGAGGCCGCGCAGTTCGCGGTGTCGTACTCCTCGGACTGGAAGGACGGCCGCGGCGCGGGCGACGCCTACATGGTCAAGCCCGATCAGGTGTCGAAGACCCCAGAGAGCGGCGAATACATCGAGAAGGGGAGCTTCGTGATCCGCGGCGACCGAACGTACTTCGAGGACGTGCCCTGCCGGGTCGCCGTCGGCGTCCAGTGCGAGCCGGTCACCCGCGCCATCGGCGGGCCGCCGTCGGCGATCACCGAGCGGGCGGCGTCGCACGTCACGCTGGAGCCGGGGATGTACGCCCAAAACGATGCGGCTATGATGGTCTACCGTCGGCTGAAAGACCGGTTCGCGGATCAGTCGTTCGTGCGGAAGGTGGCGAGCGCGGACCAGTTACAGGAGTTCCTGCCGCCGGGCGGGTCCGACATCGTGGAGTAAGCAGCTGGCGGTTTCAGCATCACGCGCGAGCGCGACTCTTTCAAGGCTCCGAGCCCGAACACGGGCATGAGCTTCGCGGCGCTGCCCGACGGCTGGCGGGTGTGGAACGAGGAGCCGAGCGGCCGGGCCATCCTCGTCTACCGTCCCGACGTGTTCGATGGCGACGACCTCCCGGCCGAGTGCCTCCCGACGATCTACCTGACGAACGGCGCGCGGACCGCCCGTCCCGGGTCTGGGCAGTACGCGACCGACGAGTGGCACGTCGTGCTCTTCGCCGAACCCGAGATCGAACTGGCGTCCGAGACGCGCGAGACGCGCGAGACGGGAGCGGACGCCGCGGTCGAGATCGCGGCCCGGTTCGCCGCCGGCGACGTGGACTACCGGGACGCCTACCAGGTACCGCGAGAGGCGTACTTCGATCGGCTTGACGACCTCGTCGGCGGCGACTGACTCAGACCGCGAGAGCCGACGGCGTCGACACCCGGTCGAGCGAGCGCGGTGTCGCGACGGAGCGTCCGAGCCTCGTCGACCGCGCCGGCGATCCGCCGCCGTCGCGGAATCGATCCATGAAGTTGGATATCGACGCCCGAAAAGCGGGCCACGAACGCCACGAACACGAGGGTTTTTATCGACTCCCGACCCACGAGTGCCTGTATGAACGCCGGTGGGGACTACACCTCCGACGAGCCGCGAGAGAAGTGCGGCGTCGTCGGCGTCTCGCTCGCGGACCGAGAGGCCGCGCGGCCGCTGTACTACGCGCTGTACGCGCTCCAGCACCGCGGACAGGAGTCCGCGGGCATCGTCACGCACGACGGGTTCCAACAGCACAGTCACGTCGAGCGGGGACTCGTCGGCGACGCGTTCGACGAGGGGGATCTGGCGTCGCTCTCCGGCGGGACCGGCATCGGTCACGTACGCTACCCGACTGCCGGTAGCCTCGACAAGAGCTGTGCACAGCCTTTTTCGGTCTCGTTCAAGTCCGGGTCGCTCGGGCTCTCGCACAACGGGAACCTGGTGAACGCCGACGAGGTCCGCGAGGAGTTAGCGGCCGCCGGCCACGCGTTCACCTCCGACGGCGACACGGAGGTGATAGCTCACGACCTCGCGCGCAACCTCTTAGAAGAGGATCTCGTGCGCGCGGTCAAACACACGATGAACCGGATCCACGGCTCGTACTCGCTCACAATCACTCACGACGACACCGTTCTCGGCGTGCGCGATCCCCTCGGGAACCGACCGCTCTGTATCGGCGAGGTCGACGACGGCTACGTGCTCGCGAGCGAATCAGCCGCCATCGACACTCTCGACGGCGAGCTGATCCGGGACGTTCGTCCCGGTGAACTCGTCGTGTTAGAGCCCGACGGAAGCGGGTACGACACGTATCAGCTCGTCGAGCGCGACTCGACCGCACACTGCTTTTTCGAACACGTCTACTTCGCGCGTCCCGACTCGGTGATAGACGAGAACCTCGTGTACGAGGTCCGCCGGAAGTTGGGGCGGAAGCTCTGGGAGGAGTCGGGCGTCGAATCCGACGTGGTGATGCCGGTGCCCGACTCCGGGCGCGCGTTCGCCTCCGGCTACGCCGACGCCGCGGGCGAGACCACGGCCGACGGCGATCCCCGGCCCGAGGGAGACGGCGGCATCGAGTTTGCGGAGGGGCTGATGAAGAACCGCTACGTCGGCCGGACGTTCATCATGCCGACGCAAGACGAGCGCGAGCGCGCGGTGCGGTTGAAGCTCAATCCGATCAAATCGACCGTCGAGGGGAAATCGGTCACCATCATCGACGATTCGATCGTTCGCGGGACGACATCGACGCAGCTCGTCGACCTCGTCCGCGAGGCGGGAGCCGAGGAGGTCCATCTGCGGATCGGCGCGCCGGCGATCGTCGCGCCCTGCTACTTCGGGATCGACATGGCGACGCGCGACGAACTGATCGCCGCCGACGCCTCCACCGAAGAGATCCGCGACGCGGTCGGAGCCGACTCGCTGTCGTACCTCTCCGTGGACGCCGTCTCCGAGGCGCTCGGCGAGAGCCGGGCCGACCTCTGTCTCGGCTGTGTCACCGGCGAGTATCCGTACGACGTCGAGGGTGAAGCGACCGATCGACCGATCGGAGACGTCACGTCCGACCTGACGCCGGCCGACGACTGATATCGGAAGCCGACCGGCCTCACGCGTCGACCGACGAACGAGGGACCGTCTCACCTCTCTCGCTCCGGGTGATCCGATCGCTCCCGGTGACCCGATCGCTCCCGGTGACTCGGGTCCGGCCCCATGGGACGTATCGGGAAGTTACATACGTACACGACTGGATGTGAGTGTATGAACGCTATCGACGACGACACGACGATGAGCCGCCGCGGTCTGTTTCGAACCGGCGCGGCCGGTGCCGCCGTCGCGGTCGGCGTCACAGCCGGCTCCGGGACCGTGGCGGCCCAGTACGACGGCTGGCTGGACGACGTTCCGAACTACGACGGGACACACGACTACAGGGGGCAAGACGAGGTGACCGTGACGGTTGGCGCGGGCAACGGCCTCGTGTTCGGTCCGGCCGCCATCCTCATCGATCCCGGAACGACCGTCGTTTGGGAGTGGTCCGGTCAGGGCGGCGCACACAACGTCGTCGCGGACGACGAGACGTTCGACAGCGGGGAGCCGGTCAACGAGGAGGGGTACACGTTCGAGCACACCTTCGAGGACGTCTCGGAGGGGGACACGTTCAACTACCTCTGTGTCCCCCACGAGGCGGTCGGGATGAAGGGCGCAGTCGCGGTCGGGTCCGTCGACGACGATCTCGTGACTCCCGGCGAGGGGAGCGACGGCGGTGACGGGTCCGCCGGTGGCAGTAACGAAGACGGCGGCGAGGAGGACGAAAGCGGTGACGGATCCGACGGCGGCCGCGACCTCACCGCGAGTGACATCGGCGCGCTCGCGCTCGGGCTCGGGTTCGCTGGGGCGCTTCTCGTACCGCTGTTCTACGCGGCCCACAAAATGGCGACCGACGAAGAGTAGGCGGCCTAACGGCGGATCATCGGGCGTGGTCTCGGCCGTGCGTACGATCGGCGGTTCGGCTCAAGTGATCGTCACGCGGACGGTGCGGACGGTGCGGGCGGTGGGGCGACACGTCGGAACCGGCACCGAGCGCCTCAAAAGGCGTGATACAGCATCAGGTACACGCCGATCCCCATCGCGAAGGAGACGAGCCAGAGGACGGCGGCGACGAACCCCGCTTGGGCGTGACGCGTGTGATACAGCTCTTCGTACGGTCTGGTCGCGGCCAGAAGCAGCGCGTAGAACACGAACGGGACGCAGACGATTGCGAGCAGGATGTGAATGGCGAGAAACGGGAGGTAGACGTACGTGTAGACAGGTTCGGGTCCGGGAAAGGAGGCGGTGCCAACGTGGATCAGTCGGTAGAGGTACGCGGCGAGGAACGTCGCGAACAGCGCGAGCGAGGTCAGCATGAGCGCCCGGTGGCGGGCGACGTTCCCGCGGGAGATGGCCCGCCACCCGAGCGCGATGGTGCCGATCGCGGTCGCGGAGATCGCGGCGTTGACGTGCGGGATCGCGGCGAGTACGGGGTCGCTCGCGCGCGGGAGAAGCGAACTCGGGATCGCGCCGCCCACGGCCCCGAACACGAGCGCGAGCGCGACGGTCGATAAGAGGGCGGTCAGGGTCGGAACGTTCTCGCGGGCCCACTCGGACATAGTCACTGGCACGGACGCGACGCAAAAACGCGTGCCGGTTCGAGCGCGGATCGCGGTGTCTTGGTCCGCGCCGGGCTCTGCGACTCCCCGGCACGGCACTGCCGAATGGAAGGGCTTTTAATCGGGGGAAGGGTACGGGGAAACGCGACAGAACAACGCGAGCGTGGGTAGCCAAGCCAGGCCAACGGCGCAGCGTTGAGGGCGCTGTCCTGTAGAGGTCCGCCGGTTCAAATCCGGTCCCACGCATCGCTCGGCGGCACACCCGCCACACCGATGCACGGTGTTGTCTCTACGACAGCACCCACGCACAATTCCTTTCGACCGCTGCCCGACGAGCGGCGGCGACGCCTGATCCCGATCCGTCGCCGCTCGCGCGAACTGCCACCCTTTTAGTCGCGCGCCGTCGGATGAACGCGTAATGAGCGAGGACGCGACCCCCGCGTACGACTACGAGGAACTGGGGCTCGTCGCCGGCTTGGAGATCCACCAGCAGCTCGACACGGCGACCAAGCTGTTCTGTGACTCCCCGACGACCGAGCGCGACCCGGCGGAGTCGGGCCGGGAGATCACCCGGCGACTCCACCCGACGAAGAGCGAGCTGGGCGAACTCGACGACGCCGCAGTAGAGGAGAGCCGCGTCGACAGGGAGTTCACCTACCTCGCGTACGACACCACTTGTCTCGTCGAGGAGGACGACGAACCGCCCCGCCGCGTCGATAGCGAGGCCCTCTCCGTGGCGCTGCAGATCGCCGACCTCCTCGACGTGAGCGTCGTCGATCAGGCCCACGTGATGCGAAAGCTCGTCATCGACGGGTCGAACACGTCCGGCTTCCAGCGGTCGATCCTGCTCGGACAGCACGGCGAGATCGAGACGAGCGAAGGAACAGTCTCCATCGCCGACCTCATGTTGGAAGAGGAATCCGCAAAGCGGGTCGAAGAGACCGACGACGGTGTCGTCTACTCGCTGGATCGCTTGGGCGTTCCCCTCGTCGAGATCGGGACGGGACCGGATATCCGGAGCCCCGAGGGTGCCCGCGAGGCCGCGGCGCGCATCGGGATGCTCCTCCGATCCACGGGAGCGGTCAAGCGCGGCCTCGGAACGATCCGGCAGGACGTCAACGTCTCCATCGCCGAGGGCGCGCGCGTCGAGGTGAAAGGCGTTCAGGATCTGGCCGGGATCGAAGACATCGTCCGCGGCGAAGTGGGCCGACAGGCCGAGCTGCTCGCGATTCGCGACGAACTCCGCGAGCGCGACGCGAGTGTCGGCGACGTCCGCGACGTGACCGACGTCTTCGCCGACACGGAGTCGGGCGTGATCCGCGGCGCGCTCGATTCCGGTGGGAAGGTGACCGCGGTCCCCCTGTTCGGATTCGACGGGCTCGTCGGGCGCGAGATTCAGGACGACCGGCGGCTCGGGACCGAACTGTCGGACCACGCGAAGCGCCACGGTGCCGGCGGGATCTTCCACACCGACGAGCTTCCGGCCTACGGCGTGACCGAGACGGAGGTCGAAGCGCTGCGGGAGGCGATGGGCGCGGGGGAGACGGACGCGGTCGCCATCGTCGCGGCCGACCCCGAGACCGCCGACCTCGCGATCGAGGCGGCGGCCGACCGCGCCGCGACCGCCATCGAGGACGTGCCGGAGGAAACCCGCGGCGCGAACGAAGACGGGACGACGCGGTACCTCAGACCGCTTCCCGGGGCCGCGCGGATGTATCCGGAGACGGACGTCCCGCCGGTCGAACCCGACCCGACCGTGGTCGACCGTCCGGAACTCCTCGACGAGAAGGCGGACCGGTACACGGAGGAGTTCGGCCTCGACGCGGGGCTCGCAGAGCAGGTCGCGTTCGGACAACGCTTCCCGCTTTTCGAGACGGCGGTCGAGCGCGGTGTCGACCCCACCTTCGCCGCGTCGACGCTGGAGTCGACGACGACGGAGATACGACGCGACGGCGCGCCGGTCGAGAATCTCACCGACGAGCACTTCCTCGCGGTCTTCGAACTCGTCGAGGACGGCGATCTCGCGAAGGAGGGCGTTCCCGAGGTGCTCGCGACGCTCGCGGAGAGTCCCGAACTGTCGGCCGCAGAAGCCGTCGAGGAGGCCGGCCTCTCCGGCGTGAGCGAGGCGGAGGTGCGAGAGGCGGTCGTCGAGGTCGTCGATCGTAACGCCGATCAGATCGACGAGGAGGGGATGGCCGCGTTCTCCGGACTAATGGGCGAGGCGATGGGTGCGCTGCGCGGCAAGGCGGACGGCGAAGTGGTCTCTGACGTGCTCCGCGAGGAGATCGGCAAGCGGTCGTAACGCGCTCCGCGAGGGGACTGTGACGGTTCCTGCCTCGTCAGAAGAACAGCCACAACACGAGCGCCACGTAGAGGATGAACAGCGCGATTATCGTCAGCCGAATGAGGATGTTGACGCTGAACACCAGTCCGTTGTAGTCGGTCTTGAGAAGCTTGAGCGGGCGAGTCCGCTGGCTGGCGAGCCCGACCGTCGCGGGAGCCACGTCCGCGGTCGCGCGCTCGATCGCTCCTTCAAGCGCCTCGACGTCCGACCGGGTCATGTTCGCGAGTTCGTGGATGGAGGCGTGCGTGTCGGTCGAGAAGACGAGCACAGCGTCGAACTCCGCCTCGTACTCGGCCGCCAACGCCCGCACGTCCGGGGTGATCCCGTTGGTGTCTATCCCCATGAGCAGGACCGACTCGCCGTCGACGCGCTCGACTATCGCCACCACGTCTTGGGCCGACCGGACGACCTCGAAGCCGGCGGCGTACTTGTGGACTGGCTCTTCGGAGAGCCGGGAGCGGAAGTCGTCGAAGTGCGTCTTCAGGCGGTCGGCCTCCGCGGATCCGTACAACACCTCCTTTTCGGGGCCGTCTTGGAGGTCGTGTTTGTGCAGGTCTACGAGGAGCACCTCCTCGGTGTCGACGTCCCGCATGAAGACGCCGGTGTCGTAGTCGTCTATCCCCTCACCGTGGAGGTATATCACCTGTTTGTCACCGATGCGGCGACCGTGGAACTCGATCTCGCCGTAGTCCTCGTGGACGAGCCGAGACGCCCGCGCGACGCCCGTCGGCTCGCGGACGGCGTCTAAGATCTTCGCCGCGTCCTCCGGGTTCGAGAGGTCCTCTTTGTGCGTACACGGGACGTGCACGAAGAAGCCGCTCTCGTCGTCCTCGTTCAGCGCGTCGATCACATTACTGCTGAGCTGGCCGCCTCCGAAGCCGCCGAGCGGCCCCGGATGCACCCACGGCGCGACCAGCCTGAGTCGGTCGCCGTTATCGATGACGAGCGTCTCGACGTCGGGCCGGGCCTCGACGCCGAGATCGAGCGAGGAACGGTCGTTCCGTAAGATTCCGGAGGTGAGTTCGAACGCCGACACGTCGGTGTTGCTCCGGATCAGGTAGTCGACGACGAGCAGCACGAACACTAAGAAGACCGCCGCGATGAGTAGCGACGCGAACGCGAATACGTGTCGGTACGTCGAAAAACCGAGGTCTCCGCCCCCACCGATCGCGTAGAAGGCGGCAATGAGTGCGGCGGGCTCGGCGAGCGAGACGAGGAGGATCCGCTTGTAGCGGTCGATGCCCGTCGAGATCACGAGCACCAAGATGTTGAGCAGGTACAGCGTGATGAAACACAGCCAGATGATACTCCACGCGTTCCCGATGTCGTTCGCCCCGGAGAGCACCAAGGCATAGACGAACATGACGAACTGGCTCGTGAGCGCCAGAAAATAGCTCCACGTCCGCGGGTACTGCGATAACACCCGGGGGAACAGCTCGGCGGCGAACGCGAACGGAAGCAAAAACAGCAGGACTGCGACCGGAAGCACGCCGGCGGGCGCGGGATCGAGCGGAGTGAACGCCGAGACGGCGGCGAAGGCGATCGCGCCGTACACGAGGCTGAGTCCCGCGAGCGCCGGGATCTGCACCGACAGGGAGGGGACGCTGAACACCAACCGCTGGAAGATGTCGACGTTGTCTGCGCCCATCTACGTCACCCCGTAGATCGCTTCGAGATCGTCTATCGTCCGCTCGATGGAGAACCGCTCGACGGCGTCGCGCGTCGGACGGTCGCGGTCGAGACAGTCGTCCACCGCTCGCTCCATGTCGTCGAGGTCGCCGTGGGCGAACCGCGCGCCGTTGTCGCGGCCGATCGTCTCGTCGAACGGCGACACGTCCGCGGCCGCGACCGGGGTGCCGCAGGCGTTGGCTTCGAGCGTCGAGAGACCGAGCGTGTCGCAGGTCGAAGCCGTGACGAAGACATCGAGTGCGGCGTAAAACGCCGGGAGATCCTCTCGCGGCAGAAAATCTCGGACCCGCACGTTCTGCGGGGCCGCGCGTTCGAGCGACTCCCGGACCGGCCCCTCTCCGACGAGTTCAAATCGGAGGTCGGACCGCCGCTCCGCGAGGCGGAGGATCTCGTCGACGTGTTTCTTTCGCGTGAGCCGACCGCTGTAGCCGACCACGGGGTCGTCGGACTCGAACAGCGGATCGGTCGGGCGGAACGTGTCCATCTCGATGCCCACCGGGAGCTTCCGGGGGGTCACGTCGCGGCGTATCCGGTCGGTGGAGGCGGTCACGCAGTCGAACGACCGGAGTAGTCGGTTCTCGTATGCGACGTACAGCCGCCCGGCGGCGTGCGCGAGCCGCTCCGATCTGAGCCCTTGGACGAAGTAGTCCTCGACCGGGGTGTGGTGCGTGTAGACCGACTTCACGCCGCGTCGCTTGGCGTACCAGGCCCCCATCAGTCCCGTCGCCGCGGGGCCGTGGCAGTGGACCACGTCGAAGTCGGGCAGCGTGGAGAGTCGCCGGTAGGTCGGCACACGATACTGCTCGTAAAACGGGTTCGGCAGCGAGTGGACGGGGAACTCCTGATCATCGGGCTCGTGGCTGCTCTCGGGATAGACGACGGACACCTCGTGTCCGCGGTCCCGGAGCCGATCGCGCCACGCGCTGATCGTGTAGGTGACGCCGTCGATGCCGGGGAAGTAGCTGTCGGTGAAGAATCCGATATTCATGCGAAGATCCGTCTGCGAACGTCGGTCCGCTGGAGGTGTCTCTCGGCGGCCGCCGAGGCGGCCACACGCACCGCTCGGCGGAGAGCGCTACCGCTCCGCGGCGGAACGGATCGGAACCGGGGCGGGATGGCGGGGCGTGTGTCGGAAGGCACGGCTTCTCGATGGGCGCTTCCCCTCCGATCCGCATCAAGATTTTCATTCAGAGACGACGTGCCCAAGGTCGATGTGTCGTCCGGTAACGTACTGCGTTCGGCTCCCGCGGTGCCCCATCCTTATCACTCGTCGCGCGAATTCCGACGCATGATCACGACCGACCGGATGGCGGCAGTCGACGCCAACGCGGCCGCACTCGGCGTCCCCCGGAAGCAACTCATGGAGTCGTCGGGAAACGCGGTCGCGCGAGAGGTGCGAGCCGTCGCAGACCCCGGCGCAACCGTCGTGCTGTGCTGCGGACGCGGCAACAACGGCGGCGACGCGTTCGTCGCCGCGCGGTTCCTCTCGGCGTACGACGTCACGGTCGCCCTGCTCGGTCGGCCGGAGTCGATCCGGACCGACATCGCCCGGGAGAACTGGGCGGCGCTCGCCGAGTGCGAGATCCCGGCCGAGACGGTGACCGACTCGACCGACCTCGCGCTCGGCGACCCCGACGTGGTCGTCGACGCGATGCTCGGATCGGGGGTGACGGGAGCGCTCCGCGAACCGGAGCGAAGCGCGGCGCGCTCGATCAACGCGAGCGACGCGACCGTCGTCGCCGTCGACGTCCCGTCCGGCATCGACGCCGACACGGGTGACCCGACCGGCGCGGCCGACACGGGCGATCCGGCCGGGACCGGCGCTGGCGGCCCGACCGAGGCCGACGACGCCGTCGCGGTCGAGGCCGACCGCGTCGTCACCTTCCACGACAGAAAGCCCGGACTCGACGCGGTCGACGCCGCGGTGACCGTCGCGGACATCGGGATACCCGCGGCCGCGGAGCGGTTCACCGGCCCCGGCGACCTGTTCGGGATCGGCCGCGATCCGGCCTCACACAAGGGCGACAACGGCGAGGTGCTCGTCGTCGGCGGCGGTCCGTACACCGGCGCGCCGTCGCTCACCGCTCGGGCGGCGCTCCGAGCCGGTGCCGACCTCGTCCGCGTCGCCTGTCCCGAGACCGTCGCGCGCGAGATACAGGGGTTCTCGGCCGACCTGATCGTTCGCGACCTGCCGGGCGACCGGATCGGGCCGAACCACCTCGACCGCGTTCGAGATATGGCCGCCGAAAACGACGTCGTCGTGCTCGGCCCGGGCCTGGGGGACGGCGACGGAACCGCCGACTTTGTCCGCGGGTTCCTCGACGAGTACGACGGCCGGGCGGTCGTCGACGCCGACGCGCTCCGCGTGGTCCCGGAGGTCGACACGGACGCCGACCTGATCTGTACGCCCCATCAGGGCGAGTTGGTCGGAATGGGCGGCGAGACCGCCGACGACCCCGACGAACGGGGCGACCTCGCGCGGTCGTTCGCGACCGAGATCGGTCACACGTTGCTCGTGAAGGGCGCGTACGACGTGATAACCGACGGCGACGACGTGCGACTGAACCGGACCGGCAACCCCGGGATGACCGTCGGCGGGACCGGCGACGTGCTCGCCGGGGCGGTGGGCGCGCTCGCCGCGCAGACCGACGCGTTCGATGCGGCGGCCGCCGGGGCGTACGTCACCGGGACCGCCGGCGACCTCGTCGCCGACGAGGTCGGATACGGGCTCGTGGCGACGGACTTACTCGACCGGCTCCCCGAGGCGATGCGTGATGCCTGAAGACACCGAGGCACCCGGCGAGGAAACGGGCGAGGGGACACCGGCCGCCGCCGAGCTGACGCACACGACCGACTCCGGCGAGGTCCGGATGGTCGACGTGGGCGCGAAGCCGGACACGAGCCGGCGAGCAGTCGCACGCGGCGAGATACGGCTGACGCCCTCGACCGTCGCGGCCGTCAAGGCTGACGAGGTCGGAAAAGGCGACGTGTTAGCGACCGCCCGAATCGGCGCGGTGCAGGCGGTCAAACACACATGGGAGACGATCCCGATGTGTCACCAGATCCCGATCACGAACGTCGACACCGACTTCGCCGTCGGCGACGACCGGATCGAGTTGACCGTCGCCGTCGAGACGACGGGGAAGACGGGCTGCGAGATGGAGGCGTTAGAGGGAGTCACGACCGGACTCAACGTCGTCTGGGACATGGTGAAGGCGGCGGAGAAAGACGCCGACGGCCAGTACCCCGACACCCGTATCTCGGGCGTAGAAGTGCTCGACAAAGCGAAGCGGCGGCTCGACGAGTGAGCCGAACGCGGTCGAGTGCAGGAGGCGAGCCGGGTATCGGAGACGCCGGAGACGCCGCGGAGGCCGGAAATGTCGGACGGCAGATCGACGGAAACGTTCAATTCGGCGGCCGACCAACGCCGCGGTATGGGCATGCCTCCCGACCACACTGACGTTCGCGGCTCCGCGTCGCGCGCCACGGGAACCGAGGTGACGGCCGCCCCTCCCTGAGGTCGTCGGCGTGGACATCAGCGGTCGTCACGAGGAGGGCGGCGAGTACCTGATGGTGGCGGCCGCGGTCCACGCGCGGATCGATTCGGCTCGGATCCGCTCCGTCGAAGGGATGGGATTCGCGGCCGCCCGGGAGGGACCGACGCTCGAGGCGACGGTCGCGCTCACGGCCGAGGCCGTCGGCGACCTGCCGGAACCGCCGGACGGACCCGTGGTCGCGGAGGGCGGCGAGTTCTACGAGGAGCCAGCCGAACGGATCGGCCTGAGCTTTCGACCCGAGTTTAAATACGTCGAGAGCATAGGCGAACGCGAAACCGTGCAGGCAGCACACCACGCCGCGTACGCCGCTCGCGACCTCCTGTTATGACAGGGAGAGCCGAGGGGAACGCCGGGGGAGAACGCGTCGAGGGGGATAACGCCACGAACGAGCGCCGCGCGGTCGTCGCGAAGCGCGTCGACGCCGGCGACGCCGACCTGACGGAGATCAGCCAGCTCGCCGCCGCGGCCGGCTACGAGGTCGTCGACGAGCTGTCACAGACCCGCACTGAGGACGCCGCCTTCATGTTCGGCGAGGGGAAGGTCGCGGAGCTGCGCGACCGGGTTCTCCGTACCGACGCCGACGCGGTCATACTCGACAACGACGTGGGTCCGTACCAGACGTTCAACATCGGCGGGGAGCTTCCGGAGGGCGTCGAGGTGATAGATCGGTTCACCCTCATCCTCGAGATCTTCGGCCAGCGCGCCAACACGCGGAAGGCCCAGCTACAGGTCGAACTCGCGCAGTTGCGGTACGAGCTGCCGCGCGCGGAGGCGAAAGCGAGCCTCGCGAAACGCGACGAGCGGCCGGGGTTCATGGGGCTCGGCGAGTACGACGAGAGCGTCGAACGCGATATCAAACGCCAGATATCGGAGATCCGCGACGAGTTAGACTCCATCGCGGAAAAAGAGCAGGCGCGCCGCGAGCAGCGACGCGACTCCGGGTTCGATCTGGTCGCGCTCGCCGGCTACACCAACGCCGGCAAGTCCACGCTGATGCGGCGGCTCGCGGCCGAGATCGACGTGGACGAGAACGCTGACCGCCACCCCGACCTCGACACGACGGCGGAGTCACAGGACATGCTCTTCACTACGCTCGGCACCACGACGCGCCGCGCCGAGATGGAGAAGCGTGACGTCCTCCTCACCGACACGGTGGGGTTTATCGCCGATCTCCCGCACTGGCTCGTCGAGTCGTTCGAGTCGACCCTCGACTCCGTGTACCGCGCAGACCTCGTCCTCTTGGTCGTGGATGCCAGCGAGTCCGTGGAGGCGATGCGCGAGAAGCTCGTCACCAGCCACGACACGCTGTACGAGCGCAACGAGGCGCCGATCGTCACCGTGTTCAACAAGGTCGACCGGCTCGCGCCCGGCGAGTTGGCGGACAAGCGGGCCGCGCTCTCCGGCGTGGCACCGGATCCGGTCGCCGTCTCGGCGAAGACGGGAGCCGGCGTCGCGGAGCTGCGCGACCGCGTCGAAGCGGAGCTCCCGGAGTGGGAACGCGAACGGCTCGTCCTCCCCGTCTCGGACGACGCGATGAGCCTCGTCTCGTGGATCCACGACCACGGTCACGTCGAAGACGAGACGTACGCCAGCGATCAGGTCACGGTGGACTTCGAAGCGAAACCGTCGATCGTGGCGCGAGCGCGGTCGAAGGCCGCCGGGCTCGCCTCGGCCGAATCGGCGTGACCGCGTCGGAGCCGAAGGAACCGCGAGAGGGGTCCGACCGCGTTCGATCGATCCGGGGTTCGGACAAAGTATACATGGCTCCGATTGCGAATAAATACCATGGATGACGCCGGAGTGGACGGCCGGCGCTCAATCGGGAACGACAGCGCGGTCGTGAACGGCGGCGACGCGATCGATCCGCCGGAGTCGTTCCGCGATGGGGCGGTCGCGAGCAACGCCGAGGTGTACGAGTCGTTCGAGCGGGAGGGTCCCGAGGCGTGGCGCAGGGCGGCCGACCTGCTCGACTGGGAGCGACCGTACGAGACCGTCCTCGACGATGACGACCCGCCCTTTTACGAGTGGTTCCCGGAGGGACGGCTCAACGCCGCGGCGAACTGCGTCGATCGTCACCTCGACGGTCGGCGGAACCAGCTCGCGATCCGGTGGTTCGGCAAGCGCGGCGAGCGTCGGTCGTATACCTATCTCGATTTACATCGGGAGGTGAACGCGCTCGCGGCCGGGCTCCGCGACCTCGGCGTCGGCGAGGACGACGTGGTGACGCTGTACCTCCCTATGGTTCCGGAGCTACCGATCGCGATGCTCGCGTGTGCCCGCATCGGCGCGCCGCACAACGTCGTCTTCGCGGGGCTCTCGGCGGAGGCGTTGGCGACGCGGATCGACGCCGCAGACTCGGAGTACCTGATCACCTGCGACGGCTACTATCGCCGCGAGGACGCGTTCAACCAGAAGTCGAAGGCCGACAACGCCCGACTCCGGATCGACGGAGACCTGCGGGAGGCGGTCGTCGTCGACCGTCTCGGCGACGCCCTCGACGTGTCGCTCGGCGACGACGAACACGCCTACGAGAGCCTCGTCGACGCGCACGACGGCGAGACGGTAGAGCCCGTCGCCCGCGACGCGACGGACCTCCTGTTCGTGATGTACACGTCAGGGACGACCGGCCGACCGAAGGGTGTCGAGCACGCCACGGGCGGGTACCTCTCGCAGGTCGCGTGGACCACGCGCAACGTCCTTGACGTCCGCCCGGACGACACCTACTGGTGTGCCGCGGATATCGGCTGGATCACGGGCCACTCGTACGGCGTGTACGGACCGCTCGCGCTCGGAACGACGACGGTGCTCTACGAGGGGTCGCCCGACTACCCCGACCGCGACCGCGTCTGGGACCTGATCGAGCGCAACGCGGTGAGCGTCTTCTACACCTCGCCGACCGCGATCCGGTCGTTCATGAAATGGGGATCGGAGTACCCGGACGCTCACGACCTCTCGTCGATCCGCCTTCTCGGGACCGTCGGCGAGTCGATCACGCCGAAGGCGTGGCGGTGGTACCGCGAACACGTCGGCGGCGGCGACGTCCCCGTCGTCGACACGTGGTGGCAGACCGAGACGGGGGCGATCGCGCTCGCGACGCTCCCCGGTATCTCACCGATGAAGCCCGGGACGGTGGGACCGCCGCTCCCCGGGATCGACGCGCGCGTAGTCGACGAGGACGGCGAGCCGGTCGAGCCCGGCGAGCCCGGATACCTCACGATCGCCGCGCCGTGGCCCGGCATGCTGCGCGGGCTCCGTGAGGGCGACGAGCGCTACCGCCGCGAGTACTGGTTGGAGGGCGAGGACGGCTGGCGGTACCGAACCGGCGACGGCGCGACCGTCGACGAGGACGGGTACATCACGATCCTCGGCCGCGTCGACGACGTGATCAACGTCCGCGCACACCGGTTCAACACCGCCGAACTGGAGTCGGCCATCGTGGAGACGGACGGCGTGACGGAGGCGGCGGTGGTCGGCGACAACGACGGTCAGATCGTGGCGTACGTCACAACCCAAAGCGGGGTCGACACCGACGACCCGCTCCGCGAGGCGATAGGCGAGCGGCTCGCCCGGTCCGTCGGCGACGTCGCCCGCCCGGACCGGACCGTCTTCACGCCGGAGCTGCCGAAGACTCGCTCCGGAAAGATCATGCGCCGGCTGCTGGAAGACATCGCCCGCGGCGAGGAGTTCGGCGACGTCAGCGCGCTTCGAAACCCCGAGGTCGTCGGCGAGATCGAGTCGACCGTTCGCGAGGAGTGACCCCGACGTCGGACGCGTCCAACGACCGCCGCGATCCGGTCCGCGTGGCACCGTCATCGATAGCCGCTGGCGATTTAGTTTCGCATTACATATCGCTCGCGAAACGCTTCGTCGCAGACGCCGCCGAAACGGCACCATATTGCCGATCTCGCGTGGACATGACGGGAACAGCAGCGGCGACTCACCTCGATACGGGCCAGCGTGGCGACGTGCCGACCGATCGTTTTATTTCGTCTTGGCAGTAGAATCCGAAACATATGCCCGACGCGCTCGACACGGAGGCGTACGACGCGCTCGTGACCGCCGCGGAGACGTACCGCGCGGCGCTGACGGTTCGGCTCGCCGGCGAGGCCGGACTCCGAGCCGACGAGATCGGACGCGTCACACCCGGTCACCTCCGTGAGGTGGGCGTCGCGTCCGGACACGTCCTGCTCGCCGTCCCGTCCACAGACGAGACCGCGGAGCCGGAAACGGCGGACGAGTTCCCGAATTACGGGAGTCCGATCGACCGCGAGACCGTGGTTCCGGCGTCGCTCGCGGCCGAAATCCGGCGATACGCAGACAGCGAGACGATCGGCGAGACCGACCCGTTCGTGAGCGTGTCTGCGCGGCGAATCCAGATGATCGTGCGCGAGACGGCGACACGCGCGGCCGAGCAGACCGACGGAGCCGTCAACCCGGACGTGACCGTGAACGACCTCAGACACACCTTCGCGCGTCGCCTCCTCGCCGATCGCGACGTCGACCCGCACGCCGTTCGCGACGCCGGGGGCTGGGAGACGACCGCGCCCCTCGATCCGTACCTCGACCGCCTCGACGGGCGAGCGCTCGCCGAGGCCGTCGCTTACCCATCGTCCGGCCCAGACGACTCCACCGCCTCGAACGACGCGGGCGAGACGTCGGATCCGGACCGGGCTGCACCGGCCGGACTCGGCGGGTTCGAGGCGATCGCGACCGGAGACGACGACGGCGACGTCCGTCCGATCTCCGCGGTGCCACAGCGGCTCGCGGCGGACGACCGGTGGGCCGAGGCGTGGGTGGTCCGCGAGCCCACGGACGGCGGTCGCGTCGACGTCGCGGGTACTGCGGGCGTCGAACCGGACGCGCTCCACGGCCGCGAACTTGCCGACGGGGGGCCGTGGCAGGACGCGCTGAGAGGCACTGCGGCGACCACAGACGGTCATCCGACGACTGCGGGGCGGCCCGCGGTGGCGGTCCCGATCAGCTACGAGAACGTGACGCACGGCTCGCTGTGTGTGGTCGCCGCCGACGGTCGGCCGGTCGACGCGGCCGAGCGTCGAACGATCGAGGTGCTCGGACGGTCGCTGGGGTGGGCCGTGACGGCGAGACGCTGGCGGAAGCTACTCCACTCGGACGCGGTGACCGAGGTGGAGTTCCAGACGACCGACGACGCCGCGTTCCTCGCGCGGGCGAGCGCGGCTCTCGACTGTCAGATCGACCTCTCCTCGACGGTCACCGTCTCCGACGACACGTCCCGGTTGTATCTGTCGGTGACCGGTGCCAGACCGCAGGGGATCGCGGACGTCGTCGACGGGCTTCCCGGTGTCTCCGACCTCCGTCTGATCGAGACCGACGAGGAGGGCTGTTCGGTGTCGGTCCAAGTGACGGAGGGGTCGGCCGTCCAGACGCTCACCGACTACGGGGCCACGGTCCGGGACGCGACGGCCGCGGACGGCCGGGTGCGCGTCATCGCCGATCTGCCCGAAGGGACGGATGTGCGTCCGGTCGCAGACGGGTTTCGCCGCGCGTTCGACGAGGCGCGACTCGCGAGCAAGGAGTCGGTCGCACGGTCCCCTCGGACCGAATCGTCGCTCCGAGAGGGGGTCAAAGACCGGTTCACAGACCGGCAGTGGACCGCGCTCTCGGCCGCGTACCACGGCGGGTACTTCGACTGGCCGCGAGGGAGCACCGCCGAGGAGGTCGCCGACGCGATGGACGTCTCGTCCCCGACGTTTCACAACCACCTCCGGAAGGCCCAGCGCGCGCTCTTGGACGGACTCTTCGAGGACGAGCGCCGACTGCGCCGCTCGTGACTCGTGCGGGGGCGGTGGGTCCCGCGGGGAGTATCACGATTTTTCGTATTTAGCGTGAGCGTTTATATGGTGAGATCGGTTGGGTAAGACCGTACCATGACAGAGGGTGACGGTCAACTGGAAGCGAGGTTGGCAGAGCAGGCGGTGTTTGAGCCGTCGGAGTCGTTCGTCGAACAGGCGAACGTCTCCGATCCCGAGATCTACGACGAGTTCGAGGAGAACTGGCCGGAGTGCTGGGAGACGGCGGCCGACCTTCTCGACTGGGAAACCGGGTACGACCAGGTGCTCGACGATAGTAACCCGCCCTTCTACGAGTGGTTCACGGGCGGTGAACTGAACGCGTCGGCGAATTGTCTCGACCGGCACCTCGACGAGCGGGGCGACGAGGCCGCGATCGAGTGGGTCGGCGAGCCCGTCGACGAGGACGATCGCACGTACACGTACGAAGAACTCCACCGCGAGGTAAACGAGTTCGCGGCCGCGCTCCGCGAACAGGGCGTAGAAGAGGACGACGTGGTGACGATGTACATGCCGATGATCCCCGAGCTGCCGATCGCGATGCTGGCGTGCGCTCGGATCGGTGCGCCACACAGCGTCGTCTTCGCCGGGTTCTCGGCCGACGCGCTCGCGACGCGGATGAACTCCGCGGACTCCGAGTACCTCGTCACCTGCGACGGCTACTACCGACGCGGCGACCCCCTCGATCACCTCGCGAAGGCCAACGAGGGGCTCGAAGACGTGGAGCACGACACCACGACGGTCGTCGTCGACCGGCTCGGTCCGAACGGCGACGACTTCGGCCACGAACTCGGCGACGACCAGATCGACTACGACGACCTCGTCGCGGCCCACGAGGGCGCGGAGGTCGAGCCGGTCACCCGCGACGCGGAGGACATGCTGTTCCTCATGTACACGTCGGGGACCACGGGCAAGCCGAAGGGCGTGAAACACACCACCGGCGGGTATCTGTCATGGGTTTCCTGGACGTCTCAGGCCGTCCTCGACATCAAGCCGGAAGACACGTACTTCTGTTCGGCCGACATCGGCTGGATCACGGGCCATTCGTACATCGTCTACGGACCGCTGGCACTGGGGACGACGACGATGATGTACGAGGGGACGCCGGACCACCCGGAGCGCGACCGGCTCTGGGAGATAGTGGAGGATCACGACGCGACCCAGCTGTACACCGCGCCGACCGCTATCCGCGCGTTCATGAAGTGGGGCGAGGAGTACCCCGACCGTCACGACCTATCCAGCCTGCGGCTGCTCGGGACCGTCGGCGAGCCGATCAACCCGCGCGCCTGGAAGTGGTACTACAAGCATATCGGCGACGAAGAGTGCCCCGTCGTCGACACATGGTGGCAGACCGAGACGGGCGGGATGATGGTAACGACGCTCCCGGGCGTCAAAGACATGAAGCCGGGAGCGGCCGGACCGCCGCTGCCGGGACTCGACGTCCAGATACTCGACACGCTCGGCGACAAAGTGGAACCCGGCAAGGCCGGGTACCTCACGGTACAAAAGCCGTGGCCGGGGATGCTCCGGACGCTGTACAAAAACGACGAGCGGTACATCGAGGAGTATTGGGCAGAGTACTCCGACACGGACAGCGACGACCCCGACGACTGGGTGTACTTCCCCGAAGACGGGGCCAAGATCGACGATGACGGCTACATCACCGTGCTCGGTCGGGTCGACGACGTGCTCAACGTCTCCGGTCACCGGCTCGGCACGATGGAGATCGAATCCGCAATCGTCGGCGTCGAGGGCGTCGCCGAGGCGGCCGTCGTCGGCGGGGACCACGACATCAAAGGCGAGGCCGTCTACGCGTACGTGACGACGGAAGACGGCTACGAGGGCAACGACGAGCTTCGCGAGGCGATCGTCGCCGCCGTCGAGGACGCCATCGGGCCGATCGCTCGCCCCGAACAGGTCGTGTTCACGCCCGACCTGCCGAAGACGCGCTCCGGGAAGATCATGCGCCGTCTGCTGGAGAATATCGCCGACGGCAAGGAGTTGGGTAACACCAGCACGCTCCGGAATCCCGAGATCGTCGAAGAGATCCAGCAGAAGGCGAGCGAGTAGCGACCGCGGCACCGTTTTCCAACTCCAAATCAAACCGACACGACCGCACCGCACGCAAATCATCACGAAAAACGAACATAGATCGACCACGGCACACCATACCACGACACATGACAGATAATAGCTCACACGAGACGGACGACGCGGTCACCAGTGGGGGACGCGTAGCAGACGACGCGGCCACCGACGGGGGGCGCGTATCAGACAACGCGGCCACCGACGGGGGAGTCGCCACTGGTGCGGCACAACAACACAATCAGACGGACTATCTCAGCGCGGAGGTGAACCTGCTGAACCCGAGTACGGCGTACATGCGCGAACATCTCCGGATCGTCTGGACCGGGTTCATCATCTGGGCGGTCATCGTCTTCGGACCGGTGACGGCAACCTACCTCGCGCCCGGCACGATGACGTCGTCGATGCCGGTCATCGGCTTCCCGCTCCACTACTTCCTCATTGCCATCGGCGCGCCGGGCGGTGCGCTGATTCTGTCGGCATGGTACGCGAAGCGGCGCGACGAACTCGACGACAAGTACGGGATCGAACACGAGGTCTCGGGTGATGGCGCATGACTGCGCTCGCCTCGACGCTCCTTCAGAGCAGTCTCCTCCCGGAGGGGCTCGACATCTCGTTCAAGACGCTTCCCGCGGTGCTGGTCGTCGGGATGCTCCTCATCTTCCTCGCCATCGGATTCGTCTTCCGCGTGGCCGACACTGAGGACATGTGGGTCGCCGGTCGTTCCATCGGCAACCTCGAGAACGGGATGGCGATCGGCGCGAACTGGATGTCTGCGGCGTCGTACCTCGGAATGGCGGCGCTCATCGCGACTGCAGGCATCTACGGGCTCGCGTTCGTCGTCGGCTGGACGACGGGATACTTCATCCTGCTCATCTTCCTCGCCGCGCAGCTGCGCCGGTTCGGGAAGTACACCGCACCCGACTTCGTCGGCGACCGATTTAATTCCGACACCGCCCGCGCGATCGGCGCGGTCACGACGTTCCTCATCGGGTTCGTCTACGCCATCGGACAGGCCCGCGGGATGGCGCTCGTCGGCCTGTACATCTTCGGCGACCTCGGCTTCCTCGGACTGAGCGGCTACCAAGCGATGGTCATCATCATGATGACGATCACCGTTGGGTACCTGACGCTGTCCGGCATGCTGGGCGCGACGAAGAACATGGCCGTCCAGTACGTCATCCTCATCGTGGCGTTCGTCGCCGGGCTGTACGCGGTCGGACTCGCGAACGGCTACTCGACGGTGCTCCCGCAGATCGAGTACGGGATGCTCATCAGTTCGCTCAGTTCCGAGTTCTCGGAGCCGTTCGTGAACGCCAGCTACTACCTGTGGATCGCGACGGCGTTCTCGCTCATCGTGGGAACCTGTGGACTCCCGCACGTGCTGGTGCGCTTCTACACCGTGGAAAACGAGCGGACCGCCCGCTGGTCGACCGTGTGGGGTCTCGGATTCATCTGTATCCTCTACTTCAGCGCGCCGGCGTTCGCGGCGTTCGGGACCGACCTGTACGCGCAGAACATCGGTGCTGTGTACGGTGACCCCGGTATGACGTCTTCCGCAGCCGACGTGATCGTCGTGCTGGCCGCGCAGCTCTCGAACCTGCCACAGTGGTTCGTCGGGCTGGTCGCGGCAGGCGGTATCGCCGCGGCGATCGCGACGACGGCCGGACTGTTCATCGCCGGTTCCTCGGCGATCTCACACGACATCTACACCACGATCATCAACCCCGACGCGACCCAGCGCCAGCAGGTGCTCGTCGGCCGACTCAGCATCGTCGCGCTCGGCGTCATCACGACGCTGGCCGCGCTCGATCCCGCGGCACCCATCGCCGCGCTCGTCTCGTACGCGTTCTCGCTCGCGGGAGCCGTGCTGTTCCCGATGTTCTTCCTCGGCATGTGGTGGGAGAACACGAACCGCGAAGGTGCGCTCGCCGGCATGACCACGGGGCTGACGATCTGGTTTATTCCGATGATCAACGAGGTCGTCCCGACGTACATCGGCGGCCTCGAAGCGCCGCTCAACGCGACGCTCGCGACGTGGATGCCGGCGATCGGCTCCGCGCTCATCGCGGTACCGATCGTCTTCGCCGTTACCATCGTCGTCTCGATGGTGACCGACGAGCCACCGATAGAGACGAAACGGATCGTCCGACAGTGTCACAGTCCGGAGCCAATGAGCCAGCAGCAGACCGCAGAGGACGTCGTCGCTGCCGACGGCGGCGAGGATGTCGCCACTGACGGCGGCGAAGAGTTGGCGACCGACGGCGGCCGCGCCGCGGACGGTGCAGACACAGACGGCGACGGTGCCGGAAATGACGCGGTCACGGAGGAGTAATCCATGTACGAACGCATTCTGATCCCGACGGACGGAAGCGACGTCGCCGAAGCTGCGGTCGACCACGCGCTCGACCTCGCCGAGAAGTACGACGCCGAGGTTCACGCGCTGTACGTGGTCGACATCGACTCGGTCCACCTCAGCCTCGGCACCGAACAGGTCGACCGGCTGCGGCAGGGTCGGTTCGGCGAGATGGAGGAGCTGAAAGAGCAGGCCGACGAGGCCACCGGCTCCGTCGCCGATCGTGGTGAGGAGCGCGGCATCGAGGTGGTCGAACACATCTCGGGTGGCCGCCCGCACAAGCTGATCGGCGAGTACGCCGAGGACCACGGCATGGACCTCATCGTAATGGGGAGCCACGGCCGTGCGGGCGTCCGACGCGCGCTTCTCGGGAGCGTCACCGAGCGCACGCTGCGCTCGACTCACGTCCCCATCCTCGTCGTCGACTACCTCGACGAGGACTGAACCGCCACGCACGGACCGGAACCCGCAACTCGTTTCGCTCCCGGCATCGTTCGTTCTCGATTCGGTTCCACAACACCGACGTACCTCTATCCCCACCAATACGCATGACCGACACGAACTCGCCTGACGACGGACAGACGGACCAGAGCGTCGCCGACCGCCTGAAATCGCAGGTCCGCGAGAACCGGACCGGGATGGTCGGCGATCTGGTGTTCGCCGTCGTGTGGGTGACGTTCGCGTCGCTTCTGTACGACTTCGTGTTCCCGACGGCACCGCGGTGGGTCCTGTACATGTTCATGCTCGCGGGGATCCCGGCGTACTTCGGCTTCTTCATCTCGGTCGAGATGGCGAAACAGAGTCAGTGAGGCCGGCAGGGCGCGCCGCCGCCGTCATTCTGTGGGTACACAACACTTATCATGCAGTCGGGTGTCTCTCGACGTGCGATGGCGACAGGTAAGGTCGACTTCTTCAACGACACCGGCGGCTACGGATTCATCGAGACTGACGACGCTGACGAGGACGTGTTCTTCCATATGGAAGACGTCGGCGGCCCGGACCTCGAGGAGGGACAGGAAGTAGAATTCGATATAGAGGAGGCCGATAAGGGGCCGAGAGCGACGAACCTCACTCGGCTGTAGCTCGTCTCGTCCGGTCGCGGCGGGTCGGATATCTCACCGACTGCGACACCGGAGACCGTCACGCACAGTACGCAAACCGCGTCCCGCGTATATCACCGCCGCGAGCGACGGCCACGCGGTCGCGGCGGCGGCCGGCGGCACTCACCTCTCACCTCTCGGTTCTCACCCCTCACCTCTCGGTTCACAACTCTGAGCACTCAGCTCACAACCCTGGGCACTCAACTCACAACTCTGGGCACTCAGCTCAAAGTGACAGGTCCACGCCGGTCGCCTCCGCGGAATACTCCCAGAGGCGTCGGGCGTCGTCGAGGTCGTAGGACGCGTCGTTCGAGCGGCCGACGGTCGGCGATCCGCGCATGTTCAGCACGCCGCCGGGCTCGACGTACGCGCCGCCGTCGACGTCGGCGGTCGCGGCGTACAACAACGGGAGCGCGCCGGTCGCGGCGTCCTGACCGAACGCGGCGTTCGCGAGGCGCATCACGGCGGTCGCGAGTGGCGTCCCGCTCTCTTTTGCGGTCCGTAGCTGGAGGTTCGTGGCGGCGTATCCGGGGTGGCAGGCGACGCTGCGGACGCCGACGTCGTCGGCGGCCGCGTCGATCCGTCGCTGCAGTTCGTAGGCAAAAAGCAGGTTCGCGAGCTTGCTCCGGCCGTACGCGCCCCACTTCTCGTACGACTCCTCCCAGTTGAGGTCTGTGAAATCCATCTCGCCGCGCTCGTGTGCGCCCGACGACTGGGTGACGACGCGGGCGTCGCCGGATCCCGAGAGATCGGCAGCCGGGCTTCCCGACTCCTCCGCGCCGCGTCCGACGCCGTTGCCGGCCGCGAGCAGCGGGAACAGCCGACAGGTGAGCGCGAAGTGGCCGAGGTGGTTGACGCCGAGTTGGGTCTCGAAGCCGTCGTCGGTCTCGCACCGCGGGATCGCCATCACGCCCGCGTTGTTACACAGCACGTCGACGGCGTCGTAGTCGTCGGCGACGCCCTCGGCGAACGTCGCCACCGACTCCAGCGAGGCGAGGTCGCACTCGCGCACCTCCAGCGTACCGTCCGCGTCGCCGCGGGTGTCCGCGCGGATCTCGACGGCGGCGTCCGTCCCGCGCTCGACGCTGCGACACGCCATCACGACCGTTGCACCCTTCGCGGCGAACGCCCGCGTCGCCTCGAATCCAAGCCCGCTGTTCGCACCGGTGACGACGACCGTCTTCCCGTCCAACCGCGGCATCTCGTCGGCCGTCCATCCTGTCATACGCCGAAAGAGGCGCGTCATCACAAGAAACCTGTCGGCCGCGGCGTCACGCGAGTGCGCCCGGTGGACGACCGGTCGGGGAGTCCGTTCGGCTCCTCAGGGGATCCGCACGTCGTGTTCGAGGACGCCGACGCCCTCGACGTCGACCTCGACCGTGTCGCCGTCGGAGAGCGGACCGACGCCCTCGGGCGTACCGGTCGCGATCACGTCGCCGGCTTCGAGCGTCATGTACGTCGTGATCTCCTCGATCAGCGTCGGCACGTCGAATATCTGGTGGGCACGGTCGCTCGACTGCTTCGTCTCGCCGTTCACGCGCAGTTCGACGCTCGCGTCGTCCGGCACCTCGTCCGGGGTTGCGAGGACCGGACCGAGCGGCGCGGCGTTGTCGAACGCCTTCCCCCGGACCCAGTTCTGCTCTCTGTTCTGGTCATCGCGGTTCGAGATGTCGTCCATGCAGGTGAACCCCGCCACCACGTCCATCGCGTTCTCGGCGTCGACGTCCTTGCACTGCTCGCCGATCACGACCGCGATCTCGGCCTCCCAGTCGATCCGATCTTTTCCCGCCGGGACGGTGACGGTGTCGCCGTGGCTCGCGAGCGCGTTCGGGGGCTTCAAAAACAGCAGCGGCCGGTCGGGCACGTCGTTGCCCAGTTCCGCGGCGTGCTCGGCGTAGTTGCGGCCGATACACACGATCTTCGAGGGGTCGGTCGGCGGGAGCACGTCGATCGCGGGCGAGTCGAGCGCGTACTCCTCGCCCGCGAACGCGACGGTGTCGCTCGCGGGGTCGTACGTACCTTCGCGGATCGATCCGGCCGGGTCGCGGAACCGTACGCGGTGCATGGTCGGCGTGTGCGAGGCCGCGGCACAAAGCGTTCCCGGTTCGGCCGGCGTGCGACCGCCTCAGTGCCGCCGGAGGCGGATCGAGACGTCGTTGCCGCCCATGTCGCTTCTGCCGAACGCGAGGTCTCCACCGAACGTCTCGACGGTGAGTTCCGTCAGCCAGAGCCCGAGTCCGCTGCCGTGGTGCGTCGGCGTGATCTCAGCGCTGTCGAGGATCACCTCTCGCTCGTCGGGCGGTATTCGCGGGCCGTCGTCTTCGACGCGGAGGACGACCCACTCGTCGTCTGTGCCGCTCGTCGCGGTCGCATCCTCGACGCTGACGCGGACTCGCGGCGTCGGGCTCGGGTTGTGCTCTATCGCGTTGTCCACGAGGCTGTCGACGGCGTACCGCAGGCGACTGTCCCCGAGTACGGACGCCGACTCCGGAACCGAGAGGGAGATGTCGGCGGCCGGCGACCGCTCGCGGTGGTCCTCGACCACCGACCGGACGAGCGGGACCGGATCGATCTCGTTGCCCTCCTCGGTCGGTCGACGGAGCACGCGACGGATGTTCCCCGCCTCGTCAGCGAGCCGCTCCAGTTCGTGGGCCGCCCGCTCGATCGTCGCCGCCACGTCGACCGCCTCGGCGTCTCGTGGGTCCATCTCGGCGAGTAGGCGCGTCGTGTGGCCCGCGACGACGTTCGCGTTGTTGCGGATGTTGTGCCGCAGGATGCGGTTCAACACTTTCAGTCGGCGTTCGTTCCGAGAGATCTCCGTGAGGTCGGTGTACACGGCGAACCCGCCGTCTCTCGCTGCCTCGTCAGCTTCCGCGTACGGCACGCCTCGGTACAGGAACTCTCGGAGTCCGGTCGCCGTCTCGCGTTTGACCTGTTGATAGTTGATCTCGCCGGCGGCGGAGCGCTCGTCGAGCCGGCGCGCCTCCTCGCGTTTCCACTCGGGGACGATCCAGCCGTTGAGCGATTCGCCGCATATCTCGTCGGCGTCGTAGCCGAAGACGTCGACGAACGCCCGGTTCACCGACCGAACGATCGGTTCTCCGTCCACGAAGTCGAACTCGACGACCGCGTCTTGGACGTGTTCGATGAGATGCCGGTAGCGACCCGAGTCGCCCCCGCGGCCGTCACCGGTCACGTGGTCGGCGGCGGCGACGTGCGTCTTCTCATCGCCGCGGTCGCCCCCGGCGTGCCCGGCCTTCGCGTCATCGCTCGCATCGCTCTTTCGACCCGATCGGTCATGCACCATGCTGTGGCTCCGAAGTCATTCGGTTCCGATACGATAATGAAACTGTTAAGCGTGTATTCGAGGGTCGATATTGCGATGAAGGTGTGGAAAAGTGATCGTATGCCATCCGCTATCGGATCTCGGGGGTGGAACGAATGTTACCCGTCACGAGTCTCCGGCCGGACCCTCCGCGGTGTCGGATTTTATTAGCGTTCGCCGAGATGGTTTGAGCGGACTATGGAACTCACTTGGCACGGCCACTCGACGTGGCACGTCGTGGTCGATGACACCGAACTGCTCATCGACCCGCACTTCGACAACCCGAAGACCGACGTCGATCCGGAGGAACTCGACCCCGACTATCTCCTCTTGACGCACGGACACACCGACCACATCTCTGACGCGGACCAGTACGAGGACGCGACGGTCGTCGCCACCCCAGAGCTGACGGGGTACGTACAGGACACCTTCGGCCACGAGAACGCCGTCGGCGGGATGGGGATGAACATCGGCGGCACCGTCGAGTGCGGCGACGCGTGGGTGACGATGGTACGTGCCGACCACTCGAACGGGATCGACACCGGCTACGGCACCTCCGCGGGGATGCCCGCCGGCTTCGTCGTCGGCGACAAGAAGCCGACACAGGAGTCCGACCCCGACTGCACGACGTTCTACCACGCCGGCGACACGGGCCTGATGTCGGAGATGGTCGACGTGATCGCACCGTACCTCGAACCCGACGCCGCCGCGCTCCCGGTCGGCGACCACTTCACGATGGGACCGGCCGGCGCGGGGATCGCCGCCGACTGGGTGGGGGCCGACGTCGTCTTCCCGATGCACTACGACACGTTCCCGCCGATCGAGATCGACACGCGCGAGTTCGAAAGCGAGGTGAAGGCCGCGGGAGCCGCCGCGGAGCCGGTTATCCTCGACGGCGACGAGACCTACGTCCTGGAGTGACGGTGCGGTGGGCCGGGGTGCCGGAGAGCCGGATCACAGCCGCCGGAACGACCGGTTCGCGAGCGTGACCGCACCGACCGCGATAGCAAGGGTCGCGCCCGCGAGCCCCGCCCCGGGCTCGTACAGAAGCGGCGGGTGGTAGCCGAACCCGTAGTCGACGACGGCGTTGATACCGACGAGCGCGAGCGCCGTCGCGAGCGCGCCGCGCGTCGTCCGCCCGAATGCCGGAAACAGCAGCGCGAGACCGACGAAACAGAGGTGCGTCCCGATAACGCCCCAGTAGTAGATCAGCGCGTCGGGCGCGGCGAGGTACGCGCCGACCGCGAGGTTCAGCGAGACGAGCGGCCAGAGTCCGAACTGGACGAGCCAGACGAACGCGACGGTGTGGAGGTACGCCAGCGGGCGCGACGTCGGCGCGTCGACGACGCGCTCGCCTCTTCGAATCGTCGGGACGACGCTCGCGAGGACGACACCGCCGAGGGCGACGGCGACGGCCGAGTCCGCGTATAGCGGCCACAGCCAGACGGGAACGTCGCCGGCCGTCGGCGCGTAGTACCCGACGCCCACGGCGAACATGAACGCGGTGAAGCCGAGGATGACCGCGAGGCTCCGCGGCGTCCCGAGAAGCTCCGCCGCGAGTGCCGCACGGACGCGGCCGCGGACCGCCGGGTCGCGGAGCCGCCCCAGCAGCGTTCGGGCCGTCGTCAGTCGGTCGGCGAGTGGCACACCGAGCGATCGGTGCCCCCGACCTAAAACCGCTCCTCTCGAACGAGACCGAGAGCGCGACGTCCCCACCGCCCCGCGACCGCGGACCGGACCGAGCGTACCGTTCATGTGTTTGTCGGCTGACGCGTGGTGATTATCACTTACGGAGTTTTGCGAGACACCTTTTTTAGTGCTCGTGAACAGTTCGAAGTTATGACCACAGGGGACGCCGAGCGCTCGCCTCCGTCACAGGACGGCACGGCGGAGCCGCCGGCATTCGAGCCGGACGCCGTTCCCGATCGGTTGGCCGCGGGTGCGACCGCCGCCCGCCGCCTCAGCGACCGCGTCGATATGGGCGAGGAACCCGGAGACTCGACGGCGGTGAAGGGGGAGTACACGTGGGACGACTACACGGAGGAGTTCTTTCTCGACGCGGACGGAACTCCCCCGGTCGACGAGGAGGGAGAGCCCCGCGAGTTCACGCGCGCCGACAAAACCGAGGCGCTCGGGTTCGACCCCGACCGGACCGAACCCCTCCTCGGAGCCGGCGAGCGCGCGGCCGCCGACCTCGCGGAGCTGGTCGACGAACGCACGGTGAACGTGAACCCCGACGTCGACGAGGACGCGTTCTTTTCGACTGACGACGGACACGCGACCCTCGCGAACCGCTACGACTTGGAGAAAGCGGTTCCGATCCCGAAGAAGACGCACTTCCGCGAGATAGAGCGGTACTGGGTGAACAAGCCGTACGCGTTCGTGATGATCTTCCGGTCTACGAAGGAAAACGAGGTGAAGTACTACGCGGTACAGCCGTACCGGACCGAGATCGAGACCGACCTCGTCGAGTTCCTCACCGGGAAGCTCCGCACGTCGATCAAGTACGCGGACGAGGCGATCGCCGGCGGCGACGAGACGTTCCGCGAGGGCGTCATCGTCGACGAGACGCTGACGCTTCTCGATCGATACGGCCTCTACGACCGCGCCGACGGCGGGCGGGGAGCCGTCGACGACCTGATCGACGGCCTCTCCGATCGCTTCGGCCTCGACGTCACGGCCGGTATCGCCGGGCGGATCACGGAGTCGCTCGGCTACGAGCCCCCGATGGAGGGCAGCGACGCCGCGACCGCGGTGCGCGCGCGGCCCGAGCCCGCGGTGCTCGCCGAGGACCCGGAGACGCTCACCGACCACCAGGTCGAGAAACTGCTCTACTACCTCAAGCGCGATTTTATCGGCTACGAGCGCATCGATCCGATAAAATACGACATCAACGTCGAGGACATCTCCTGTGACGGCTACGACTCGCCCGTCTTCGTCTACCACTCCGACTACGAGCAGATCATCACCAACGTCTACCACGGCACCGACGAGCTGGACGACTTCGTCGTGAAGCTCGCCCAGCGCTCCGGCAAGGGGATCTCGAAGCGCCGCCCGCAGGTCGACGCCACGCTCCCCGACGGCTCCCGCGCGCAGCTCACGCTCGGTCGGGAGGTCTCGGACCACGGCACGAACTACACGATCCGGCAGTTCAACGACGTGCCCTTCACCCCGATCGACCTGATCAACTGGAAGACGTTCTCGCTCGACGAGATGGCCTTCCTGTGGCTCGCAATCGAGAACCACAAGAGCCTGATCTTCGCGGGCGGCACCGCCTCCGGGAAGACGACGAGCCTGAACGCGGTCTCGCTTTTCATCCCCTCGAACGCGAAGATCGTTTCGATCGAGGACACCCGCGAGGTCGAGCTTCCACAGCGCAACTGGATCGCCTCCGTCACCCGCCCCTCCTTCTCGGACGACGACAAAGGCGATATCGACGAGTTCGACTTACTGGAGGCCGCGCTCCGCCAGCGCCCGGACTACATCGTGATGGGCGAGATCCGCGGTGAGGAGGGTCGGACCGCCTTCCAGGTCATGTCGACCGGCCACACCACCTACACCACCTTCCACGCCGACACTGTCGGCGAAGTGCTCAAGCGGTTCACCACCGACCCGATCAACGTCTCGAAGACGATGTTCACCGCCCTCGATCTGGTCTCCGTGCAGACGTCGACGCGGGTGCAGGGTCGGAAGGTGCGGCGCAACAAGTCGCTCACCGAGATCAACCACTACGACGCCGAAAACGACGAAATCAACGTCCAAGACGTGTTCCAGTGGCAGGCGGAAACCGACGAGTTCCTCCAGATGGGCGACTCGAACACGCTCGACGACATCATGTTCGATCGCGGGTGGAGTCGCGAGACGCTCGACGAGGAACTCCGGAAGCGGCGGATCGTGTTGGCGTACCTCATTGACCGTGGACTCAACAGCTACGCACAGGTGGCGGCGACGTTCCAGGCGTTCATCAACGACCCGGAGACGGTGCTCGCGCTGATGGCCAACGAGGAGCTGGAGCGCTCGCTCGAAGACCTCCGCGAGATGGAATCCGTCCTCATCAATGTCGACCGCGACAAAGAGGAGATGGTCCCGCGGCCGGAGCCCGACGAGGCGGGCCGCGAGGAGGTCGAAGCCATCCTCGCGGAGGCCGAGGACCTGTTCGCGGAGTACCGCGGTCGGCTGCCAGACTCCGTCGCGGACGCGCTGCTCGACGTCGCGCCCGCTCGCGACGTGGAGGCCGATCCGGACGCGGACCACGAGACGCTCGCGTCGACCGCGCGGGAGGCGGCGACGCTCGACGCCGAGGCGGTCGCGGCGGTCGGCGTCGAGTCCGACGCGCTTGACGCCGACCGCGTCGCCGGCGCAGATTCCGCCGGCGCAGATTCCGCTGGAGTCGACCCCACGGCCGAGGCGAGTCCCGGATCGCCCCCGGCGTCCGACGTCGACGGGTCCTCGACGACGTCGGCGAGAGCACCGACCGCGCCGGACCACGATGCGTTCGAGGGGGTGGCCGACGCGACGCCCCCGTCGGAGAACGGACGCGACGACGAGGCCGTTGACGGGATCGACTTCGACGAACCCTTCGAGGAGGGAATCGACGTGTTGGGCCAGTCGCCGGGGGGCGGGACCGAGGCGCAGGGTGACGAACCGGACGGGGACGAAGCCCACGATCAGAGTGTCGACTCGGACGCGGGCGGCGATGGGGAGGCCGAAAGCGACGACGAGCCGGACCGCGACTGGGGGTTCGGCACCGTCGATCCCCCGGAGGAGGACTGATCCGATGCACGCTGGGGGGCGAGTGCGATGAGCGTGGACACGGGCGTCGGCGACGGCTCCGTCGACGGCGACCTTCTCGCGGAGCTGTTTTACCCGGCGTTCGAGTTGCTGTTCGACCCCGACGGCGACTTCGTCGGCGACGTCGAGCGAACGCTTGCAGAGGCGCGCATGCCGGATCAGGTCGAGATGTACGTGTCGCGCGCACTCGGCGCGGGCGTCATCGTGGGCGGCGTCCTGTGGCTGGTCGGCACCCTCGTCGGGTACGGGATCTTCTCGCTCGGACTGCTCGATCCGACCGCGCTCTCGCTCGGCATCCCGGCACCCAACCCGGCGGTACGAGAGCTGTTGCGGTCGCTCGTCGTACCGACCGCGATCGTTCTCAGCGGACTCGTCTTCGGGTCGCTCGGCTTCGCCACGGGGTTCGGCGGGCTCGTCGCCGTCCCGTACTCGCGGGCCTCGGCCCGCGAACGCGAGATCAACCTCCTTCTCGCCGACTCCGTCTCGTTCATGTACGCGCTGTCCGTCGGCGGGCTCAACCAACTGGAGATCCTTCAGTCGATGGCGACGGCAGAGGATACCTACGGCGAGGTCTCCCGCGAGTTCCAGAGTATCGTCAACGAGACGGAGTACTTCGGCACGGACTACCGGAACGCGATCCGCCAGCAGTCGATGGAGACGCCCTCCGACGAACTCTCGCAGTTCCTCGCGGACATGCTCTCCATCGTCAACTCCGGCGGCGACATGGAGAGCTTCCTGAAGGACAAAAAGGAGAAACACCTTCGCACCTCGAAACAGGAGCGCGAGATGACTCTGGAGACGCTGGAGCTGTTCGGCGAGATGTACATGACGCTCTCGCTTTTCCCGCTGCTTCTCATCATCATCCTCGTCATCATGGGGATGATGGGCGAGGCGGACGACCGGCTCCTGTACGCGACGGTGTACGCGCTCATTCCGCTGACGGGCGTGGGGTTCCTGGTGCTCGTCTCCACCGTGAAACAGGACGAGCCGGGGGACGGCTACCTCCGCCCGGACGGCGGCAGCGAGCGGCTCCGACAGACCAGCAAGGAGGGGCTGTTCCACTTCGGGCTCGTCGAGGCGTTCGTCGGACGGTTCGGCGTCTTCGACCGGATCCGGAACAGAGAGGGAACGTACAAGACGAAACAGATCCTCGCTTCGCCCCATCTGTTCTTGCGGGACAACCCGCTTTACACCCTCGCGTTGACGGTGCCGACCGCGCTCGTCATCGTCGTCGTCGCGGCGGTCAGCGGGAGCGCGCCGACGACGTTCGACGGATGGGTCGCCCGACCCGTGTGGGCGACGTTCGTCTGGGTGTACGTCCCGACGTACCTCGTGTTGGTCCCGCTCGCCGTGTTCCACGAGTGGAGCCAGCGGTCGAAGCGGGCGATCACGGGGAAGCTTTCGGAGAGCCTCCGGAAGCTCTCCTCTGCGAACGACACCGGACAGACCCTGCTCGAATCGGTCGAGACCGTCGCGGACACGTCGAGCGGGACGCTCGCCGAGGAGTTCGAGGTGATCCACGCCAAGGTGAACTACGGGATGAGCCTCCGGGACGCCCTCGTCGAGTTCAACAACTCGTATGCGGTCCCGCGGCTCGCCCGCACGGTGAAGCTCATCTCGGAGGCGCAGGAGGCCTCCTCGCAGATCACGGACGTGTTGACGACGGCGGCGCAGGCCTCGGAGAATCAGGACGACATCGAGCGCGAACGCCGCTCTCGCACCCGGATGCAGGTCGCGATCATCGTGATGACGTACGTGACGCTGCTCGGCGTGATGGCGATCCTTCAGACGCAGTTCATCGACGTGATGGGCGGGCTCTCCTCACAGGCCGAGGGCGGTTCGGCGGGCGCGGGCTTCGGCGGCGGTGGCGGCGTCGACCCCGACGTCCTCTCGCTGCTCTTTTTCCACGCGGTGACGCTGCAGGCGATCCTGTCGGGGTTCATCAGCGGGTACATCCGCAACGCCGACATCGTCTCCGGCGTCAAGTTCGCCGTCGTCCTGTTGACGCTCGCGTTGGGGGTGTGGATCTATGTCGGCTGACCACCGCGCGCAGACGCCGATCGACTTCGCGGTCGGCGCGAGCGTGTTCCTGTTGACGCTCGCGTTCGTGGTCGCGTTCGTCCCCACGCTGTTCGACCCGTTCGCCGCGGCCGACACGGCCGCGCCGCTCGCAAGCGATCGAGTCGCCGCGGGACTCGCAGACGACGTCCTGGCGGCGTCGCCCGCGGAGCCGGGCGTGCTCTCGCCCGCCTGTACCGTCGCCTTCTTCGAGGCGAACGACACGCTCGCGGGCGACGCGGACTGTGCGGCCGACGTCACGACGAGCGCGGACGCGCAGTTCGGCCTCGACCGGGACGCGCAGGTCGTGATCCACCAGCTGAACGAATCGGCACCCAGCGATAACCCGGCAACAGTCACGATCCCGACAAGGTACGGCACGTTCGAGGATGTCGTGCTCTCCCGACCCGAGTCGCCCGGCGACGCCGCCGGCGACGTCACCGTCTCACAGCGGCTCGTCTCGCTCCACGGCGAGCAGTACCGACTCACGGTGCGGGTGTGGTGACGATGCGGGAGTTCTTCGACCGACTCGGCGGCGGACGACGCGACCGCGCGCAGGCGCACACGCTCGAAGCGTTCGCGGCGGCCATCCTGCTCGTCGCGGGGATGACGTTCGCGCTGCAAGCGACCGCCGTAACGCCGCTTTCGGCAAGCACGTCGAACCAGCACATCGAGAACCAGCAGCGCGCGGTCGCGGGCGACCTGCTCGCGACGAGCGCAGACAACGGCGACCTCGAAGCGGCGCTGCTCTACTGGGACCCCGAGGCTGACTCCGGAGACGGCGCGTTCGTCGGGACGGGCGAGGACGACAGCTACACCGAGGGCGGCCCGCCGAACGACTTCGGCGAGGCGCTGAATCGGACGTTTCTCACCCGATCGATCGCGTTCAACGTGGAGATACGCCACGGCGACCGCAACGAGAACCGAACGCAGGTAGTCGACATGGGGTCGCCGAGCGACAACGCGGTGACCGCGACGCGGTCGGTCGCGCTCCCCGACGACGCGAACTTGACGGCTCCCGGATACGAGGACACGACGCTCCGTCGGCTGGAGGACGGCATCGACCCCGGCGCGTTCTACGTCGAAGACGACGTCGTCGCCGGCGACGTGTACGACTACGTGGAGGTGCGAATCGTCGTATGGCGGATGTAAACGCGCCAGCCGCGACCGACGGCGACGACGCGGGCGGCGAAAATTCCCTCCGTGACGGCGGGAGTCGGCTCCGTGACGGAGAGGGGTTCCGCGACGCCGACCGCGGGCAGCTCCTACTGGTCGCCGGACTGGTCATGGCCGTCTCGCTCGTGGCGCTCGTAGTCCTGTTGAACGCGAGCATCTACAGCGAGAACCTCGCGACCCGCGGAGTCGAAGCCGCCGACGGCGAGCCGCTCGAACTCAGGGCGGCCGCCGTCGACGGAACCGGGACACTGATCGACGCGACGAACCGTGATCGCCCCGGAAGCTACGCCGACGCCGCGAACGCGGTTGAAGCGGGGATCGACGACCTCGACGGCCGCCTCGCCCGGACCGCGGCCGAACGCGGCGGGATCTCTCACCTGAACCTGACCGGGGACGGGGTCCGACAGGGACGGTACGTCGCGGGACCGGTCGACGACTCGGGAGTCGTTCGCGACGCGGAGCGGACGCGGGCGTTCGTACTCGATATGGACGCGTCGTCGCTCCCGCCGGCGAACGCGTCGACCGCTCCCGGGACGGCCGTCACCGTCGTCTTCAACCGCACCGGATCGAACACGACCCACGAGGCGTACGTGTACGAGCCGACGGACGGCTCCGCCGATGCCGCGATAGCGACCGCGACGAACGGAACGGACGCGACGGAGACGTGTCGACTCGACGCGGTCGGCGGCAGCCGGGTACCGGTCGGGCTCACCGCCGGGACGATCGACGGCGAGCCGTGTCCCGGTATCTGGCCGACGGAGCTGCGGGGGGACGCCGATCCGTACGACATCGAGTTCGCGAACACCGGCGGCGTCGACGCCGAGATGACCGCGACCGCGCTCACGTCGACGGATCCGGACGGTCCGCTGGCGGACGGCTCCGATCCGGCGGTGTACGACGCCACTCTCCGGTTCCGCTACCGAACCGCAGACGTGCGGGTCGAGACGACCGTTCGGGTCGCCCCGGGTGAACCGAATGCGTGACTCCGACGCCGGGGCTGCTGACCGCTCGCTCGCGGACGATCCGGTGACCGGTGACCGCCGGTCGCTCGCCGCCGACGAGCGGGCCGTGAGCGTCACCGTCGGCTACGTGCTCACGCTCGCGATCGGTGCGCTGCTTCTCTCCGGGGTCGTCATCGCCGTCGGCGGCGTGATAGACGGACAGACACAGCGGACCGTAGAGAGCGAACTCTCCGTCGCCGGGCAGACGGCCGTCGCCAACCTAGAGGCCGCGGATCGGCTCGCTCGGGCCGCGGAGGCCGATCGCCCGGGAAGCGAGGGAGCGGTGACCGTCACGGTCGAGGCCGACCTCCCGTCGCGGATCGCGGGGCGAACGTATCGGATCGCGGTCGATTCGGACGCGGTCGCGGTCCGAACCGATAGCCCCGACGTCCGGATCGAGGTTCCGCACGCCGCGACCCGAGACGTGTCGCCGACGACGGTTCGCGGTGGGCCGATCCGGATCAGCTACACCGTTGCCGACGGGGCCTCCGGACCGGGGACACTGGAGGTGACGGAGCGATGAGCGGTGAAGCGCGGTGCCGCGGGCGAGGCGACGGGGACCCCCGCGGAGCCCCGACGATCACGGTCGCCGACGGCGGGTTCGCGGGGCTCGCGGCCGACGATCGCGGCGTGAGCAACGTCGTGGGGTACGTCCTCGTGTTCTCGCTCGTCACCGTCACGATCGGGACGGTGTTCACGGTCGGGCTCGCCGGGGTGGAAGACAGACAGGACGCGGCGCGTCTCGCGAACGTCGAGCGCGCCTTCGAGGTGCTCGACGACAACGTTCGGGACATCCAGCGGTACGACGACCCCAGCCGGTCGACGGAGATCAGGATGAACGGGGGACGCCTCGCCGTCGCCGAACCGACGACGGTGTGGATCGAAAACGGGAGCGGAGGCTCGATAACGGGGCCGATAACGACCCGTCCGATCGAGTACACGAGCGGAGACACGACGATCGCCTACGAGGCGGGCGCGCTGTTCCGGAGCGATTCGGGCGGGACGGCGGTGTTGTCCGACCCCCCGTTCGTCGCCGCGGCGGGTGAGACCGTCCTTCCCGTCGTCCGACTGTTCCGGGTGCCCGGTGCTGCGACCGCCGGCGGGGACGGGACCGTCCAGATCGAGGCGAGCACACCGAACGACGGTGGACTCGCCCGACTCGACGCCACGGACGACCCCCGCGAGATTCGAGTCGCGTCGCCGCGAGCGCCCGCGTGGGGACGGTACTTCGAGCGTACCGCCGGCTTCGAGGATGTCTCCGCGAACGAGACCGTCGCGAGCGCGACGATCACGGAGAATCAGACCGTGTACGTCCGCCGGATAGCCATCGACGTCGCGCTCCGGGTGTGACTCGTCGAGGGGTACGGCCCGGCCCGGCGTGGCGCGCTCGCGGCCGCAATCCCGCCGCTTATATACGATCCGCGGTTGCTTCCGACATGAAGTTCTGCGACGAGTGCGGCTCGATGATGAAGTCGGGCGAGGGCGAAGACCACTGGGTGTGTGACTCCTGCGGCTACGAGATCGGGCGCGAGGCCGACGACGACGAGTGGACCACGGAGTCGCAGGTCGAATCGGAGGTCGTAGACGTGAGCGACGCAGAGGACAAGGGCCTCCCGAAGACCACCGCGCACTGTCCCGAGTGCGGCAACGACCGCGCGTACTGGTACATGCAACAGATCCGCTCCGCCGACGAGTCCGAGACTCGATTTTTCGTCTGTACCGAGTGCGAACACAAGTGGCGCGAAGACGACCACTGAGGATTCTCGTCCGGCGGCGGGACAGCCGCGCGCCGGCGACGACCGCTCGTCACCCTCGGCGGAGCCGACACCTCGTTTCTAAGTGTGCGCGCCACGACGAGTGCGTATGCGCCCGCCGTCGCTGCCGCGCGCACACCTCGACGGGTGGCGACGCGTCTCCGAGACGATCGAGAGACCGTTCGCCGCCGGGCCCGTCTCGGTCGAGGCGCACACGGTTCGATACGAGCGAACCGGACCGAGGCCGCGCCCCTTCGTCTTCGCGAGCCGTCTCCATATCCGGCCGAAGACGGCTCCGAACGCCGCCCTCACGCGGCTCGTGGAACGGCAGGCGAAGTCGGGATTCCGCGATCGTCTCGCCGCGCGCGACATCGACGCCGTCGAGCACCGCAGCGATCGTGCGATCGCGATCGACGATCCGGACGCCTCACAGGCGACGCTCTCGACGTTTCGCGGACGGCGTGTAACCGCCGACGGAGCGGGCGAGTCGACCGACGGTGATCGGGAGGCACCGGTCGCCGTCGAGGCGCTTCTCGCGGTGTGGGTCGCCGACGGATACCTCCTCGCGGGTGGTGCCTATCCGCTTCCCGACGACGCGTATCCGGCGGGCCGAGACGCGTCGGCCGCCCGTCGGGACCTGCTCCGAATCGTCCGCGGAGTGACCGCTCGGACGCCTCCGGAGTGAGGTCGCCCGGCTTGCGGTACCGGACCGGAACGCTCAACTCGGCGACGCTCCCATCGGGGAGCATGACAACGGACGGAGCGCGCGTCGGGCTGTCGCCGGAGCGGGCGTGGGCGACAGCGGTCGGTGTCGTCGCCGCGGTCCTCGCGGTCGGATCGGCTGCGTTCCCGCGAATCGTCTACGACCGATTCCTCTGGCGGTACTTCTGGGGGCCGGTCGCGGCCGACGGACAGGGGGCACAGTGCGCCGTGCGAGACGCCGACGGAACCACCCTTCTCGACAGTACCGCCGCCTGCGCGGAGGCAGTCGACGCCGGTGCGGTCGTCGCCTTCCCGGGATACACCACGGTGTCGACCGTGAGCTACGTCGTGATACTGCTGGGGATGCTGGTCGGCGTCGTGTTCCTGCTCCAGCGGTTCGACATCGGCAACGAGCTGCGCTTTTTCTACGCGCTGTTCCCGTTCATGCTTCTCGGCGGAACGCTCCGGACGGTCGAGGACGCGGGCGTCGCGGCGATGGACGCGGGCGTCGAGCCGCTCATCCCGTTCCCGGCGAGCGCACTCTTGATCAGTCCGTTCATCTACTTCACCGTCTTCGGCGTGACGCTCGGGTGCGTGGTCGCCGCCTACGGGCTCGCCGGGCGCGGGATCGTCGACGACTACGCGCGACCGCTGTTCGCGATGGGCGTCGGCGCGCTCGCGCTCGCGCTCGGTTACCTCTCGTACCTCGCCGCCGCCACTGACTACGTCGACTTTTATCCGATCATCCTCGTCTCGACGCTCGGCATCGCGACGCTTGCGACGCTCGTGACGTGGACGCTCGCGACGCGGTACGAGCCGTCTGTCAGACAGGGTACAGGATTCGCGGGGATCCTCATCATTTGGGGGCATGCGGTCGACGGCGTCGCCAACGTCATCGGCCTCAACTGGATGCCGGCGCTCACGGGAACGCCGAATCTCGTACCGAAACACGTCATAAACTCGCTTATCGTCGACTGGACCGGCCGGCTGCTTCCCGACTCCGTCGTCGCCGTCACCGGCGACGCGTGGCCGTTCCTGCTCGTGAAGCTCGCGGCGGCGACGTTCGTCGTCTGGGTGTTCAACGGCGAGATGTTCGAGGAGTCGCCGCGATACACGCTGATGCTTCTCATCACCGTGCTGGCGGTTGGACTCGGTCCCGGAAGCCGAGACATGCTGCGCGCGACGTTCGGGATCTGACCGCCGCGCGAGCGGATGCGTCACAGAGGCTCCACATCGCGGTACCCCACGTACCGTCGGGTTTCGACGACGCCGATTGGGCGTGATTCCCAGACGCACACACAGGAAACTGCTCCGTTAGCGACTGAGGCGCCGGATCGATTCGGTCGCACGCCGTCACGGATATCGGCGGAGTCGTACCCTATCCGAACCGTCGTGTCGGCGCGGCCGGTAGGGGTGGTGATGACAGACACGAACGATCATCACCACGACCGTGTCGACGAGGCGGTGGCCGAGCGCGCCGACTGGGCTCGCCGCCGCCGCGAAGACATCCCGACGGACGAGAGCCTTCTCGTCGTCGCCTGCATGGACGAACGGATACCGGTGGCGGAGGTCCTCGGACTCGAATTAGGCGACGCACAGATATACCGGAACGCCGGCGGGAAAGTCACCGACGACGTCATCCGATCGGCGGCGCTGACGACGAACTTCTTCGATACGGACGAGATAATCGTGATCAACCACACCGACTGCGGGATGATGAGCGCCCCGGACGCGGCCGTCCGAGACGGGCTCGAAGCGCAGGCGGGCGACCTGCGCGACGTCGACCTCGACCCGTCGCTTCCCGCGTTGAACATCGGCGACGCCGACGTCATCGACTGGGTGAAGATGACCGACGACATCGACGAGGCCTGCGCGGCACAGGTCGAGTACCTGCGACAGTCCGAACTCATTCCCGACTCCGTCACCGTCTCGGGGTACGTGTACGAGGTGGAGTCCGGCGAACTCCGCGAGCCCGGTGACCGGATCGCAGCCGAGATCAGCGAACGACGGCCGTAGGACGCCTCGTTCGGGACGGAAGCGACAAGTGTACCGGACCGCGAGCGGAGTCATGGTCGAGACTCCACGACGACGCGTGTTGGCCGCCGCGGCGACCGGATCGGCGCTCTCGCTCGCCGGCTGTAGCTCGCTCGAATCCGACGACGGGCCGACGCAGACCGGGGACTCTGACGGCGACGGCGGGACCGCGGACGACGCGAGCGCGACCGTCGCCCTCGACATTCAGGCGGACCTCCAGGCCGCACAGGCCGACATCCAACAGCGGTTCCAAGACGGGAACCTCACCCGCACGGAGGCGCAAGCCGAGATTCGCGAGACGCAACTCGACCTCCTCACCGAGGCCGTTTCGACGGTCGAGTCGTACGCGAGCGACACCGACGAACTGACCGTCACGCAGACGAACGCGCAGGCGGGCGCGGTGCTCGTCTCCGGCGATCCCGGGGCGGTCCTGCGCGTGTTGGACGCCGAGTCTGTGAGCGCGCTGCTCGCGGCCGAAGAGTTCCCCGAGCCGCAGCAGGCGGAGACCGAGGAGCCGGCGAACAACTCGACGGACGACTCGACGAGCGGGTCGACCGACGACTCCGCCTGACTCGGCCGTCGGCACGCGGTTCGATTAGGCCTCCGTGTCCGGATCGTCGGCGCAACGCCACCTTATAAGCCACCGCGGGCGAAACCAACGGGCAATGTCCGAGGGGTCTCCGTCGATGCTCGCGGGCGTCAACGTCGCGCTCGGCGTCTCGGGGAGCATCGCGGCCGTGAAAGTCGTCGAACTCGCACACGAACTCCGCCGGCAGGGCGCGAGCGTCCGCGCGGTCATGTCGCCGGCGGCGACGAACATCGTCCATCCGTGGGCGGTCGACTTCGCGACGGACGAACCCGTCGTCACCGAGATCACAGGCGACGTGGAACACGTCGAACTCTGCGGTCGCGACGGCTGGGCCGACGTGCTGCTTCTCGCGCCGACGACCGCGAACACCGCGGGGAAGGTCGCGGCCGCGATCGACGACACGCCCGTGACCACCTGTGCGACGACCGCTCTCGGCGCGGACATGCCAGTCGTGTTGGCCCCGGCGATGCACGAGCCGATGTACGACCATCCCGGCGTGCTCGACGCGCTCGACCGGCTGGAGTCGTGGGGAGTCTCTCTCGTCGACCCGCGGATAGAGGAGGGGAAAGCGAAGATCGCCGCCGAGTCGGCGATCGTCACCGCGGTCGCTCGCGCGACGACGACGCAGACGCTCGCCGGCACGCACGTCGTCGTCACCGCGGGCGCGACCAAAGAGCGCATCGACCCGATCCGGATCCTGACGAACCGGGCCTCGGGGAAGACCGGTCGCGCGGTCGCTCGCGCGCTGTCCGTCCGCGGCGCTCGCGTGACGCTGGTTCAGGACGGCCCGGACGTGCCGTACGCAGACGTGGTCCGCGTCGAGACCGCAGACGAGATGATGCGAGCGTGCCGACAGACCGCGGCGACCGCGGACGCCCTTATCTCCGCGGCCGCCATCTCCGATTTCACCGCCGACGCGGTCGACGAGAAGATCCGATCTGGGTCGCCGCTGTCGGTCGATTTAGAGCCGACGCCGAAGCTGATCGACTCGGTTCGAGAGGCGTACCCGGACCTCCCAATCGTCGGGTTCAAAGCCGAGACGTCCGGCGACGACGCGGCGATGATAGCGGAGGCGGAGCGGATCCGCGACCGCGTCGGACTGGCGTTCGTCGTCGCCAATGACGCGAGCGTGATGGGCGACGACGAGACGCGTGTCCTTCTCGTCGCCGAGGGCGGAGCGGACCCGGAGGAAGTCACGGGATCGAAAGACGCTGTCGCGGGGCGGATCGCGGACCGACTCGCAGCACATCTCGATCGGCGGGACTGACCACCGCCGGAACTGACCGTCGACAGTCGACGGGACTGGGGCGGGGCCAGAACTATCGTGTCAGAACCGCCCGGGATCGAATCCGAGAGCGACAGGAATCACGTCGCTCGGGAGTCACAGCGCGGCCGTGTCGTTTCAGGGGTGTGCATATCCGCTGGGATACAAACTGTTTTGAGGCGGTAGGAAAAGTACCCGAGTAGAGATACCGATGCACACAGAGACCGTCATCCCCCGATCCGGCGGAGGTGTGGTGGGTGACTGACGCCAGTGACGAGTCGGACGCGGCCGCTCCCGACGCAGCGGCGGGGGATCCCGCTGGGACCGGGTCCGGCCCGTCACGCGAGGGCGGTCGACGGAGGACGGTCGTCGTGCCCGTCGAACGGACTCCGACCCTTCGCGCGACGGTCGCACACGTGATCGAGTGCGCCGCAGCCGGTGAGTTCTCCGCGGTGCACTTCGTCGAGATCGCCTCGTGGCGCGACGGCGACCCGGAGAGCGAGGAGCGGACGGCCGAGGCCGAACGGATCCTCGAACGCGTGTTGGCGTGGGCGGAGGCCGACCTCGCGGACTCGGACGCCGCCGAGACGGACGTCACCATCGCGGTCGATATCATCGGCGCCGAAGACTACCTCTTCGGACCGGACGACTACGTTCGCGTGTTAGCCGAGTACGCCGAGGAGAACGGCGGCGACACCGTCATGTTAGACCCCGAATACACGCCCGTCGGCAACACGACGCTGCTCCAGCCGCTCGAGTTCGCGCTGTCGAACACGGAGCTGGCAGTCGAGACCGCTCCGGTGACCCGGCCGACGCGACGCGAGCGGCTCAGAAGCGAGGCGACGGGCGTTCGATTCGCCGCGATGTTCGGACTCTCGCTGGCGTTTTATTTCGTGCTCGGTGACCCACTGTACTGGTTCGACTGGGTGACGGGCGTCGCGAGCGCGGCGATCGTCTCGATCACCCTGTCGCGGATCAGCTTCGACGCGGACCCCGCGCTGCCGCGAACGCCGCTGCGGCTGGTCCGCGGCGCGATCTACGTTCCCGTCCTTCTGTACGAGATCGTCATGGCGAACCTCGTCGTCGCGCGGGTGATACTGGATCCCCGACTCCCGATCGAGCCGACGATGAACCGGATGCGCGTGATAGTCGGGAGCGGGCTCCCGCTGATGACGCTCGCGAACTCGATCACGCTGACGCCGGGGACCCTTACCGTCCGCGCTCGCGACAGCGACCTGTACGTCCACTCGCTCATCCCGTGGGCACGGGAGGGCCTCTTCGACGGCTCGCTGGAGCGCTGGACCCGGTTTGTCTACTACGGCCGGTCGTCCGCCCGCCTCCCGACGCCCCGAGAGCGCGAGGACTGCGCAATCTTGCAGGGTCCGGACGCGACCGAGTCCCTCCCGATCGCCGCGACCGACGGCGGCGAGACGGCGAGTGACACGTCGGCGACGACGGTCGACGAGTCGGTGGCGACGGAAGACGAACTCACACCGACCGTCGACGACCCGACATCGACGGGAGACGACCCGACGTCTGAGACGGACGGCGCGGAGGTGTCCGACCGATGACGCTCGTCGACGCGACGATCGTCGCCGGTTACACCGTCGGCGACGTGCTCTTGTACGCGGCGGCCGGCTTCGCCGTACTCGCGATCGGGATGCTCTACCGGGCAGTCAAGGGACCGACGATGCAGGACCGCGTGCTGGCGGTGAACGTCCTCGGGACGAACACGGTCGTGATCCTCGGCCTGTTGGCCGCGGCGCTGGACGAGCCAACGTTCCTCGACGTCGCCTTGGTGTACGCGCTGTTGAACTTCCTGATGGCGATCGCCATCTCGAAGTTCACGGTCGAGCGGGGTGGTGTCCTGTGATCGACGCGATAGAGACCGTCCGCGTGGGGCTGATCGTCGTCTTCCTCCTGATCGGGCTGTTTTTCACCTTCGTCTCGATGACGGGCGTGCTCCGCCTGCCGGACGTGTACTCGCGGGCGCACACCGCCTCGCAGGCCGACACCCTCGGCGCGGGGTTCGGGCTCGCGGCCGTCGCGCTCACGGTCGGCTGGGAGGGCGCGGGGTTCAAGAGCGTGCTCCTGTTGTTCTTCATCTTTGTGACGAACCCGACGGCGGCCCACGGGATCGCCCGAGCCGCCTTCGAGGAGGGGATCGTGCCGTGGACCGAGGGGGACGAGCGCCGATGACGGGCGCACTCAGCAGTGTGGCTCCCGTCGTCGCGCAGGTCACGGCCATCGAGGCGAGCCTTCTCGCGTTCGTCGTTCTCACGGCGCTGGCGACCGCGTTCGCGCGCGACGTGCTCGCCGCCGTCATCATCTTCGGCGCGTACAGCCTCGGTATGGCGGCGCTATACGTGTTCTATCGCGCCCCGGACGTGGCGCTGACGGAGGCCGCGATCTCCGCCGGCGTGACGACCGTGCTGTTGTTGCTGACGCTCGCGAAGACGACGCGGATCGACCACGAGGCGGCCTTCGAGTCGATGAACTACCCCGCAGCCGGCGCGGCCGCGTTCCTGTTCGCCGGGCTGTTGCTCACGATGGACGCGATTCCGGCGATCGGCTCGCCGGACGCGCCCGTGTGGTCGAACCCGGACGTGACCCAGTGGTACCTCGCAGAGACGTACGCGCAGGTCCACGTCGAGAACACGGTGATGGGCGTGCTGGCGGCGTTCCGTGGGTTCGACACCTTCGGCGAGGCGATCGTCGTCTTCGCCGGCGGGATCGCTGCACTGATCGTCCTCCGCCGAGAGGTGTTCGCATGAGCGACGTCGACTGTGGCGACGACGCCGACGGAGGCGACGCGGGCCGGACCGACGGGACCGACGCGGATCGGCACGATGATACAGACACCCGCGACGACGATCTCCCGCCGCACCGCGCCGTCGACCGGTCCGGCCGGCTCGACTCGGACCAGCGACAGGGAACGCCGTACACGGAGAGTCAGGTCATCATGCCGACGGTGAAGGTCGTCGCCCCGTTCGCGTTCACCTACGGGCTGTTCGTCACCTTCCACGGCGGCGGCTCGCCGGGCGGCGGGTTCCAGGGCGGGGCGATCATGGCCGCGGTCGTGTTCATGATCGCCTTCGCGTTCGGCATCGAATCGACCCGGGCGTGGCTCGCGAACACCGTCGTCGTCGCGCTCGCGGTCGGCGGCGCGCTCGCGTTCGCCGGCATCGGCCTCGTTCCCGTCGCGCTCGGCGGCGCGTTCCTCCAGTACGACCTGCTTCCGATCCCGACCAAGTACGGGTTAGAGGCCGTCGAGATAGTTGGGATCGCTCCGCTCGTCGCCGGCGTGTTGATGGGGCTGTTCTTCCTGCTCGCCAACGGCTTCGCTCTCGGAGGCGACGGGTTCGAGCCGGACGACCCCGCCGAATCGGACGCCCCGGATAGCGGGTCCGGCGACGGCGACGCTGGCGGAGACTCCGCGTCGCCGGCGGCGGTCGCAGACGGCGGACGCGAACACGGAGGTGACGCATGACGACCGTCGGACTCGCTTCGGTCGCCCCCGCCGCCGCGGCGGCGACCGGACCGGTCGAGATACTGACGACCAGACACGCGTACGTCGCGTTCGCGCTACTCCTGTGTATCGGACTCTACATGATGATAGCGAACCCAAATCTCGTGAAGAAGATCGTCGGACTGAACCTGTTCCAGACCGCCATCTTCCTGCTTTTCATCACCTCGGGGTACGTCGACGGCGGCGCGATTCCCATTGTCCCGTCCGGAGGCGCGGAGACGGGCACGTACGTCAGTCCGCTCCCGCATGTGCTCGTGTTGACCGCCATCGTCGTCGGCGTGAGCCTCACCGCGGTCGGGCTCGCGCTCTGTATTCGGATCTACGACGAGTACGGAACGCTCCGTACCGACGTCCTCCGCGAACTGCTCCGCGACGAGGGGTCCATCCCCGAGAGAGCGGACCTCGGAGAGGGGCGGTCGGACGTACCGAACGGACTCGGAGGTGAGTCGGATGACTGACGTGCTCCTTCCCGTCGCCATCGCGGTGCCGCTCGTGGCGGCGACCCTGCCTATCGCTCTCGGGCTCCGGTACGACGACGCCGGCTGGCCGGTCGCTGCGGCCGCGACGACGGCACTCGCGGGAATCGCCGCCGCGATCGTCGCGGGCGTCGCTCGGGGCGACCGGCTGTCACACGCGCTCGGGGGCTACTCGCCACCGATCGGCATCGAACTGGTCGCCGACCCGCTGTCGGCCGCGGTGCTCGCGCTGGTCGCCGCCGTCTCGCTCGCGACGCTCGCGTTCGTGCGGGTCGTCGGCCCCCGCGGGAACTCATTTTACAGCGGGTATCTGCTTCTCGTCGGCGGGCTGACGGGGATGACGCTCACGGGCGACCTGTTCAACCTGTTCGTCTTCCTTGAGATCGTCGGGATCTCGACGTACGCGCTCATCGCGGCCGACCGCTCGGGCGCGAGCGCGTACGCCTCGCTCAAGTACCTCGTCGTCGGGACCGTCGGTGCCTCGTTGTACTTACTCGGCGTCGGCTACGCGTTCCTCGCGACGGGGACGCTGAACATGCTCGACATGCAGGCGCAGCTCGCACAGGTCGGGTACGGCGATCCGCTCGTCCGCGCGAGCTACGCGCTCATCGTCGCCGGCCTCGGGCTGAAGATCGCGGTGTTCCCGATCCACGCGTGGCAGCCGGACGCCTACCAGCGCGCGCCGGACGCGGTCACGACGATCGTGGCGGCGCTCGTCTCGACGGCGAGCGCGTACGCGCTGCTCCGCGTGAGCTACACCGTCTTCACCGTCGAGTTCCTCGCGGCGAGCGACGCGATCACGGCGACGATGCTTGTCGTGTCAGGCGCGTCGATCCTCGCCGGGTCGGTGCTGGCGGCGATGCAGTCCGACCTCAAGCGGATGTTCGCGTACTCGTCGGTGGCGCAGTTCGGCATGATCGTGGCCGCGATCGCGCTCGCCAACGAGACCGCGCTGCTCGGCGCGGCCGTCCACCTCGTCGGGCACGGCCTGCTCAAGTTCGGGCTGTTCCTCGGCGTCGGCCTGCTCGCGTACGGCTACGGGGCTCGCCGACTGGAGGAGCTGGCGAGCGTCGCTCGGGCGGCACCCTTTACCGCCGGGTCGATCGCGGTTCTCGCGCTCGCGCTCGTCGGGATCCCGCCGTCGGTGGGGTTCCTCGGCAAGTGGTACATCAGCGTCGGCGCGGTCGAGTCGAGTCTCGCCGGCGGCGGCGCGGCCGGAATTGGCATCGCGGCCGTGATTTTCGTCAGCACGCTGTTCACGCTGTCGTACGTCGCACGGCTGTTAGAGCGGTTCTACTTCGCCGGTGTCGGGCTGCCCGGCGACCACGGCGAACCGGTCGTCGCCGACGGCGGGACCAGCGGTGACGAGACCGCAGCTAGCGGTGACGACGACGCACACGACCGCGCGGGGCCGCGGCGAGTCTCGCCGGTCGACGGCGCGCCGACGGTGCCGGGCGTGCCCGATCGAGTGCCACCCGCGTCGCTCGCGGCGCTCGTCGTCGCGGCGCTCGTGGCGGTCGCGCTCGGCTTCGCCGGGTTCGGCCTCGCGGAGTGGTTCGACCCGTTCCTCACGGAGGTGTTCGCATGACTGACGTCCCAATTGGGGATCTACGACCCCTACTGGCTGTCCTCGTCTCGTTCGTCGCGGCGTTCTTCATCGTCGCGTCGTACCGCTCGCCGAACGTCCGCGAGGGGTGGACGATCGCGGCCGCGCTCGCGAAGTTCGGCATCGTCGCCTCGATGCTGCCGGCCGTCCTCGACGGCGCGGTCTTCGAGTGGTCGCTCGGGGCCTTCTTACCCGGTGGAATCGAGTTCGTCTTACGCGCCGACGCGCTCGGAATGTTGTTCGCGTTCCTCGCCAGCGGGCTGTGGATCATCACCTCGTTTTACAGCATCGGCTACATGCGCGGCAACGACGAGACGAACCAGACGCGATACTTCGCCGCGTTCGCCGTGTCGCTGTCGGCGACGATGGGGATCGCGTTTGCGGGCAACCTCGTGACGATCTTCGTGTTCTACGAGCTGTTGTCTATCGCGACGTACCCGCTCGTCGCGCACGACGAGACCGCCGAGGCCCGCTCGGCTGGCCGGAAGTACCTCGCGTACACGATGTTCGGCGGCGGCGTGTTCGTGCTCGCCGGCACCGCTCTGGTCTACCTGATCGCCGGTAACGTCACCTTCACCGCCGGCGGCATCGAGGAGCTCGCGACAGCCGACCCCGGGTTGGCGATGCTCGCCTTCTTCCTCCTCGCCATCGGATTCGGCGTGAAGGCCGGCATCATGCCGCTCCACCAGTGGCTGCCCGAGGCGATGGTCGCGCCGACGCCAGTCTCCGGACTTCTCCACGCGGTCGCGGTCGTCAAGTCCGGGGCGTTCGGCGTCTCGCGCGTCGTCCTCGACGTGTTCGGCCCCGAGCTCGTCTTCGACCTCTCTCTCCCGCTCGGCTTCTCCGCGGGGCTCGTGCTCTCGACCATCGGTGCGATCACGCTGACCGCGGCCAGTTTCATCGCCCTGCGCAAGGACCACCTCAAACAGCGGCTCGCGTACTCGACGGTGAGTCAGCTGAGCTACATCATCCTCGGGCTCGGCCTGTTCGGGTGGTACGGGCTCGTCGGCGCGCTGCTGCACATCCCGGCGCACGCGTTCATGAAGCTCACCCTGTTCTTCTGTGCGGGAAACATCCACGTGTCGACGCACACGGACTACATCTCGGAGATGGCGGGGATAGGCAAGCGGATGCCTCTGACGATGGGGGCGTTTACCGTCGCCTCGCTCGGGATGGCGGGGATCCCGCTTCTCGCCGGGTTCGTCAGCAAGTACTACATGTTGATCGGGGGAATCCGGATGGGGATGGAGCTGACGCCGATCGCCTACTACCTCGTCGGGGCGCTTCTGCTCTCCGGCGTGTTGAACATCGCCTACTTCTGGCCGGTGATCTACACCGCCTTCTTCGAGGCCGAGGACGCCCACGATGCGAAGCCGCTGGTCGACTTCCGGATGGGCGGAGAGTCGCGGTCGACGCTTCCGGCCACCGATGGTGGTCGCGCAGCGGACGACGCGGCCACCGATGGCGGCACCCCGGAAGACGAGGACGCGGACGACCCCGACGGCGGTGACGACGCCGGCGACGGTGCCGGCGCTGACGAGGTTGACGAGGTCGTCGAGCGCGCGGGAAGCGACGACGAGGCGTCAGAAGGCGACCACGACGCCGGCGTTCCCGACGACTCCGACATCCCCGACGCAGAGATGGACGACCTCCCGACAGATGAGGAGGGCGTCGTCCGGCCGGACTTCGACACGAGTGAACGCGACTTCTCCGAACCCGCCGAGCGCGTCGACACGGGCGATTACGCGGTCGACTCACGCCCCTCGGACGTCGACGTGCCGTTCGGCGTGGGACGGAGTGGAGACGCCGAGTCGGCCGAGGGCTCCGTCGACGAGTCCGACGACGGTCACGACGACTACGAAACTGACCACGGCCACGACGACCACGAAAGCGGCCACGACGACCACGAAAGCGGTCACGACGACCACGAAAGCGGTCACGACGACCACGAAAGCGGCCACGACGACCACGAAACAGACCACGGCCACCACGGCGGGCCGCCGCCGGGCGGTTGGGAGCGCATCGACGGCGTCGCGGCCCTCCTCGGCCGCGAGTCGACGTGGTTCATGCTCGGACCCATACTCACGGCGATGTGTCTCGCGGTCCTGCTCGGCGTGATCCCCTACGAGATGGGCTTTCTGGATCTGATCGAACTCATCGTTGACACGCGGCTTCCCGAGGAGGTGATGCGGCCATGACCGCCGCTGGCGGACTCCTCACTTCGATTCCGCCGTACGTCGTGCTCGCGGTCGCGGCGCTCGCGGTGCTCGCGCTCCCGCGTCGCGCGGGCCACGCCGCGGCCGCGCTGGCGACGGCGTTCACGTTCGGGCAGGCCGTGTTGCTCGGCGACGGCGGCACCGGCGCGCACCTCGCGACGCAGCTGTTCGGTTTCGACGTGGTCTTTTTCAACGTCGACCAGTTCTCGCTGCTGATGGGCGTCGTCGTCGGCTTTCTCGCGACGGCGGCGGTGCTGTACGCGTACGGCACGGAGGCACCGACGTGGGTGACCGCGTTCGCGCTGATCTACGTCTCCTCGACCGTGGGGACGATCTACGCCGGCGACTGGCTCACTCTCATCTTCTTCTGGGAGCTGATGGCCGTCACCTCGACGCTCTTGGTGTGGCAGTACGGCGGCGCGGCGGTGCGCGCGGGCTACCGCTACGCGCTGTTCCACGGCATCGGCGGGACGTTCCTGCTCGGCGCGGTCGTCGTTCACTTCGCCAACGCGGGGACGTTCCTGTTCTCTGCGACGACCGGGATCCACCCGGCCGCGACCCTGCTCGCGGCGATCGGCATCGGGATCAACTGCGGGTTCGTCTTCTTGCACACCTGGCTGCCGGACACCTACCCGCGACCGCATGTGGCCGCGTCGGTGTTCCTCTCCGTGTTCACGACGAAGACCGCGGCGTACGTGATGTACCGCGCGTTCCCCGAGGGCGGGATGTGGCTCGCGTACCTCGGCGGGATCATGGCGGTGTACGGAGCGTTCTTCGCGCTGCTTCAGTACGATCCGCGTCGCCTGCTGTCGTATCACATACAGGCCCAGCTCGGCTACATGCTCGCCGGCTTCGGGCTCGCGACGTACGTCGGCGAGTTCGCCGTCACCGGCGGGTTCGCGCACCTGTTCAACAACGTCCTCTACAAGAGCCTGCTGTTCATGGCCGTCGGCGTCGTGATCTACCGGACGGGCGTCGAGGACATCCGCGACATGGGCGGACTCTGGCGCGAGATGCCGGTCACGTTCCTCGTGTACCTCGTCGGTGCGGCCTCGATTACGGCCGTGCCCGGGTTCAACGGCTTCATCTCGAAGGGGATGGTGATCGACTCGGCGCACGAGGTGCACAACGTCGAACTGCTGTTCGGCGAGGGGCTGCTCTGGTGGCTTCTCATCCTCGGCGGCGTGGGGACGTTCATGTCGTTCATCAAACTCGGCTACTACGTGTTCTTCCACGGCTCGGCGACGCTGAAGCCGAAGGACGCGACGCCGTTCCAGACCGCGGGAATGGTCCTTGCCGGCGGCGCGTGTATCTTCTTCGGCACGCCGCTTACCTACGGCTTCCTCGTCGAGCTGATGCCGTTCACGGCCGAGGTTGCGCCGGAACTCCACCCCTATAGCACGAGCCACCTCACCGAGAGCGCGGCGCTTCTCGTCGCCGGCTTCGTCGGCTTCTTCGCGCTGAAGCGGCCGCTCGGCTGGCTCGCACACCGCATGCCCGACGTCGACGCGGTGACGTACCCGGCGATGTTCTACCTCGGGCGCGCGTCGATCTGGGGCGTCACGGAGCTGTGGGCCGCCGTCGACCGCGCGGTGATGGGGGCTGTCGGCGTGATCGAATGGACCGCGATGCACCCGCGAGAGGCGCTCGGGCGGGCCGGCGTCGACGCCGAGATCCGTACCGGAATCGGCCGGAGCGTCCTCTTCTTGACCGTCGCGGCCGGTGTCGTGCTGTTCGTGTTCGTGTTGAGCTGAGCGGGACGGTACGTCGCCCCCGACGGCGGGTCGACGGCGCGTTCCCACTGTCGTTATGCGAATGCCGGAAACAGGTCTTTATTCAACCGCGGTCCCTCCCCTCGTGTATGCAGACCCACATCGTGCCGGTCGGCTTCGATTACGACCGGCTCATCGCGCCTCGGGTCGCTCGCGCCCTCTCTCGGGCTTCTGGATACATTCACCAATGCCCGAAACTACGCTCGAATCCATTGCGCCGGACGAGGCGATTCGCCTCTACCTTCGTGACCGACAGAACGAGTTAGCCGACGCGACTATCGACTCCTACCGATACAAACTCGAAAAGTTCGTAGAGTGGTGCGAGAGCGAAGACGTAGAGAACCTGAACCGGCTTTCAGGACGCGACCTTCTCCGGTTCAAGCAGTACCGCGCCCAAGACCTGAACAGCGTTTCGCTCAAGGGCCAACTTGACGCTTTGAGAGCGTTCGTGAAATGGTGCGAGTCTATCGACGGCGTTGAACAAGACCTTCATAATAAGGTTCTCTCGCCCTCGCTGAACGAAGGCGACCGAGAGCGTGACATATTGCTTGACCCTGACGCCGCGACGGACATACTCGACCACCTCGCGCGGTTCCAGTATGCGTCCCTTCAGCACGCGCTCTTGACTCTACTGTGGCGTTGCGGGGCGCGTTCGGGGACTGTCAGGTCATTTGATCTACGCGACTACGACCGAGAGAACCAGTGGCTCCGAGCGAAGCACAGACCCGAGACCCCGCTGAAAAACAAACAGAAGGGTGAGAGGCTAATTGCCCTGAACTCGGACGTTTGTCAAGTCCTGAACGACTACATAGACCACAGCCGCGACGATGTGACCGATGAAAGAGGGCGGAAACCACTACTCACCACCCAATTCGGGCGTGTCTCGAAATCGACTATTCGGGAAACCTGCTATCGGTGGACGCACCCTTGCCAGTACAACGGTGGTCATTGCCCGCACGGTCGAGACATGGATACCTGTCAGGCATTGAATCCACCAGAAAAACCCCGTCAGTCTGCCCATCCTCTCGGAGTCCCCACGCATGGCGACGTGGTGCGATTACTCACCACTTGACCGAGGATGTGCCAGTAGACGTGGTGTCTGACAGAATGAACGTGTCCCGCGAAGTGCTTGAGGCCCACTATGACCGCCGTGACGAGGAATTGAAAGTCGAACAACGTCGTGGATACTTGGAAGAGGTGTAAAACCAGCCGCCGAAATGGATTCCCTCTTTGCGCACTCACTATGCCACTTTGAGAGAAGAGAACCCGGACGTGAAAATCCCCGAAGACGAGCAAGAGAGGAATTTAGCAATCGCACAGGCGAAACTCATAGGAGATTTGTGACCAGCAAAGACGCTCACAGAGAGACTCTACTGATTTGACCTTTACTTAAAAATACTTATACACGGGGCGAATGATTCTGGCTAATTCTACCCCGAAAATCGGACATTCAGAGAGAGGCCGAGAGGGGTGAGGGGGGTTCGCGGTTACAGACAAGTTCATTGAACCCCCGACCCCCCCACTTGGCGACCCTTGGGATACTCCCAATCCTACCCCCGTCTCTGGCCCAGCTCTCCCCGACGACCGTCCCCTGATCCCCAGTCTCCCACCCCCTACCCCCTTAGAGGAAGGCGCGAAAGCGCTCTCTCACCTGTAGCGACGACGTGGGTCTGTAGGGGTACTGGGACTGGGCCAGTCTCCCCGTCCAAAATCCTGTAGAGGGACTCTAAAGGCTTCTCTCTGTGTTTTAGACGGCGTCAGAGCGGTTTAGCAATCGGTTTTCTCCTGCTCGACGGGTGGGTTTCGAGACGAGGATACCGTGAAAGCCAATCGGTTGATTTTGAACAAATCGACCTACCCGCCTCGTCTCCCTACCGGGGCGAAGGGAGATCGTCGTATTTCTCCGCGACACTCCGAAGGAATTTGTGGGTAGTCGCTTGGCTGTACCGTTCCCCCTACTGTTCCTGAAACCATTCGTCCGCACCGTCCCACCCGCGAGTTCGGAGTAGTCTGTTCGCCACGTCCAGCCGTTCATGGTGGCCCAAGGCTTCCACGTCGTTTCGTTCGGCCCGTTGCTGTAGTCGATATGCGCCGCTTGGTTCAGGGTGTGGATTGTTCGTACTGTACTCTCGTCTTGGGCCGTTCTTCCCCGCTGAACCAACTTCATAGCCGTAGTGCCGAAGCCAATCGAGTGCTTCCTTTCGCCCGTCTATTCCTTCGTTGAACCACTTGGAATCGCTCAGCAGAGAACCGACAATTACCTCGCGTTCAGTTGGGCTGTCGAGTTCGATAATCCGCGAACTGGTGCTTTGACCGCCAAGGAGAACGAGGGTATCTCCCTGTTCATAGTTCCACTTCTCGTAGTCCTGCTTCGACAGTTGTACCGGCGCTTTCTCTCGCCATACAGTGTACTCGCCGTCAGCACTGACCGCTCCGTAAATGTGCGTCGAGATATAGGTACGCCACTCTTCTCTACCGTTGACGGTTGTCTTCCGACAGAACGGTGTACCCTTCACCTGTGCGACCGCCACGCTTCGACGCTGGCTTCCCGCGTTCGCGTAAGGACAGAATGGGTGTCGGTTGTACCGCTTCCACAATTCGAGGTTCCCTTTGCCGAAGGGCTTGCCCTGTTGTTCAATGAGTGGTGTCGGAATTTCTTTTATAAATCCTAATTTTTCAGAGAGGCTGTATCGGACTATCTAGGGGGTTCCCACATAATAACTGATTTCCCCTCTCTCTTTAGAGCCAACACCACCAACCAATTTCGCGATTCGCTTCTGTAGTCCTTCGTCGGATGAAGTGGAAGAGATACTGGTTTTCCTGATACCCGTATCATGATGTTCGGCTCCGGGTAGTCGGACAAGACTCTTCTTCTGGAAGTTCGAGGGATCAACTGTCACCGTGGCGTTCTCGTTATACTGCTTCGTCTCACGTCGCAACCGTGTGAGAGCGTCTTCATTATCTACGTAATAGGGAAGATAGACGTGAAGCGAAGTTCCACCTGTGAAGAACCACTTGCCCTTGTTCGGGTCTATCTCAAGCACTTCGCGGATATACTGTTTGAGTCCGGCCCGCATTTCGTAGTGGTCTACCTCGGCGTCTGATTCGACAAGGAGCGGATACCGAACGCAACTGTCGTCTTCGCACTCGGTCTGAATCTTCGTGGCTATGCTGTTGTAGTCCCGAACACCGAATCGGTGCCTTCGGTGAGCAGATCGTCATGTTTCTTGACTTGTTTGTCAGTCAGCAGGTAGACTGGTGAAACGAAATCAGCGTCCGCTGGGACTCGCTCATTCAGAGCATGAAGCCTATGGATTTGGTCAGGGTTTCCGTTTTCGTCTGTCTCGGCGTAGCGAACAAACGGGGTTAGCCCGCCCAGAATTTGAACGCTATGTCGAGATTGGTTATCTTCACTATGCGCTGGAGTTATTACGGTCGAATCGGTATATTTTGTTGTCGTCATTTACTGATTTATCTTCGGTAGTTGAGCCGGTTGGGATTGGACACTCCCCGGCAAAATTCTGCCTTCCTCACGAGAAACACCGATTAGCGGGTAGCCTCGTCAGGGTCGTACTGGTCGGCCATTTGTCGCATGAGTGACTCGTAATCCTGTCCGCCTCGTTTCAGTGAGCGAATCAGGTCACGCGTTTCAGGGCGAACGGGTATACTGGCATATTCTGTTGCCATATCAATAATCAGAGTTGGTACACTAATAAGGGCCAGCCCCTCGCGTACCAAATATTGGCTTCAGGAGCGCTCACAGTAGGTATAATAGCACTTCAGCAGTTCACAGTAGGGCTACTGTCAGAGCGAACGGCCAGTCGTGTTAGAACACGCGTAGGTATCTTCGACACTTTACGGCCGGTAGCATCATTAGTCAATTGGGCCCTCAAAGTATATTACGAGAGCCGATACTTCGCTCCCACCGGAGACGTGTAGACTGGCCTCACATCGGTCTAAATCAGAAATCATTCGGTTCGTAGAAATCATTATTGACAAATATGGCATCACCAGCTGTAAGTTGGCCATCTTCCCTAGTCCATAACTCATACAAGTTAAACAATCTGAAATTTTTTCCTCGGAGAAATTTGACAATATCCGTAAAAAGTGGTTGTTCTTTGTAAAGCTCAAGGAACTCTACTTCAGTCAAAATTAATTTTGTATTTGGTAAATGACCGCTTGCTCCTTTTAACGCTTCCAATTCATATCCCTGTAAATCAAGTTTTATTATATCCGGCGCATTTTCAATATACTTATCAATACGAACTTGTTCAACATTAACCTCTTCTTCTGTTTCTACTCCTTCGCCCTGATGAGAAAAATTAATTTCTGAACTCTCTAGAACTGACGACGTGGCATCATTTTTATTGATATTAAATTTAACTGATGTATTTTCAGAACCTAATGCGCGGTTATATATATTTATACCAGTATCATTTGCCATATTATTTGTGAGTTTTTGCGATAGGTACGGGTTTGCTTCGAAGGCATGAATGGTTGGGTCTGAAAATACGTCACCAAACTGATTGATTGTTGAGCCCTTATGAGCACCACCATCGACAATCACTGGATTCTCTTTGTCGATTAGCATTTTAACATCTTCAAATCTATCTCTTATAGCGTCCCGACCGGTCTTATTTATCAACTGATTCTGTATAACATCTTTTAAAACCGAGTAAAATTCACGGCATAAAACATGAGGGCCTTCTGTATACAGAATATTAAGTGCCGTCCGTAATTTCCCGTACATACAGTCCCTCTGATTATATATCATTATATCATTTCTGGTTTCAAGAGTCGCATAACGAACTGTGAGTAACCTCTCGTCACAAAGTGGTATATCCCCTCTCGGAAGCGAGTTCTAACTCCCGGGTTCGGATTCAACGCGACGACGTGTTTCTGTGGAATGAACAAAACGATTGGCAAGGAGACGACTGGCGAGTAGACGTCGTTCAGAACCGCGAGACGGCTCCGAGAGATTCCTATGCTAACATAGGGTGGATATATGACCGCTCTCGGAGCCGCTCAAGCCGTTAGATAGCATTCTACAGAAGGTGGCCCAATGTCTCGGTAAATCAACGAGCGCTTCCACGCGGGCCGCACGCAACTCTCGTGCTTGTTGTGGTGAATGCTTCCCTCAATGCCCGAAATCAGTGCGCTTGAGGTATCATACTCACTGATTCTTCTCGAAATAGGGGAAGGACTGAAAGGGCCACAGCCCCTACGTTTTCATGGAACCCCACGAGGGCGCGGCGACAAATATCCACGATGTGCGTATCAACGGTAGCGAAACTAGTGCTTTATTTAAACACCGTCCCGTTGTCCCGGGTATGCAAACCCACATCGTGCCGGTCGGCTTCGATTACGACCGCATGATCGCCCCGCTCATCCGGGACCAGTTCGACGTCGACCGGGTGATCCTCTTGGAGGGGACGGTCGGCAGCGAGGCCAACGTGGAGTACTCGCGGAACATTGCCCGGAAGCTCGAACAGGATTTCACGAACTTACTCGGCGCGGAGACCGTCCGCGAGCGGCTGACCGACGTGTACGACTACGACGCCGCCTTCGAACGCGCCTTCGACCTGATCAACGCGGAGCTTGACGGCGGCGCGAACGGCGACGTGAGCGCGGACGACGCCACCGATAACGGCGAGGTGACCACAGACGCCGCGAGCGGCGACGACCGAGAGGTGTGGGTGAACCTCTGTTCGATGCCGCGTCCGGTCTCGTTCGCGTTCGCGACCGCCGCCCACTCGATCATGGTCGAGCGGCAGGACGACCGCGACCGGATCCACACCTACTACACCGCCCCCGAGAAGTACCTCGAAACGGAACTCGCGGAGGAGCTGCGAGCCAACCGGGACCTGCTCGAAGAACTGCTTGCGGAGCGCAACGGCGAGGACGGCACGGCCGAAACCGGGAACGAGACCTCCGGCGTCGACACCGGTCGAATCGCGGACCGGCTCGCGACGACGACGGAGTTACTCTCCGAGTTCGACGAGCGGGGAACGACCATCGGCGCGAAGCGCATCGGCGACACCCACGTCATCGAGCTGCCCGTCGCCTCTTTCCAGAACGTCAAGCCCTTCGAGGAACTCGTCTTGTTCACCCTCGGCGAGCACGGCGAGTTCGCCTCCGTCTCCGAACTGGCCGAGACGCTCGCGGCCGACCTCAACGAGGAGTACACGGACTCGTTCCGCTCGAAGGTGATCTACAACGTCGACCGCCTCGGTCCCGGCGGAAAAGGCTACATCGAGCGCGAGGAGCGCGGGAAGTCCTACCGGACGACGCTCTCGCGGATCGGCGAGCTGTGGGTCCGCGCCCACGCCGACGACGACCGCGATCTGGCGTGAACCGGTGATATCCGACGACACAGGCGCGCCGGACACACCGGCCGGGGTCTGAGACGGGCGTTCTCTCGGCGATCCGGAGTGCCGTGACCGCCCGCTTTTTACCCGTGGGACGGGGACAGTTACGGGATGACTTCGGCCGGCGACTCCGATGCGACTCCGGGCGACTCCGACGGCGGAGCCGCCGCCATCGATGCGGATGAGTTCGACTTCGCCGACCCCTCGACCGACCAGTCGTTTGAGAACGCGCTCGCGAAGGCCCGCGGCGGAACGCGGCTCACCGTCGACGACGCGGTCGAACTGCTCGCGACGGGGACGGACCGAGACGGGATCGATCCGGTCCGCAAGGAGGCCGTGTTGGAGGCCGCAGACCGGCGACGACGCGAGGCGGTCGGCGACGAGGTGACGTTCGTCGCCAACATCAACAACAACGTCACCACGGCCTGTAACACCGGCTGTCTGTTCTGTAACTTCAAGGACTCCGCTCACGCCTTCGAGGCCGACAGCGACGTCGACCACGCGGGGTTCACCAAGACCCCCGCGGAGTCGAAGGCGGTAGTCGAGGACGCGCTCGACATGGGCGTCTACGAGGTGTGTTCGGTCTCCGGGCTTCACCCCGCGCTGGCGCTCGACGCGGAACACCACGAGATCCTCGCCGCCTACGACGACCCGGCGAGCGAGGTGAACTACACGCCGCCGGACAGCTACGCCACCGATCCGGGCACCTACGTCGAACAGATCGAGGCGATGTCGGTCGGCGGGATCCACGTCCACTCGATGACGCCGGAAGAGGCGTACCACGCCAAACGCGGCACCGACTGGACGTACGAGGACGTGTACCGCGATCTCTCCGCGGCGGGGCTCGACTCCGCGCCGGGAACCGCCGCGGAGATCCTCGTCGATGAGGTCCGCGATGTGATCTGTCCGGGGAAGATCGGCACCGACGACTGGGTGGCGGCGATGGAGGGCGCGGTGGCGGCCGGCCTCGACGTGACCTCCACGATGATGTACGGCCACGTCGAGACGGTCGAACACCGTGCCGAGCACCTCGGCGTGATCCGCGACCTGCAGGACCGCACCGGCGGGATCACGGAGTTCGTCCCCCTCTCGTTCATTCACCAGAACACGCCGCTGTACCGACACGGCGTCGTGGACGGCGGCGCGTCGCGCGCCGAAGACGAACTGGTCGTCGCGGTCGCCCGCCTCTTTTTGGACAACGTCGACCACGTGCAGGCCTCGTGGGTCAAATCGGGCGACGCACACGGCCTCAAGCTCCTCAACTGCGGTGCCGACGACTTCATGGGAACCATCCTCTCCGAGGAGATCACGAAGCGGGCCGGCGGCGAGTACGGCGAGTACCGCTCGTTCGACGACTACGTCGAGATGATCACGGCGATCGGTCGGACGCCGGTCGAACGCTCGACCGACTACCGCACGCGTCGGCGTCTCGACCCCGACGACGGTCCGCACGGCCCGAAGCTCGGTCCGCGGGCCGACGGCACGCCACTCCTGTCTGACGGCTCGTCTGCGGGCGGCGAATCGAGTGCCAAATCCGCCGAGGCGGACGACTGAGGCGGACCGACGCATGCCCGCGTCCGCGTTTCCGAACCGCGATGTCGGGACCTGCTATCGCCTCCCACGAGGACAACCAATCGCCACGCTTTATTAACCGCCCCGAGTACCGGCGACATGGACCAGTTGCGGCAGTCGCTCCTCGACGCGCCGATCATCGAGAAAGGCGAGTATCAGTACTTCGTCCACCCGATAAGCGACGGCGTCCCGATGCTCGAACCGGAGCTGCTCCGGGAGATCGTCATCCGGATCATCCGGAAGGCGGAACTCGAGAACGTCGACAAGATCGTCACGCCCGCCGCGATGGGGATCCACATCTCCACCGCGCTCTCTCTCATGACCGACATCCCGCTCGTCGTCATCCGCAAGCGGCAGTACGGCCTCGACGGCGAGGTGCCGCTGTTCCAGGAGACGGGGTACTCCGAGTCTGAGATGTACATCAACGACGTCGAGGAGGGCGACCGCGTGCTCGTGTTAGACGACGTGCTCTCGACCGGCGGCACGATGAAGGCGATCTTAGACGCGCTCACCGACGAGGTCGGCGCGGACGTCGTCGACGTCGTGGCCGTGATCAAGAAGGCGGGCGAAAACGAGCTCGACGACACCGACTACAACGTGAAGACGCTGATCAACGTCACCGTCGAGGACGGCGAGGTCGTGATCGTCGACGCCCAAGGCGACGAGTAGCCCCAGTTCGAAACCCGGCGCGCGCTCTCGAACGGACCTCTCGCGGTGCAGCGCTCTGTTTGTGCCGACGGTTGACGCCGGGAACGACACCGACGGCTCGAAGAGTCGACACGTGAATCGAATGTATTTTACGCCGCGACAGAGTATTGTGTATATGAGTAAAAACAACGCAATACAACCGGACGGCGCGATACAGTGGCCCGACAATCTCGCCGGCTACGTTGCGATACTGATGGCTCTCGTCACCGGTCTCATCCACCTCGCGGCGACGACGAGAGCGATCGAAATGAGCGTCGTGCTGGCCGTCTTGTTCGTGCTCAACGGGTTGGGATTTCTAGGTGGGGCCGCGCTGTATCTCACCCGGTTCTGGCGGCGACAGCTGTTTCTCGTCGCTGCGGTGTACTCGGTCGTGACGATTCTCGCGCTGTTTCCGTTCCGCGGCTGGGGCATCGAGGCGTTCTACATGAACGGGGCGATCAACCCGATAGTCGTCATCACGAAAGCCGCCGAGGCGGTGTTAGCTGTCGTTTCGGTCCAGCTGTATCGCAGCGTCGACAAGTAGTCGACCGCGTTGACGACGGCGGGAGCAGCCCGACGGGCCATCCGCCAATTCGGCATCACAAACGGGGTCCGTACGGACCCCAACGACGCCACTACGAGAAGACACAACATACATGAGAATCAGTTCGCTTTTATGACCCATGTCTGAACAAACGCTGTACGAACGTCTGGGAGGTCACGAGGGAATTCGCGCCGTGGTCGATGATTTCTACGACAGGTTGCTGGCAGACGATGCGTTGGGACCGTTTTTTGAGACCGCGGACATGGAGAAACTCCGTCGAACGCAGACGGAGTACCTGTGCGAGGCGGCGGGCGGCCCGGAGACGTACGACGCCGAACCCATCCGTGAGGCCCACTTACACGTTCCGTTTACCCCGGAGCACATCCAGCGAGCGGTCGAGTTGTTACACGAGAGTTTGGACGCCTTCGATGTGCCTGCCGAAGACGCGGACGCCGTCGTTCAGGCGGTTGCCAGGTACGAAGAAGCGTTGCTGGCACGACCGGGCGACGAAACGGAGTGAGCGCGGAGAGCGCTCGATTCTCCACGAGGCGGATACGCCGTTGTCGCTGCGTGCCGAGCGGATCTAGATAGTGTCGTAATCTTCGCGGAACGTTTCGAGCGTCGCGGCGAGCACGCCGATGACGATCGGGCCGACGAACAGCCCGGTGAAGCCGACGGAGTAGATCCCGCCGAACACTCCGAGCAGAATGACCGCCGGGTTAAGGTGTGCCTGCTGGTCGATGACGAACGGTCGGGCGTAGTTGTCGACCATGGCGATCACGAGCACCCCGTAGACGGCGAGGAAGACGCCCGCAGTCACCTGATCGACGGCGACGAGGTACGCCGCGGCCGGTCCCCAGACGAAGAACGCTCCGACGAGCGGGACGAGCGCGAGCACGGCCATGACGAACGTCCAGAACACGACGTCCGGAATCCCGGCGGCCCAGAGGCCGATCCCGGCGACGGCCGCCTGCAACAGCGCCACGACGATGTGTCCGATCACGACCCCGCGGGTCATCGCGTCGACCCGGTCCACGAGATCGGACGTGACGTGCTGGGGCAGCGGACTCGTCGAGCGGAGCCAGCGAACGAACGCCGGACCGTCGATGAGCGTGTAGTAGACGAGAAACAGCGCCAGCGAGAGCCCGACCGACGCGCGGAGCCCCGTCGTGACGATCCCGCTTACCCCGCCGAAAAGCGAGTCGACGAGGAGCTGTCCGCCCATCGCGAGCAGCTCGCCGACGTCGACCTCCTGTCCGGTGAGAGCACCGATCTCGGCTTCGATCGCGGCCACGTCGATGTCGGTATTTCCGCGCGCGATGTCGGCCAAGTCGCGGGCGAACACCCACGAGATGTACGCGACAGGCAGGATAACAGAGACGACGGCGGTGAGAATGAGCCCCAACGCGGAGAGCATGCTGCCGACCCGCTGTGCGAGCGACTGTCGAAGCCGGCGGGCGAGAAGCGATCGAAGCCGCCGAGAGAGGCGAACGTGGAACGGAAAGAGGACGTACGCGAGGATGGCAGACGCGATGACGTACTCGACGAACGGGAGGATGACGAAGATAGTCAGGAGAGCGACGGACCCGATGAGCAACAGGAGAAACGACTGACCGCGGTTCATGTCTGTGTCCTCTCGCTGTCGCAATATAAACGTGGTCGGCGACAGGGAGCGCGGACGTGTCTCAGACGCTGGCTTCGTCTTCGTCGAGTCCGGGAGCGGCGCTCGGGTCGACCTCGTCTGGCGCTTCGGTCTCACCGCCGACGACGGTCTCGCCCTCGTCGGTCTCGACGTACACGTCGTCGGCGAATCCCGCGAGCGCGTTCTCGTACGCTGCGGTCTCAAGTCGGTCCGGCGTCTCCGGTGCCTCGGGGACCCCGTCGGCCGGCCGAAACGCGCCGAGCGGATCGTCGATGGTGATCGCGTGGTCGGTAAAGAACTCCTCGTAGCGGCGGTAGTGTGTCTCCAACTCGTCGCCGGGTATCTCCATCATCTCCGTCCAGCCGTGGTTGAAGAAGTCGAAATTGGCCTGGACGTGCGTGATCTCGCGGGCCTCGGCTTCGGTGAACCCTCGCTCTAAGGCGGCGACGTACGCGTCCATCGTCGCGTCGAAGAAACCGTCGAGGTGGTCGCGTCGCTCTTTACGACGCTCTTCGTCGGCCTTGTTGAGGAAGATGCTCGTGTGGAGGTCGACGAGCTTGTCGTTCGCCACGTCGCCCACGACCGGCGTCGTAAGCGCCTTCTTCGCGGCCCAGTGACGGATGTTCTGGCGGATTTTCATATCCGTGATTGGACCGCGATACCCTTGAATCTGTGGCGTCCGCAGTCGAGTTGCCGCACGACACGGGCGCTTCGAGCGACGGCTGTCGACCCGCGGCCGCGACGAAAGCATTATTGTGCACAGAAAACAATACCGCGTATGGGCAAGGCGACCGACAGCGACGACGACGACTGGGTTCGGCAGATTACGCACGAGCGGCGGGCGAAGGTGGAACACTTCCGCGATTCGGCGCGGTCGCCGCTGCCGGAGTCGATGCGCGGCGACGAGTTCCCCGGGCTAGCGTACTTCGAACCGGACCGAACGTACCGGTTCGTGCTCCCGCTTCACGAACACGACGAGCAGGAGACCGTGACCGTCGAGACGACCGCTGACGGCGAGCAGACGTACCGCCGGTGGGGCGAGTTCAGCTTCGAGATCGACGGCGAGCGGTCAGTCCTGCAGGCGTACCGACCGACCGACGGCTCCGACCGGTTCTGGGTTCCCTTCCGAGACGAGACCAACGGCGAAGAAACGTACGGCGCGGGCCGGTACCTCGACCTCGAACCGGAGCGCGACCGCGTCGACGGCGAGTGGATACTCGATTTCAACCACGCGTACAACCCGACATGCGCGTACAACCACGCGTACGAGTGTCCGCTGATCCCGATGGAAAACTGGCTCGACGTTCGGATCGAGGCCGGTGAGAAAGACTTTCCCGCCGATCCCGCTGGGTCCCACTCTCCGGAGTCGAACTGACCGATCGTTTCCTCGACCCCCCGCGTGAGCGACGGTGTGTCACGGCTACAGACGCGGATGACAACCCACATTAACCATGAATCCGAACGCCCGCGTATGAGTGATTCGTACGTGATCGTCGGTGACGGTATCGCGGGTGCGTCCGCGGCCGAGACGCTCCGTGAGGAAGCGCCGGACGCCGAGATCACGGTTCTCACCGACGAGGGAGAGTCCCTCTACAACCGGATCCTGATAAAGGAGTACGCGAAGGGGAAGCTCCCCGAAGCGCCGATCTCGATCCACCAGGAGTCGTGGTACGACGACCACGACGTCGACCTCCGGCTCAACACGGTCGTCGTCGACATCGACGTCGAAAACGACGCCGTCCACACCCACGAGGGCGAGACGTTCGAGTACGACTCGCTCCTCCTCGCCGTCGGCGGGACCCCCCAACAGCTCCCCGTCGAGAACGCCGACGCCGACGGGATCCACCACTTCTGGACGTTCCAAGACGCCCGAAACATCAAAGAGAGCGTCGAGGACGCAGAGCGGGCCGTCATCGTCGGTGCGGGGCTTCTCGGCATCGACTTCGCCGCCATCTGCGGCGCGCAGGACGTGGAGGCGAAGTACCTCATGCGCGGCGACGCGTGGTGGCGCTACGCGCTTTCGAAGGAGGGCGCAGAGATCATGCACGACGCGATGCGGGAACGTGGCGTCGAGCCGGTCTTCGACTCCGGCGTCGACCACTTCGAGGTAGACGACGAGGGCCACGTCGAAGCGGCCATCGACCCGAACGGTGAGCGCTACGAGTGCGACTTCGCGGGCGTCGCGATCGGACTCAACTTCAACACAGAACTCATCGAACCGACACCGATCGAGACCGAAAACGGCATCGTCGTCGACGAGTACATGCGGACCAACATCGACAACGTGTTCGCGGCGGGTGACATCACCACGTTCAACGACCTCGTGCTCGGCGAGCAGGGGAAAAACGGCTCGTGGGGATCGGCCAAAGAGCAGGGGACCGTCGCCGCACGCAACATGGTTGAGTACGGTGCCGACGCGTTCGAGTGGGTCTCCTCGTACTCGATCACTCACTTCGACTTCCCGTTCCTCTCGTTCGGCCACCCGACGCTCGGCGACGAGTCGGTCGAAGCGACGACCGACGAGGGCGAGTGGCGGCGCGTGGCACTCAAAGACGGCAAGGTCGTCGGCGGCGTCCTCATCGGCGACCTCTCGCCGCAGTCGGCGTTCAAACAGCTCATGCGCGACGGCCGCGACGTGAGCGGCCAGACGGACCTGCTCATGGAGCCCGGCTTCGCGGTCGACGACCTCGCAGCGACGACCGAACAGTAGCGTCCGCGGCGGTCAGTACCTTTTCCCGGTTTGACGCCGTAGACATTTTTATCGATGTTTCACGGCGCGCACGACGGACAGTCGGGTCCGCCTGATGACGAGTTCTACGTCTCGTTTATCGAGGAGAGCACGGATCCGGTCGTGTCCGTCGATGCGACGGGTGTCGTGGCGTACGCGAACCCGGCCGCAGAGCGGACCCTAGGGTACGACGCCGGAGCGCTTGTCGGTCGACGTCTCGGATCGCTGATCCCAGAGCGCATCGCCGACCGCCGAGCCCGGTCTCTCCGCGAACGGCTCTCGACACCCGAGCGTCTCGTCGACGGCGGAAACGTCACGGTTCCGCTCGCGGACACCGACGGGACGTCCCGAACGTTTTCCGTGAGGTTCCACAAACACGACCCCGGAGACGGTCAGGTGTACACCGGCATCTTCCGCGAACGAACCGAAGGTGCTCGAGGTCGCGACCTCCGGACGTATCGAAACCTGATCGAACACGCCGGACACGCGATATACGTCACAGACACCGACGGCACGATCGAGTACGTCAATCCGGCATTCACGGAACACACCGGCTACGAACCGGAGGAGGCCGTGGGCGAGACGCCGGCGATCCTCAACTCCGGGGAGATGTCGTCCGAATACTTCGACTCGCTGTGGGAGACGCTCCGTTCGGGCGGGGTGTGGGAAGAGGAGATAACCGACCGGAGAAAAGACGGCACGCTGTATCACGCCCATCAGACGATCGCGCCGGTGTTCGACGAGGCGGGGACGGTCTCCCGGTTCGTCGCCATCCAGACGGACATCACGAATCGGAAGCAGGCGGAGGGACGGCTGAAGCAGTACCGCGACATCGTCGAACGCCTCGACGACCCGATCTTATTGCAGAACCGCGACGGTGGGTTCGAACTCCTCAACGAGGCTGTGAGCGAGTTCGCCGGCGTGCCTCGCGAGCGGTTGTATGGAACGGACGAGACCGCCTTCATGGACGACGCGAGCGCCGCCGAAATCGACGAACACCGGCAGCGGGTCCTGGAGACGGAGGAGCCGACGTCGTACGAAATCTCTCCGACGTTTCCGGAAAGCGACCGGGACGCGACGTTCAGCACTCGTCGGTACCCCTACTACGACGGCGACGGCGAACTGGCGGGGACGTTCGCGATCTGCCACGACGTCACCGAACTCAAGCGCCAGCAAGCCGAACTAGAACGGTACGAGCGCGCCGTCGAGGGCGCGACCGACCTCATTGCCGCCGTCGACCGCGACGAACGGTTCCTGTTCGCGAACAAGCAGTACCGGGTGTACCACGGGATAGACGAGGGGGCAGACATCCGCGGCCGCACCCTCGCAGACGTCGTCGACGACGAACAGTACTCCGAGGTAACTCGACGAGTGAGTCGCGCGCTCAACGGGAATACGGTCGAATATCGAACGAGTCGAACCCACCCGGACCGCGGCACGCGGCGGTTCGACGTCCGGTACTACCCGTTCAAACCCACCGGAGACGGGGCTGCTGCGGCCGGCGGCGTCGTCGGGGTCCTGCGCGACGTAACGGACAGCGAGAACCGCGCCCACCAGCTTCGGGTCGTCGACCGGGTTCTGCAACACAACCTCCGCAACGCGATGACGGTCGTTCGCGGGCGGGCGGAACAGATCGCCGAGTCGGACGACCCGGCGGCCACCGACGCGGCCGCCGACGTGATCGCACGCGCCGAGGCGCTGCTGTCGACGAGCGAGAAGGTCCACCACATCACTGAGGTGTTGAGCGACCCCCCAGAGACGGAGTCGGTCGACGTCTCTCGAGCCGTCGAGCGGATCGCAGCGGCGGTCGCAGACGAGTTCCCGGAGGCGTCGGTGTCAGTGTCGACCGCGGAGTCGGCGACCGCGTCGGCGACGACGTGGCTCAGCCGCGCCATCGACGAACTGTTACGGAACGCGATCGTCCACCACGACGGGGACGAACCGGCCGTGGAGGCCGCGGTGGAACTGACCGACGACGGGGTGACGATCCGGATCACCGACGACGGTCCGGGACTGTCGGAAATGAATCGAGAGGTGTTAGAGACGGGCGAGGCCGTCGACGCCCTGTTTCACGGGAGCGGGCTCGGTCTCTGGCTCGTCTACTGGGTCGTCCAGCAGTCCGGCGGGTCCGCGAGCGTCGACGACGCGGACCCCCGAGGAACCCGTATCACGGTCACTCTTCCGCGGCCGGCCGTGCGACGCGACGCGTGACCGCTGCCGCACTCGTCGTGCCGCCGGAATATTTATCACCATCTATGGTGTATGTTAGCCCATAACAATGCGCGAGACAGACAGACGGATTCGGGTCCGGAGAGTCGGCCTCATCCCGGACGACGCGCGGGTTCGCCACTTCGACGAACTCGACGAGGACGCACAGACCGCGGTCAGCGAACTGGCCGGCCGTCCACGGACCGGGCGGGAAACGAGTGATCTCGACGACGGCGACGTGGTGAAGTTCACGGACTACTACCAGATTCGCGCGCGCTGACCGCCGAAGCGAAGTTGTTTTCGCCCGCGAAACGAAACCGGATCCATGGACAGTGGCGGATCTACAGACATGACGCTGGCGTTCGAGCTGGAGGCGCTGAAGACGCTCGCCGACCCGAACGCCGTGTTCAACAACGCCCGGCAGTGGACGGAGTACGTCGGTGTCGTCAGCGAAAAGCCCACCTACGTCGTCACGAACTTCACGCGCAAACACCGCGTGCGTCAGGATTTCTTCTCGGGACCGCGCGGCGTCGAGGAGAGCCTGGAGAACATCGCACAGCAGTTCGACACTGACCGACATGTGTTCGTCGGTGTCGACGACGAAGACGAGACGCTTGCTGACGCGACGGGCTGGGAGTTCCTCCACGTCGAGGACGCCGCGGACGCCGCCGGGTGGACGCTCACGACCGACGAACCGGACGAGGAACCGACGGAGTCGGCCTCTCGCGACGACTGGCCGTAGTGAGAGAGCCGCGCCGATCGAATCGTCGTCGATACGCGGGGGTGTTTTGGGCGTCCGCAGCGAACGACGGGACATGAGCGACAGCCACGCCCACGGTAGCGACGATAGCCGGTCGACCGACGACGGCCATCACGACCACGAAGCGCACACTCACGGCGACCACGACGGACACAGTCAGGGCGACCATCACGACCACGACGCCGACACCGTCGCGGTCGCCGTGGTGACCGTCTCCTCCTCCCGCTCGCTCGATTCGGGCGACAGGTCTGGCGAGTACGTCGCGACGGCGTTCGAGGAGGCCGGACACGAGGTCTCAGTTCGCGAGCTCGTCCCCGACGAGTACGACAGCGTCCAAGGGACCGTCGACCGGCTCGCCCGCCGCAAGGACACCGACGTGGTCGTCACCACCGGCGGGACCGGCGTCACCCCCGACGACGTGACGCCGGAAGCGGTCCGGCCGCTGTTCGCGAAGACGCTCGCCGGGTTCGGGGAACTGTTTCGCCGGCTCTCCTACGAGGAGATCGGTACGCGGACGATCGGGTCGCGGGCGACCGCGGGTATCGCCGCGGGGACGCCGGTGTTCTGTCTCCCAGGCTCCGAGAACGCGGTCAGGCTCGGCGTCGACGAGATACTCCTCCCGGAAGTCGGCCACCTCGTCGGGCTCGCCGGTCGCGACCGCGAGGACGATGCGGATGAGGATAGCGGCGGATCAGACGACGAGAACGGCGACGAACCGCGGAAATCAGAGAAATAAACAAACGCTGAGCTCGCTCACGGTCGCGTCTACTGAGGAAAAACGCCGTGACGTCGAACGGTCCGCGGACCGACGGACTGCGGGCCGGCGGATGGCGACCGACCTACTCCGCCGCCGCGTCGGCGTCTCCGTCGGCGTCGAGATCGGTCGACTCGTCGGACCGGAGCGCGGCAAACAGTCCGTCGGGATCGGATCGAACGTCCGCAAGCGTCGCGCCCGCGAGCCCGCCGAGCGCACCGCCGGTGCTCGCGGCGTTTCGGCTCACTACGCCGCCCACCGCGGCTCCGACGGCCGCACCGATCGCCGCACACTTGGCTCTCGACACCGCGTTCTTGATTCGGGTTTTCATACGATACCGTTCTCTCCGAGACGACAAAAACCTGCCGTCGGATATCGCGACCGCTACGGGAGTGCTCTGTCGCACCGATCGCGCGGTGTCGCCGTCACTGCAGGCGCTTCGTCGTCTCCACGAGCGGGTGACGAGCGTAGTCGACGATCTCGATGTCGGTGATGTCGTCGAGTCCCTCTTTTTCTGCCGTCTTGGCCATTCCGAGGTCGATCCGCACGTCCGGAACGATGACGTACGCGTCCATCGTCTCGATGCCGCTCTCGTGAGCGGCCATCACTCTGTGGTGCCCATCCGCGAGGTGGAGCGTCCCGTCGTTGTCGATGACGACGAGCGGCTCTGCCAGCCCGCGTTCGAGCTCGTATTTCCGGCCTTCGAGTTCGTCGGCGTACACCCGCGCCTGCGTGGGCGTGAGGTTCGTGAGCCGGACTTCGCGACGCTCTTCGGTGAGCGGGACGCCGTGGATCTGTTCGAGCGTCCGCATCAGCTTCCCGACCTTGCTCGGCGTCGCCCGCTCGATCTGCGAGCGCACGACATCGGTGTTCGAGATAATACCAACGAGATTGTCGGCGTCGTCGACTACGGGGAGCCGCTGGATCCCGGACCGCAGGATGACGCGAGCGGCGTCGGTCACCTTCATCTTCGGATGCGCCACGATGAGGTCGTCCGACATCACCGTGAACACCGGCGCGTCGTCGTCGGCCAAGAGGAGGTCGGCGGCCGAGATGAACCCCTCGACGGTCCGGCCCTGGGTGACCGGGAATCCGTTGTGTCCGTCGCTCTCGGCCATGCGGCGGGCGACCGTCCCGGCGGTCTCGTCGGGACTCACCGTCTCGACGTCGCGGGTCATGTACTCGTCGACGGTCGGTTTGCCGCTCATCGACGGGAACAACGCCCTCGTATGGTAAAAAGGGAGGCGCTACCGATCGGTCGTCACTGCGGGCTCGGACTGGACGGGCTCGACACGTTCCCCTCCTTGAGCGCAGACCCGGTGATCGATTTGAGCCGGGAGACGAGCGAGTCCTTCTCGGCTTCGCCTTCGAGGGCGATGTCGAGGACCTCGCTGATGTGGCTCACCGGAATGACCTCGATCATGTCCTCGTACTCGTCTTCGATCATCACGTCCTGCTCGTTGGCGGCGGGGATGATGACCCGCGTGCAGCCGGCCTTCGCGGCCGCCTCGATCTTGTGGGTCACGCCGCCGACGGGCAACACGTCGCCCCGCACCGACAGCGAGCCGGTCATCGCGAGGCTCTGGTCGACGCCGACGTCCTCCAGCGCGCTTATCACGGCCGTCGCGACCGTAATCGACGCGGAGTCCCCGTCGACGCCCTGCTGGCCAGCCTGGACGAACTGGATGTGGATGTCCATCTCCGAGATGTTCTCGTCGGAGAACTTTTTAATGATGGCGGAGACGTTCGACACCGACTCCTGTGCCATCTCCTTCAGTTGACCGGTGGCGATGACTTCGCCGGGTCCCTGCGAGGGTGCGACCTCGGCCATCACCGGGAGCATGATACCGGAGTCTTCGCCCATCACGGCGAGGCCGTTGACGCGACCGACGACGTAGCCGTCGGAGACCTGCAGCTCGTAGTCCTTCCGGCGCTCGATGAAGTCGTCCGCGAGCTGCTGTTCGATAGAGCGGGAGCGCCCTTTCGCCTGTAACACATGGTCGCGCGTGGTCAACTCAGCGTCCTCGCCGCGGGCGATATCGCCGGCAACGCGGACGAGTCCACCGAGGTTCCGGAACAGGAGGGTGAGGTGACCCTTCCGGCCGGAGCGGCGCTTGGCTTCGAGGATGACCTCCTCGACGGCCTCGGCCGTGAACTCCGGCAGGCGGCCGTCCTTTGCGACCTCCTGTGCGATGAAGCGGACGTACTTCCGGCGCATCTCCGGAGTGTCCTCGATGGTGTCCTCCATGTACACCTCGTAGCCGTACCCCTTTATCCGCGAGCGCAGCGCCGGGTGCATGTTCTCCATCGCGTCGAGGTTCCCGGCCGCGATCATGACGAAGTCAGTCGGGACGGGCTCGGTCTGAACCATCGCGCCCGAGGAGCGCTCGGACTGGCCCGTAATGGAGAACTCGCCCTCCTGAATCGCCGTCATGAGATGCTGTTGGCTCCGGATGTCGAGCGTGTTGATCTCGTCGATGAACAGCACGCCCTTGTTCGCCTTGTGGATGGCCCCGGCCTCGACGCGGTCGTGGCTCGGCGTCTCCATCCCGCCGGACTGGAACGGGTCGTGTCGGACGTCGCCGAGCAGCGCGCCGGCGTGTGCGCCCGTCGCGTCGCGGAACGGCGCGGTCTGCGTGTCGCCGTTGTTGACGAGCAGGTTCGGGATCATCGCGTCGGAGCCGCGGTTCAGGTAGCGGAAGACGAGGTAGACGACTCCGGCGGCGATGATGCCGACGAGGATCTGGCCGACGATGATGAGCGCGTAGCCCAACACGACGGCGATGATGATCCACATGAGAAGCGACCGCATCTGGTTGCGCTTTCGCGCCTCCTCGCGGTGTGCCTCCACGATCTGATCGCCTTTACCGGCCGGCACCGTCCGGATTTTCGGCTTGTTCCCGTCTTCGGGGTTGTGGTAGACCAAGACGTCCTGTAGCTCCTCTTTCGGGAGCAGCTCGGACATCGCCTTCGCGAGCATCGACTTCCCCGTCCCGGGCGAGCCGATCATCATCACGTGGCGGCGCTGTTTGGCCGCCTTGATGATCACGTCGCGGGCGTGCTCCTGCCCGATCACCTGATCGACGAGGCGGTCTGGTATCTCGAGTTCCGCCGTCGTGTCGATCTTGAGCCCGCCCAGCAGGTCGTCTTCGTCGGGATCGTCGTCGATCTCTGCCCCCTCGACCTCGACCGTGCTGCCGAGTTCATCGATCCCGCCCTCGGTCGGTTCGGCGTCGTCGCTGGTGGCCCCGTGTGATTCCTCTCGTCCCGCCCCGACGCCGTCGGTGCTCGGATCGTCTTCGATGACGACCGTGTCGTCCCAGACCTCCTCCGAGTCTTCACCGCCGGAGTCGTCGCTCGCCGACTCGGCGGAGCCGTCGGGCGCTGACCCGGAGTCACCGGGGTTCCGCGGGGCGTCGTCTCCGTTCCCCGCCGGCTCGGAGGGCGCGGAATCGACGTCGTCCCGCCCCTCGTCGGTCCCGGTTGCCGGGTCGTTCGTGTCCTTTTCGTTGCTCATAGAATCGGGTGTCGCTACGAAAATGGAAGGGTCGGCAACTGATATACTTTCTCCCCGGCGGTCGGTCGGATCGAATCGACAGATCGCCACGTAGGTGCGTTTTAGGCCCCGAAAACGCGCGTGGCGAGGTCTCACGAGGTTTATAAATGAGGCCCGCGGTATGTCGATCCATGCGCGGGTTCTACATCGGGCGGTACCAGCCGTTTCACGACGGTCACCACCACATGGTCGAGGAGATCGCGGCGGAGGTCGACGAGCTCGTCTTAGGGATCGGATCCGCCGGCGACTCTCACACCACCAGGAACCCGTTCACCGCCGGCGAGCGCGTGATGATGGTGACGAAGGCCGTCGAGGACCTCCCCGTCACGACCTACGTCGTCCCCATCGAGGACCTCGATCGCAACTCCGTGTGGGTGAGCCACGTCCAGAGCATGACCCCGCGGTTCGACGTGGCCTACTCGAACAACCCGCTCGTCGTCCGGCTGTTCGAGGAGGCCGGCGTCGAGGTGCGCCAGTCGCCGATGTTCCGTCGCGACGTGCTGGAGGGGACCGAACTCCGCGAACGCATGATCCACGGGCGCGACTGGGAGAGGCTCGTCCCCCAGTCCGTCGTCAGCGTCATCGAAGAGATCGGCGGGGTCCAGCGGATTCGTCGGATCGCAGAGACGGACTCGAACGGCGCGGACCCATCAGACGAGTGACGAGCCGCCCGAGAGTCCTCGCCGACGCGGCACAGACGGCTCTTCGACGCGTCGCGGACGACCTCCTCGACGCGCACAGACGGCTCTTCGACGCGTCGCGGACGTCCGACCGGCCGCCGCTCCCGCCTGTTTTATAGTTTGCCGACCACCGGATCGGGTATGATCACGCTCACCTCTGATTTCGGCTCGCCGTACCCCGCCGCGATGAAAGGAGTGATCCGCCGGCACACGGACGCCGAACTGATCGACGTCGGCCACGACCTGCCCCGCGGTGATCCGCGTGCGGCCGCCTTCTGGCTCCGCTTCGTCCTCCCGGAGTTCCCGCCCGCGGTTCACTGCGCCGTGATCGATCCCGGCGTGGGGACGGGCCGCGACGCGCTCGTTATCAGGGCCGGCTCACACGTCGTCGTCGCTCCCGACAACGGGCTCGCGATGCCGCCCGCGCGGGCGCTGGCGACCGACGAGACGGACGTCGACGTCTGGGCGATCGACGCCGCCGACCCGGCGAGTGCGACGTTCCACGGGCGCGACGTGTTCGCTCCGACCGCGGCGCGCGTCCACGAGGCGGTCGCCGGCGAGTCCGGGGTGCGTCTCGACGAGGCGAGCCCCTCCGATGTCGCCGACGCGCTCGCGGAGATGGACGACCTCTCGCCGGCGTCTGACCCGGTCGATCTCGTCTTCCCCGATCCGACCGTCGAGCGCGACGACAGCGGCGGCGTGGCCGCGGTCGACGGTGAGGTACTCGCGATCGACCGATTCGGGAACGTGATAACCAACGTTCCGGGCGAACTACTCGACGACCGCGACTGGGTCCGCGTCGACGGCGACCTCACGCCGGTCGTCGAGACGTTCGGCGCGGTCGATCCGGGCGAGCGACTCGTCACGGTCGGGAGCCACGGTCACGTCGAGTGCGACGTGAACGACGGCCGCGGTGACGGGGCGTTCGACATGCGGCCCGGGGACTCGGTGCGGTTCGTCGCCGACAACGTCAGTCTGTGAGCGCCGGGGGAACGGACGGCGTGGCCGGTGAGTCAGAGTTCGACGCCGGAGGGGATCAGGCTCTCGTTCCGCAGGAGGTTCCCCTCGTGGTCGTACACGAGGAAGGTGTCTTTGTCGTACGCGACGAGTCGGTCGCCCTCGACGTCGATCTCGACGCGGTAGTGTGCGTCCTCGTCGCCTGCGGAGTCGCGCGCGGCGTGGATGAAGGGGAGGACGTCTGTCGCCGTCTCGTTGAGTTCCAGGACGAAGTCCCCGGTGTATCGGTTCGTCACGGCGACGACGCCGTCGGGGTCGTCGGCCGCGGCGAGCGGCTCGCGGAGGCGATACGCCACGTCGATGTCGCTCGCGGCGAGCAGTTCGCCCTCGCTGTCCGAGAGGCGGTCGCGCAACAGCCCCTCGGGTCCGCGGAAGTCGATGCGGACCAGAGGGGTCGCCCGAGCGTCGTCGCCGACGCCCTCGACGGTCAACTCGAAGTAGTCACGCCGCATTGCCTGTCCCTCCTTTTGCGGCCGTCCCGTATCAACTTGACGGGCGGTGTGCCGCTCGCGCGGTTGCGGCCCGTTCTCACCCGCGATGTCCGCCGAGGGGATTTTAAATCACCTCGGTGCATACGGCCGATAACAGAATGGCGAGTGATACCGGAGCGGCCGATCTCGGAGGAAGCGTCGAGGACCTCCGGCGACGCCTCGCGCGTGTGTGGGAGACGCTGCGCGGCGTTGACATCGACGTTCGCCCGTTCCGACCCGGGCGAGACGGCCCGCTCGCCACGTTCGACGTCCCCGAGGGTGAACGCGAGGTCGACCGGTACTGGGTGAACGCTCCGTACGCGTACGTCGTCGTCACCTACGACGACGCGGACAGCGAGCACCGGTACTACGCGGTCGAACCAGACTTGGACCGGTTCGAGGGCGACCTCCTCGACCGCGTCGTCGACGACATCCGGGACCCGCTCCTCTACCGTGAGGGGACCGGCAAGACCGACGCGGCGACGCTCCGGGGGGAACTGGAGTCGCTACTCGAGAGCTACGGCGTCGACGCCGGGATGGACACCTTCCACGCGCTCACCTACTACCTCTACCGCGACTTCCGCGGCTACGGCCGGGTCGACCCCCTCCTCAACGACCGCCACATCGAGGACGTCTCGTGTGACGGCTACGACCTGCCGATCTTCGTCTACCACGACGAGTACACGGACATCGAGACGAACGTCTCGTTCGGGAAACAGGAGCTCGACAACTACGTGATCCGGCTCGCCCAGCAGTCCGGGCGGCATGTCTCCGTCGGCGACCCGATAGTAGAGACGACGCTGCCGGACGGGTCGCGCGCGGAGCTCGCGCTCGGCGAAGAGGTGACGCCGCGCGGCTCCGCGTTCACGATCCGCCAGTACGCGGAGGACCCGTTCACGCCGATCGACCTCGTGGAGTACGGCACCTTCTCGATCGAGCAGATGGCGTACTTCTGGCTCTGTATCGAGCACAACAAGAGCCTCATCTTCGCGGGCGGCACCGCCTCCGGGAAGACCACCTCGATGAACGCGGTGTCGATGTTCGTCCCGCCGCGCGCGAAAGTGATCACCATCGAGGACACGCGCGAGCTCTCCTTGTACCACGACAACTGGCTCTCGTCTGTCACTCGCGAGCGCCGCTACGAGGGCACCGACATCGACATGTACGACCTCCTTCGGTCCGCGCTGCGTCACCGCCCCGAGTACATCATCGTCGGCGAGGTTCGCGGTGACGAAGCTATCACCCTGTTTCAGGCGATGAACACGGGTCACACGACGTTCTCGACGATGCACGCCGACTCGATCGAGACGGTCATCAACCGGCTGGAGAACGAGCCGATCAACGTGCCGCGCGCGATGGTCCAGTCGCTCGACATGCTCTCGATCCAGACGCTCACCCGTTCGGGCGACAAGCGGGTCCGGCGCGCGAAGACGATCGGCGAGATAGGCGGAATAGACCAGCGGACCGGCGAACTCGACTACTCGTCGGCGTTCGACTGGGACGCCGAGACGGACGAGTTCAGCCGCAACGATTCGTCGCTGATGGACGAGATCGCCACCGAACGCGGGTGGTCGCGGTCGGAGCTGCTCCGCGAGATCGACCGTCGCGAGCGGTTCCTCGAACTGCTTCGCGCGCTCGATGTCACCGACTACCGCACGTTCACGGCCCTCGTCAACGAGTACTACGCCGACCCAGTGCGCGTGATGGACCGGCTCGAATCGCGCGCCGACGGTGCGGAGACGGGCGACGGCAATCGAGGGGGTGACGTCACCGCCGGTGGCGACCGCGCCGCAGACGCCGACCGGCGATGATCGCGTACCTCCCGCTCGTCGTCGCGCTCGCGTTCTGTGTCGCCGTACTCCTCCCGGCTATCAGCCGTCGTGCCGACCGGTTCGCCACGCGGCTCGGGCTGCTGGTGTTCGGAGACGCGGTCGTCAGCGACCCCGAGCGACGCCGACAGCAACGCGACCGGCTCCGCGCGGCCCACATCGCTGGAACGCACCGAGAATACGCCTCGAAGACCCTCCTGTACGCCGGCGTTCTCGGCGTCGCGGGCAGCGTCGTCGGCGTGTACGCCGTCGGTGGACTCCTCTCGATGCTCGCGGTCGGGGAGGCGACCCTGCGCGGGCTGCTCCCCGAACCCCTCTCGTTTCTCGCCGGGATCGCACGACTTACCCAACTGGGGCTGCCGCAGTTGTTCCTCCTCCTCGCGTTCACGTCGGCGACGGTCGGATCCGCACTCGCGGCGGGAGCGTACTACGGCCGCTGGGAGCTGTTGCGCCAGCGCGCTCACACGCGATCCACGGAGATCGACGCCACCCTTCCGCGGACCGTCGCGTTCATGTACGCGCTCTCGCGGTCGGGGATGGCTTTCCCACGGGTGATGGACACGGTCGCGGAGAACGAGGGCGTGTACGGCGAGGCCGCGACGGAGCTGTCGATCGCGGTGCGCGACATGAACGCGTTCGGGACCGACGCGCTGACCGCGCTCCAGCGAACCTCGCGCCGGACGCCGAGCGAGGACCTCGCCGACTTCGCGGAGAACCTCGCGTCGGTGCTCGGCACCGGCCAGCCGGTCTCGGCGTTCTTGAGCGACCAGTACGACCGGTATCAGGAGGAGGCCGAAACGAAACAGGAGCAGTACCTCGAACTGCTCTCGACGTTCGCGGAGGCGTACGTCACGGCGCTCGTCGCCGGCCCGCTGTTTTTCATCACGATCCTCGTCGTCATCGGACTCGTGTTACAGGACACGCTCCCGCTCCTCCGCGTGGTCGTGTACGTCGGCTTACCCCTCGCCACGTTCGGATTCGTGGTCTACGTCGACAGCGTGGCACAGGGCGTCGGCGGTACCGAGACAGTCACGACCTCCGACGCGACCGGAGAGGCGGCAGCCGACGGCGACGGAGGGCTCGGACGGACGACCACGGCGCAGGCCGACGGTGGAGCGGCCATCCGAGGTCCGGACGCGGCCGGCGGCGAGCGCGCCGCCGACGAACCGACCGATCCGTGGACCGCGAGCCGGGAGCGGCTCAGCGTGTACGACCGCCTCCGAGGAGTCAGAGACTGGGTCGCGTCGCCGCTTTCGAGTGTCCTCGCCGAACCGCACACGGTGTTTTTCGTTTCCGTTCCGCTCGCCGCCATCGGTCTCATTGCGGCGGTGCTCCCGGTGGCGAGCGGGACGCCCGTCGAGGTGGTCGATCAGTTCGACGCGCCGCTCGTCGTCGCGGTGGTCATCGCACTCGGGTCGTACGCGGCGGTCTACGAGGTCAGAAAACGGCGCGTTCGGCGGCGAGAGGCGGCGGTCCCCGACTTCCTCGACCGGCTCGCCAGCGTCAACGAGGCCGGAACCTCCGTCGTCGGCGGAATTCGCCGCGTGGCCGATTCGAATCTGGAGGCGCTGACGGCGGACGTACAGCGGACGCGACGCGACATCGACTGGGGAGCGGACGTCGCCACTGCGCTGCGGCGACTGAAACGGCGCGTGCGGTCGCCGATGGTCTCGCGTGCGGTCACGCTCGTTTCGAACGCGATGTACGCGAGCGGTGATATCGGACCCGTCCTCCGGATCGCCGCGGACGAGGCGCGCGCGACGTGGTCGCTTCGGCGTGAGCGCCGACAGGTCATGCTCACGTACCTCGTCGTGATCTACATCTCTTTTTTCGTCTTTCTCGGGATCATCGCCGCGCTCTCCGTATCCTTTATCCCCGCGGTCGAGTCTGCGGTCCCGAGTAGCGGGACGCCTACGAGCGGCGGCCTTCCGGGCGGCCAGTCCGGTATCGTGGACGGACTCGGCGACATCGATGCGTTCGCCTACGAGCAGCTGTTCTTCCACGCGGCGGCGGTGCAGGCGCTCTGCTCGGGCCTCGTCGCCGGCCAACTCGGAGAGGGATCGGTCCGCGACGGCGTAAAACACGTCGTCGTGCTGCTCGTGGTGACGCTCGTCGCGTTCGCCGTGATCGGGTTCGTCTGACCCCGCCCGACCCGAACCCCTCCGCCGGTGTCCGTGACCGGTCCGCCCGCGCCCGCGGCCACCGGACCTATATCGCGGGCCGTCGAACCCTCGGTATGGACCCGCAGGCGACGTACGACCGCATTGCCGCTCACTTCTCGAAGACCCGAGAGCACCCGTGGCCGGAGGTCGAGTCGTTCCTCGCTGACCGCTCGGCGACTACGGCGCTCGACGTCGGATGCGGTAACGGGCGGCACACGGAATCGCTCGCCGACCGCGCACGGTCCGTCGTCGGCGTGGATCTCAGCCGCGAACTCCTCCGGGAAGCGGTCGAGCGAGCGCGCGACAGCGACTTCGACGACGTCGCATCGTTCGTCCACGGCGACGCCGCCGCACTGCCGGTCGCCGACGACGCGGTCGGGCTCGCGGTGTACGTCGCGACGCTCCATCACCTACCTACGCGAGACGCCCGCGTCCGCAGCCTCGACGAACTGGCCCGCGTGCTCGAACCGGAGGGGACCGCGCTGGTGAGCGCGTGGAGCACGGCTCACGACCGTTTCGACCGGGAAGACGGGTTCGACACCACCGTCGACTGGACGCTACCGGGCGGCGAGACGGTCCCACGGTATTATCACATCTACGCGCCGCGGGAGTTCGACGCCGACCTCGCCGAGAGCCGGCTGTCGGTCGTCGAATCGACGGTCTCAAGCGGGAACTGCTATGCCGTCGTGACCGACGCCGAGGGGTGATTATCAGTTTAGAGATGTAGGTGTGAGCATTAATTACGCCGTGCGGTCCCCGTCGTGACAATGAGTTCGAATCCTCTCGACCGTCTCCTCCGTCGGGTGAGTCCCGACGTGATAACCCGGAGCTATCTCGCGAAGTTCGCCGTCGTCGTGCTCCTCATCGTCGTCGCCATCGGCGGGGTCGGTGCGGTCACCTACGCTGAGACGACCGACCGCCTCGAAGACAGCGCCCAGCAGGACTACACCGCGGTCGCGGAGCTGAGCGGTACGGAACTCGACGTGTGGACGAGCGAGCATCGAACGACCGCCCGCGAACTCGCCGGAAGCGAGGCGCTCGGAGCCACGAGATCGCCCGAGCAAGCGGAGAGTTACCTCACGTCGCACCTCTCGTGGCAGGCGGACGACGTCGTAGCGCTCCACTTCGTCGAGCGAACCGAGGGTGAACTGGTCGCCTCGACCGACGGGGAGCGAGGTTCCACGATCGTCGGTCAGGGCTGGATGGCCGACAACCTCCTTGTGGGAACGGACACCTACACGTCGCCGACCTACGAGATCGACGGAGAGCGGTACGTCTCGTACGTCGCACACACGCCGGGACGCAACTACCTCGTCATGGAAGTGTCGCTCGCATCCGTCGTCGCGGACCTCAGACAGCCGACGGAGGGGTCGTTCACCGCGCTCGTCGAGCCCGACGGGACGATCGGCGCGAGCGACCGCGACGGCGTCGCGGGCGAACGGTACGCTGGCGAGGTCGGGAACGCTGTCCTCGGTGAATCCGCGATCGGCCATGTGTCGTCGGCGACGTTCGAGTTCGCCGGGGACGCGCAGTACTTTGTCGCGTACGCGCCGGTCTCCTCGGAGGACTGGCGCGTCGCGGTCCACGTTCCGCTCTCCGAGGCGTACGCCCTTTCCGGGATGATCGGTCGGAACCTGCTCTTGATCGTCGGCGTCGCCGTGGTCGGGCTGGGGCTTCTCGGAGCGACGCTCGGTCGCGGGACCGTCATCGAACTGAATCGGCTCACCGGGAGAGCGCGTTCGCTGGAGTCCGGCGACCTCGACGTGTCGTTCGACACCGACCGACGCGACGAGTTCGGCGACCTGTACGGTGCGTTCTCGACCATGCGAGACTCGTTGCGCGAGCAGATCCGGTCGGCCGAGACGCAGCGACAGCGGGCCGAGACGGCAAAAGCCGAAAGCGAGGCGTTCGCCGAGCGGCTCGAAGCGCGCGCCGCGGCGTTCGGCGAAACGATGGACGACTGCGCGGACGGTGACCTCACGGCCCGTCTCGACGCCGACCCCGACGATCCGGAGGCGCTCCGTGAGATCGCGGACGGATTCAACGACGCGATGGACGAACTGGAGACGGCGATAGCGGAGGTCGACGCCTTCGCCACGACGGTCGCGGCGGAGAGCGAGGCGGTCTCCGACGGCGCGGACGAGGTCGCGGCGGCGGGCAGAGAGACGAGCGACGCGGTCGACGAGATCTCCGCGGGTGCAGAGCGTCAGAGTCGTCGCCTGTCCGATGTCGCCGGCGAGATGGAGGACATGTCGGCGACCGTCGAGGAGGTCGCGTCGTCCTCGGAAGAAGTCGCACACACCTCACAGCGCGCGAGCGAGGCCGCGGAGGAGGGTCGCGAGGCAACCGTCACGGCGACCGGGGAACTCCACGACATCGAGGACCGCTCCGAGACCGCCGCCGAGACGATCTCGCGGCTAGAGGCCGAGATGGAAGAGGTCGACGCGATAGTCGAGACGATCTCCGAGATCGCAGACCAGACCAATCTGCTGGCGTTGAACGCGAGCATCGAGGCCGCTCGGGCGGGCGAGGCCGGTTCCGGGTTCGCCGTCGTCGCCGAGGAGGTGAAGTCGCTCGCAGAGGAGACACAGGCGTCGGCGGCCGAGGTCGAGGCGTTGATCGACGAACTCCGCGACCGCACCGACGCGACCGTCGCCGAGATGACCGCGATCCGCGAGGGAATAGACGACGGCGTCGAGACCGTCGAGCGGGCCGAGAACGCGCTCGACGAGGTGACGGAGCGGGTGGCGGCGGCCGACGACGGGATCCAGGAGATATCCGGTGCGATGGACGCACAGGCGTCGTCGGTCAGCGAGGTGACCGGCGCGGTCGACGATCTGGCGGGCGTGAGCCAGCAGACGACCGCCGAGGCGACGACGGTCGCGTCGACCGCGGAGGAGCAGGCCGCGACGCTCGGCGATGTCTCCGCTCAGGCGCGCGACCTGACCGAGCGCGCACGCGACCTACAGCGGATGACACAGGGGTTCGAGGTCGCGGCCGACGCCGAAATCGAGGGTGACGACTCCGGGTTCACCTTCGACGCGACCGACGTCGAGTCCCCCGGAGCGGGCGTCGTCGCCTCGGACGTCGAGGAGGGCGATGCGACGGGCGAAGCGGTGAGCGCCGACGGCGGCGTCACGCACGAATCGACGGCGGACGGCGCTGTCGACGTCCCGACCGGTACCGATACGGGAGGCTCCGAGAGCGGGAACTGAACGCTCGGAACGGGAGCACAGAAGAGTAGCGACGGGCTCAGTCCGCGATGGTCTCGTGGCCGGCCCGCCCGTCTTCGGGCATCGGGGCCACGATCTTGTAGAGCGCATACAGCCCGAGCACCGCGATCCCGGCCAGCACGACGCCGGTCCGGAGCTGCGGGGAGATGAGGGGCATCGCCACGACCTCGCCCGCCTCGTTAGTCATCGGGACCGGGCTGTACGGCTGGCCGGCGAGGATCTCGACTATCCCCATGCCGACGATGCCGAGCAGCATGAGTCCCGCACTCAGCGCCATCGCCGCTTTGTCGATTATGGTTGTGTTTGTCATTGGTGATCACCGCTCAGCCGAGCAGGTATCGGAGCTTGGGATGCTGTTCGACGACGTCGAGCCGCTCGATGACCGCGTCGAGCCCGTAGTACCGACCGGCCGCGAGCGCGATCATCGTTATGAACAACAGCAGACCCATGAGGTCGCTGTTGACGAGCCCGTGCCCGAACTCGGCGTTGCCGAGCCAGAACAGGACCATGAAGATCACCCCGCCGAAGGCGGCCAGGCGGGTGAACGCGCCGAAGATTAGCGCGAGTCCGATCAGGGTCTCGAACAGGGGCACGCCCGGTTCGATGAGCCACGCGAGGTTGTTGCCCATCCAGACCGGGATCCCGCCGAGCGCCGTGCCCGACATCTCCTGCATATACGCGGTCCCGTAGGTGTACGAGAGCCCGTCCTCGAGCACCTTCGTGATCCCGGAGTGGAAGAACCACCAGCCGGTGACGACGCGCAGGAACGCGATCCAGTACGTCGCCCATGGACCGTCCAGGGCGAACTCGACATCTCCGACCAAGGGATTGCTTGTTTGATATGACATCGTCGTCACCTCACAGGTGCACGTTGGATGCGTACACCTATAGATACCCAGAACGGTTCTACGCGTCTGAAAACCGTTCTAAGCGCGTTGGAACGGCCCGCGATACTGTGGTGCTTTATGTTTGATTGCGGGCGACGAGTGGAAGACGGCGTCGAGAACACGGAACGTTTATCAGAACAGTTCTGCCTACGTGTAGACGCGCGCCGGTGGTCTAGTGGTAGGACCTGAGCCTTCCAAGCTCATGGCCCGGGTTCAAATCCCGGCCGGCGCACTCCCTTCGGTCGCGCGCCGCCCGTACTCCCACTCACTGCGTTCACGGGAGTCCCGGCCGGCGCATTTCTCTCACTTCGTTCGAGAAATCACCGAGATGAGCCGAGAGAACCGCTCTCGTTACCCGCCCTCCAGCCGGTCCGCGATGAACTCCTCTTCGACCGGGTCGAGGTCGCGGTCGCCCTCGCGGAACACCCGGAGTCCCGCGCGGTACCGGTCGGGATCGTCGCTGGCCGGTGCGTCGACCGGGCGGGCCAACTCCAGCTCCGCGATCCCGGTCTGCTCGCCCGTGTACGCGAAGCCGCACTTGTGAAGCGCCGCGTACGCGAACGGGTTGTTGACCGCGATCATCACCCGGTCGAACCCCTCGCTCGCGAGCCGGTCGACGGTCCGGTCTATCAGCCGCGGCCCGAGCCCCTCGCCGCGCCGCGCGACGTGGACGGTGACGTACCGGAGCCGACAGCACTTCGGATCGGTGCGGTCCGGCGAAAACGAGACGGCGGCGACCACGTCGGCGTCGAACGCGCTCTCGTCGACCGCCGGGGACAGCGGCTCGTCCGCCTCCCACTCCGGAACCGCCGGCGAGCCGTCTGCGGTCCGCAACACCGCCTTCCCCGGGTCGCCGAGGACGAACTTCCCGGCGTACGCGAACGCCCGGTAGTCGAGCCGGAGCGTGACACCAGACCCGGGTGCGCCGACGAGCGCGAACTCCATGCCGGCCGGTACGCCGCGACCCTATATATGCGGCGGGGGAGCCGCGGGGCGAGTGTCGGGCGAGTGCGAGGTGAGTGTCGGGCGAGTGCGAGGTGAGTGTCGGGCGAGTGCGAGGTGAGTGTCGGACGGACGCGGGGGAGACGGTTTAGGGACGGAACCCCGAACCGAGGCATGCACGGACTCGGCGACGTTCGGTTCTTCGATCGATTGGCTCCGCTGTACGACCTCGCGATGCCGCCGGCGGACGGCGAGGCGCTGGCGGACGGGCTCGACCACGCGACGCGACCGATAGAGCGCCTGCTCGACGTCGGCGGCGGTTCCGGCCGTGCCGCGGCCGCGCTGTCCGGTCCCGACGTCTGCGTCGTCGACGCCTCTCGCGAGATGCTCGCACGCGCTCGCGGCCGGCGCGGACTGTCGACTGCGGTCGGTGACGCCGGACGGCTCCCGGTCCGCGACGCGATCGTCGACGCGGTCACGATCGTCGACGCCGTTCACCACTTGCCAGACCACGACGCGGCGCTTCGCGAAGCGGCTCGCGTCCTCGCGCCGGGCGGCGTAATCGTGATCCGCGAGTTCGACCCGACGCACCCGCTCGGCCGGGGGCTCGCCGCCGCCGAACACGCGGTCGGGATGGCGTCGCGGTTCCGCGCTCCGGGTGATCTCGCCGACGACCTCGCGGATGCGGGGCTCGACCCACGGGTCGTCGACCGGGGATTCGGCTACACCGTCGCGGGCGTCAAGCGGGAGGCGTGACCGTTCCGAGCCGCAAGACTGTCCGATGCCAGCGACGGGGACGCAGGTTCCGTCACGCGCAGTGAGACGGGTCTTCAGTCGGGTATTGGCAGCCTTCAACTATCAGAGGCAGCGGCGCGCCGTCGCGGCTCAGTCCTGCGAGGGTCCGTGCGCGGCGTGATCGTGATCGTGGTCGTGATTATGCGCGCCGTCCTCGCTCGGCTCGTCGTGGCCGTCCGAGTCGCTCTCGTTGGATCCCGTCTCGCCGAGCACCTCCGCGCCCTCGCCGTCGATCATGTCCATGTTCTTCAGGTTATCGCGCTCCTCGAAGTCCTCGACGGCCGCCATCACGTCCTCCTGAGTGATCGTCATCCGGTCTTCGGTGAGTGCGCCGAGGACGGCCTCGCGAAGCACCATCCGAAGGTCCGAGCCGGTGAGCCCGCCGGTCCGGTCGGCGACCTCCTCGGGGTCGAAGTCGGCGATCTGCATCTCTTTGGTCACCACGCGGAGGATGTCGGCGCGCATGTCGCGATCGGGTTTGGGGAAATTGACGATCTCGTCGAACCGCCGCCACGCCGCGGCGTCGAGCTGATCCGGGTGGTTCGTCGCCCCGATCAACAGGACCTCGTCGCGGATCAGAGACACCTCGTCGATCGACTTGAGCAGGGTGTTGACGGCGCGTTTCAGGGCGGCGTGCTCGTCCGAGCGGCGGGTCTTCGCGACCGAGTCGAACTCGTCGATGAAGAGGATACACGGCGAGAGCCGCTTTGCGACCTCGAAGGTTTTCTCGACGTTTTTCGCCGTCTCGCCGAGGTACTGGCTCGTTATCATCGAGAGCTTGACCTCGACGAACGGGAGCCCGAGCTCGTGTGCGAGCGCGCGAGAGATCGTCGTTTTCCCGGTTCCGGGAGGACCGACGAAAAGCAGCTTGCCGATCTCGCGGAGCCCGATGCTCGCGAGGTACTCGCGGTGTTCGATCGCTTTCACGATCTTCTGGATCTCGCCCTCCTGGTCGCCGGTGAGCACGAGGTCGTCGAGCGTCGTCTCGATCTCCTCTGGCGCGCGGACGTTGACCAGGTCGAGCATCTCGGCGTCCTCCTCCTCGTCGAAGTACTCGTCGAGTAAGGCGTCGATCCAGACGCGGTCGGCCTGCACCGGGCGCACGTTGTCCCGGGACTCCTCGTGGGACACGGGCGCGTCGAGGTCGTCCGCGTCGTCGAGTGCGGCGACGATCGTCGGGTTGGCTCCGATGCGGTCCTCGTCCGCGTGGTCGATGTACCACTCCAGCGCCATCTCCGGCTGGGTCAGGGATATCTCCCCGGAGAAGTCGGTCCGCTGGGTGAAAAGCAGTTCAGAGACGGCCTCCCACGGGTGGTCGACCCCGGTGGCGGTGCGCGTCACCCCGTCGGTCGCCTTTATTGGTCGCTCGACGCCGCCCGGTGCGTCCTCGGCCGCGTCGTCGGACCAGAACACTTGACGGAACCTGGGTGGCAGGTCGTTTTCGTCGAGATCGCGGTTCTCGGTGTAGAGGTGCGTCGTCAACACGAACTCGACGACGTCGAGCGCCGGATCACTCATCCGCGCGAAGTAGCCTCGGGACGCGGTTAAGCGCGTCGAACTGCGCTCGCCCGTTCGGGAACTCCTTCGCCGCCACCACCCGCCGTATCGAACGCTTATTATCCCTGGTGAGAGACCGGTGTAGCATGAGCTCCGAGGACGCGGGCGACGCCGAGAACGTCGGTGGAGCCGCACTAGACGACGGCGGTGACACCGCCGGAGACGACCCCGACGCGGCAGACGCCGCACCGGCCCACGAGAACGCGAACCAGGACGTGATCGCCGTCGACCCCGACGACGTCGAACAGGGAACCGTGAATCGGCTCGACGCCCACACCGGCGACGGGATACGACACCGCGCGTTCACCTGCCTCGTGTTCGACACCGACGGGCGCATCCTGCTCGCCCAGCGCGCGCCGACGAAGCGGCTCTGGGACGGCCACTGGGATGGCACCGTCGCCTCCCATCCCGTCGAGGGACAGTCTCAGGAGGACGCGACCGCACAGCGGCTCGAAGAGGAACTGGGCATCACGCCGGATCAGTACGACGACCTCCGAATGACTGATAAGTTCGAGTACAAGCGGTACTACCCCCACGAGGGCGTCGAGTGGGAGGTCTGTGCGGTGTTGAAGGTCACGCTTTCGGACACCGATCTCGACCCCGACGACGAGGAGATCGGCGGGATGCTGTGGGTCGATTACGAACACCTCCACGAGAACCCGGCGCTGTACCGCCAGCTGCGGCTGTGCCCGTGGTTCGAGATCGCGATGCGGCGCGACTTCGCCTGAGTCGGGTCGTTCCCGTCCGCGATGATCCGCGGTCGTTCCCGTCCGCGTTCGGATCGGGTGACTCCGCGACCGAAACGGCGAGTTGAAGGCGCGCGAGCGATTTCTTTCGAGACATGACCGTCGTCGTCGTGCTGGCGAATCCGCCCCGCGAGGGGCTCGTCGCGACCGGGCTCGCGGAGTCGACTCCGCTGTCGACCGCCGAGGCCGCAGAACTGTACGAGGCGTTGTTCCGCGACGCCGTGCTCGCGGTCGACCGCTCCGGCGGCGACCTCCTCGTCAACTACCCGGACGATGACGACCTGTCGGCCGAGCACCGCACCGACACGACTCCCGAGGCCGAACTCCGAACGCTTGTCGCCGACACGCTCGGCGGCACCGGCGACGTCCGCTTCGAGCGACAGGTCGGCTCGTCGTTCGGCGCGCGCGCCGGAAACACCGTCACGCACCTTCTGCGCGAGGAGAACGCCGACTCCGTCGCGGTCGTCACGCCGCAAGCGCCGCTGCTGTCGCGCACCCTCGTCGACTCGGCCGCGATGAAGCTCCGGACGAACGAGGTCGTGCTCGGTCCCTCGACCCGCGGTCGGACCTACTACGCGGGGTTCACCGAGCCGATCGACTTCGAGGGGGCGTTCGACGCGCCCAGTCTCCCGACGCTCGCGGCCCGTGGACGCGACGCCGGCCTCGACGTCGAGTTCGTCGAGCCCTCGCCGTCGATGGTCGACGGCGACGACCTGCTCGACGCGCTACCCGTGTTGCGCGCGCGGTTCACCGCCCAGCGGGTCGTGCCCGACTACACCGCCGCGTTCGTCCACGAGCACGGGCTCGACGTGGTCGTCGGGGACGGTGAGGCGCGCGTCGTACGCGAGTAAGCGAGCGTGAACGAGCGAGCGGGCCGTGCGCGGCGACGGCCGGGCGGCGGGTCAGACGCTCTCGCGGTGGGTCGACGTCCGGCCCACCCGCGGATTGATATGCCGACGCCCGTTCGCTACACGACATGGTGACTGGGGTGGCGTTCTCGGACGCCGCGCACCTCGGCGTCGGGCTCACGCTCGTCGCTGTCGCGGTGCTTGCCGTGTACGCGGTCGATCGGCCCGATGGCGCGTGGACGCGCGCGCTGCGAACGCGGTTCCTCTACGGCGTCCCGTGGGGCACGCTCGTCTCGATCGCGGTCGTCGTCGGAGTCTACCTGTTCGTCCAGGACGGGATCTCAAACCCCTATCGTCCAGTCACGATCCCGTTCCGGTCGTGGTCGTACTTTTACGCCGAGGGGCTCTTCTGGGCCGGGCTCGCACACTCCGGACTGGGACACCTCACCGGCAACCTATTTTCTGCGCTCGTCGCGGGAAGCATCGCCGAGTACGCGTATGGTCACGCGCCGGGCGGTCGGGACCGCCGCCGCACCGCCTCCATCGCGGACAACCTCCTCGACGCGTCCGCGCGCGACGGGCCGCTCGTCTCGAACCCGTACGTTCGCGCGTTCGTCGTCGTTCCGGGCGCGATACTCGGGTTCGCGGTGCTCTCGTCGCTTTTCGCGCTCGGTCCGGTGATCGGCTTCTCGACGGCCGTCTTCGCGCTCTGGGGGTTCGCGCTGGTCCACTACCCGGTCCGCTCGCTGGCGGCGCTGACCGGACCGACGCTCGCGAGCGTCGCCTACTGGACGCTCCGCAGTCCGGTGGCGGTCGGCGAGGCGACCGGCTCGTACGGCCCGCCGGGGTGGGCGAACGTCGCCGTGCAGGGCCACGCACTCGGGCTGATCGTCGGGGCACTCGCCGCGGTGTGGCTCGTCCGCCGGCGACGCGAGCACGGTTCTGCCCCGGTCTCCGGTCGGGACACCGGCTCCCGCGTCCCCACCGACGCCGATCGGTCCGGGGTCGCCGCGCTCGCCGCGTTCGGCGGCGTTCTGCTGTTCGGCGCATCGCGCCGGCTCTGGGCTGTGTACTGGTACCTCGGGAACGAGCGGTTCGAGCTGTACCGCGCGCTCGGCCTCGGGTTACTCGCCGTGCTCGCGGGCGTCGTCGCGGTCGCGGCCGCCGGACGCGACGAGCCGATATGGCCGGGTCGTGCCGTCTCTCACCCCGAGACGGTTCGAGACGCCGTCCGGTCAGCGACGCCGGCCGCGGTCGGCCTGCTCTGTCTCCTCGCCGCGCTCGCCGCCGTCGCCGGGCCGGCCGTTCTCCCGAACCTCGTGGCCGTCGACGGCGGCGACGACCTGCCGGGCGATCCGATCGAGGTCGACGGGTACCAGATCACCTACGCTGAAACCGTCGAGAATCGGCTCGTGAGCGCCGTCGACGTCAAGGCGTTCGGGCGGTCGACGTCGGTGAACACTTCGGGGGTGATCGTCGCGAACCCCGACCGAGAGATATGGACCACAGCTGTCTCACGGGGGAATCTGGCGTTCTGGGGCTACCGCGCCGTCGACGTAGGCGGGACAGGCTGGCGCGAGACCGTCTGGGTCCAGCGGACCGGGTGGGTCGCGGCCGGCGGGGGACCGACGTACCGGGTCGACGCGGTTCGGAACGAGACACGCTCGACCCTGTTTGTCGGCGCTCCGGCCCGTGTGGAGGGGCACCTCGACGGACGTCAGATCCTCGTAGCGGCGGTCGACGGCGGGTTCGAACTCCGGGTTGGTCACGACGGATGGACGGAGACCGCACCGCTGCCCGCGAGAAACGAGTCGGTCAGGGTCCGGGGGATCTCGTTCGTGCGGGAGGAGACTCGCGTGTACGCCGAACGGGGCGAGACGCGGATACTCGTCGCCCGACAGGAGCGGTACGAAGGCCGGCAGTAGAGGGGCGAACGCACCGCGGACGAACAGTCTCGTCAGCGCCACTCGATCCGGTACACCTCGGCGTCGATCTCGCGGGAGGTCTCGGTGTGGTGGTCGAACTGGGCGTCGATCGCGAAGTCGGCCGCGAACGCGTGCGTCACCTCGCCGCCCTCGTCGGCCGCGAACGCCTCGACGAACTCTCGGCTCCCGGCGTTGTGAACCGAGTAGGAGACGTCCGCGATGCGGCTCGCGGTCGAAAGGAAGCCGCGGTCGGCGTTTCGGTTTCCGTCCTGTGCGCCGAACGGCGGGTTCATCACGACGGTGACGGGATCGGGTACCGTGAGCGGGAGCCGAGTCGCGTCGGCCTGAATCCAGTGGACGGGAGCGCTCGCCGCGACGCGACGGTCGTTCTCTGTCGCGGTCGTCAGCGCTTCTCGGTCGAGTTCGACGCCGATCACGCGGGCGGGACCGCGGAGGGCCGCAGCGAGCGCGAACATCCCCGTTCCGGTGCCGAGATCGAGGACGGTCCGCCCGTCGATGTCGTCGTGGAGGTCTGCGAGGTGAACGACGTGGGCGGCCAGCTCCGGTGGCGTCGGATACTGTTCGAGGGCCGCTTGAGGGTTCTCGAATCCCGTGACGACGCCTAGCTTGGCTGCGAGCGAGCGTTTCGACGTCATCTGTCGGGCGTCGTCCGCACCGCCGACACGGCGGCGGCTGGCCCCTCTGGTCGCCCCGAACCGCGTCCCTCCGCGGCCGGCAACGGATGCCGGATATCGCCGCCATCGTCGACGTCGTCGGTTCCAGTCGCGTACATACTGCGACGCACGAGAGAGTAATATAAAACAGTTCGTGAATGTTCAAAAGTAATACACTCGGCCGTAAGCCGGTCGTCGACGCCGCGATGCATTGTGCACGTCGACGCGAACAGAGGTCGGAGGGACGGACGACGACGGCAGATTCCGTCCGCGACCGACGGTCACGTTTCGTGTTCGGCGTGCGGCGCTCGCGGGGCATCACGGAACTGGGACACTGCGCTGTCGGTGCCCGAAACGGCCATCGTGGCGTCGCAGTCGCGTGATCGGTCGGGATAACAGACGGCGTGACGACGAGGCGAGCTCGCTCGTTCGGACAAAGACTTAAATGCGGCAATAACCAGAAACCTTATAATGGAACGTCCGAGCCGTCAGCGCCAACAGGAGCGGGACACGGAGCGAGAGTCGGACGAGGAGACCCTCTCGTGTCCGGAGTGTGACTCGACGGAGATCGTCACCGACGCCGACCAAGAGCTCGTCTGTGAGGACTGCGGGCTGGTGCTCGACGAACAGAACATCGACCGCGGCCCGGAGTGGCGGGCGTTCAACCACTCGGAGCGGCAGTCGAAGTCGCGCGTCGGCGCGCCGATCACGGAGACGATGCACGACAAGGGGCTGACGACGACGATAGACTGGAAGGACAAAGACGCGTACGGGCGGTCGCTCTCCTCGGAGAAGCGGTCGCAGATGCACCGGCTGCGCAAGTGGCAAGAGCGGATCCGAACGAAGGACGCGGGCGAGCGGAACCTCCAGTTTGCGCTCTCTGAGATCGACCGGATGGCGAGCGCGCTCGGCGTGCCGCGTTCCGTGCGCGAGGTGGCCTCGGTGATCTACCGCCGCGCGTTGAACGAGGACCTGATCCGCGGCCGCTCCATCGAAGGCGTCTCGACCGCCGCCCTCTACGCCGCCTGTCGTCAGGAGGGGATCCCCCGCTCGCTCGACGAGGTCGCAGACGTCTCTCGCGTCCCGCAAAAGGAGATCGGCCGGACGTACCGGTACATCTCACAGGAGCTCGGCTTGGAACTGAAACCCGTCGACCCCAAGCAGTTCGTCCCCCGGTTCGCCTCCGCGCTCCAGCTCTCCGAGGAGGTCCAGTCGAAGGCGACGGAGATCATCGACGTCTCCGCAGAACAGGGACTGCTCTCGGGGAAATCCCCGACCGGATTCGCCGCCGCGGCGATCTACGCCGCGTCGCTTCTGTGCAACGAGAAGAAGACCCAACGCGAGGTCGCAGACGTCGCGCAAGTGACGGAAGTCACCATCCGAAACCGGTATCAAGAGCAGATCGAAGCGATGGGATTCAGGTAGGCGGCCGGCACCGATGCGGTTGCCCCGTCTTGCCCCTCGGTGCGGTCGCCCTGTCTGGCTCCCGGTGCGGTCGCCGCGTCACGAATCCCGGCGAGGTCACCTCGTCGCGGCCCCCGGTGATCGGGTTTTTAATCACTTCGGCCGTACCGTCGATTGAAATGTATTCGCAGATCCTCGTTCCGACCGACGGCAGTCCAGCGTCCGACGCGGCGATCGAACACGCGCTCGATCTCGCTGCGCAGTACGACGCGCGAGTTCACGCGCTCTACGTGGTCGACGGGAGCGCGTACTCCTCGCTCGAAGCCGGCGCGGAACTCGTCGTCGAGGCGCTCGAAGAGGAGGGCACGGAGGCGACGGACCGCGTCGCCGACGCCGCGGCGGAAGCCGACGTCGACTGCGAGACGACCGTCGCTACGGGAACCGCCTACCAGTCTATCCGCGACTACGTGGACTCAAACGATATCGACATGATCGTCATGGGTACCCACGGTCGGAAGGGACTCGACCGATACCTCCTCGGCAGCGTCACGGAGCGGGTCGTTCGGACCGCGGATGTCCCCGTACTGACCGTTCGACAGCCAGCGGATGAGTAGCTTCCCAACGCGATCGGCGGCGAGTCTCGCTCGCCGCGAGTCTACCGGACGATCGGGCTCGGTCCGTCACAGAACGCGGTGATCCCCATGCGGGACTGGCTGTCTCACCGCGTCGTCTCCTCGCCAGACGAGACGGCACTCGTTCGGGCCGAAGACGGCGAGTCGTGGACGTACACCGATCTCGACCGCTTGGTCTCCGAGACGGCGGGCCGGCTCGTCGCGCGTGGCATCGCCGAGGGCGACCGGGTCGGAGTGCTCACGCCGCCGTACGTCGGAACGGTCGGGCTCGTCCACGCGGCGATGCGAATCGGCGCGACGTTCGTCCCGCTCGGGCCGGACCTCACCGGACACGAGTTGCGCGAGCGCGTCGAGCAGACCGACCTGTCGGCCGTCGTCTGTGCGGAGCCGACGGAGGACGCCGCGTGTGCCGCGGTCGACGACGTCCCGGATACGCCGGTGTACTCGGTTGATGAACCCACGAACGACGCCGTCGAGGCCGTTCACGCCGTCGAACCGGAGCCGGTCGACCCGGTCGAGTGGGGGATCTCCGATCACCTCTGTCTGCTTTTCACCTCCGGCACGACGGGTGAGCCGAAGGGCGTGCCGCTCACTGCCGGAAACGTGTACAGCTCTGCCGTCGCGTCCGCGTTTAGGCTCGGCATGGAACCAGACGACCGGTGGCTCGTCTCTCTGTCGTTACACCACATGGGCGGGCTCGCACCGGTGTACCGCTCGGTGCTGTACGGGACGACACTCGTGCTTCGCGAGCGGTTCCGGCCCGGCGAGACAGCGGACGACATCGACGCCTACGACGTGACCGGCGTGTCGCTCGTCCCGACGATGCTCACGCAGATGCTCGACAGGCGCGGGACGCTCTCGGACTCGCTCCGCGCCGTGCTTCTCGGCGGCGCGCCCGCCCCTGACGACCTGCTCGAACGGTGTCGCGACTACTCGGTGCCGGCGTACCCGACGTACGGGATGACCGAGTCCGCGTCGCAGATCGCCACCGCGACGCCGACGCAGACGGCGGGTCGGCTCGGGACCGTGGGTCGCCCTCTGTTCGGCACCAGCGTGACGATCGTCGACGAGGACGGAACGCCGGTCGACTCGGGAGAGACGGGCGAAATCGTCGTCGACGGGCCGACGATCACCCCGGGATACGTCGCTCCCGACGATCCGACGCGGCTTGATCGTTCGGCGTTCGGCGACTACGGGTTACACACCGGAGACGTCGGCCGCATCGACGACGACGGGTTCCTGTACGTGCTCAACCGTCTCGACGATCGGATCATCACGGGCGGCGAGAACGTCGAACCCGGCGAGGTGCTCGACGCGCTCCACGCCGTTCCGGGGATCGACGAGGCGGCCGTCGTCGGCCTCGACGACGACGTGTGGGGCGAACGCGTCGCCGCGCTGCTCGTCGCCGAGCCCGAGGTCGTCAGCGCCCCAACCGACGATGTCGCTTCCGAGAGTGACGACGGCGACACTGTCGGAGACGCTTCGACCGACGAGGACGACCACGACGCCGAGCGCGCGCCGGCAGCCGGCGCGGGCGGACCGGCGACCGTGGACGACGAGCGGCTCCTCTCGGTCCTTCGGACGCGACTCGCCGGATTCAAGATCCCGAAGACGATCGCGTACGCCGAGGAGCTCCCGCGGACGGTTTCGGGGACCGTCGACAGGGCGGCGGTCAGAGAGACGCTCCGGGAGCGCGGCTACGACCCGCGGGACGGACCGGAAGCCGAACTAGAGACCGCGGGATTCGAACCGGCTGACCCGGCAGAGCCCCCGGAGTCAGGGAGCGACGCCGGACGCCGGCCGGAAGCGAGCGCGACCGACGCGGAGGGCGATGACCGCGCCGGCGGGTCGGCCGACGACCGTGAGACGGACGGAGGCGGATCGGAGAGCACCCGGGGCGACGAGGACGGAGACGGAGATGGAGACGGAGCCGATAGCGCGGGCGACACCGAGCGAGCGAGCGACGGCGGCGGTGTCACGGACGCGTCCGGAGACGACGGTGACTCCGCAGACGGGGTCGACGACGGTGACTCCGCAGACGAGGCCGACGACGGCGGGGCCGACGGACGCTGAACATTCCCGCAGCCACGCCGGCACATCCGGTCCAACCGGGTCGTATCACTACGTTCCGATCCACGTTCTCGAACATATCGATGACGTGAAAATGGCATATACGCACGATCCCGCGTAGTTTTTATATCACCTCGGCGTCGGTTCGGTATGACCGAGTCCATCGACGAAGCCGAGATCATCGACGGAAACGCCGTCGCTTCCGACGTGCGCGAGGCGGTCGCGGGCCACGTCGAGACGCTCGACGCAGCCGGCGTGACACCGGGGCTCGCCACCGTGCTGATGAGCGACGATCCCGCGAGCGAGACGTACGTGTCGATGAAACAGCGCGACTGCGAGGAGGTCGGGATCGAGGGGATACACGTCGAGATCGACGCCGACGCTCCCGCCGACGAGCTGTACGACACCATCGACGAGTTGAACCGGAGAGAGGACGTCCACGGCATCCTCGTTCAGCTTCCCGTCCCGGACCACGTCGACAAGCGGAGCGTGCTGCGCCAGATCAACCCCGAGAAGGATGTTGACGGGTTCCATCCTGAGAACGTCGGGCGGCTCGTCGCCGGCGACGCCCGGTTCAAGCCCTGCACCCCGCACGGGGTGCAGAAGCTGCTCGACGCGTACGACGTGGAGACCGAGGGGGCCGACGCGGTCGTCGTCGGTCGCTCGGACATCGTCGGGAAGCCGATGGCGAACCTCCTGATACAGAAGTCGCCGGTCGGCAACGCCACCACGACCGTCTGTCACTCGCGCACCGAGGACTTGGAGGGGAAGCTGGCCGACGCAGATCTGGTGATCGCGGCCGCGGGGATCCCGGAGTTCGTCGACGGCTCGATGATCAAGCCCGGCGCGACCGTGATCGACGTCGGTATCAACCGCGTCGACGCGGACACGGAGAAGGGGTACGCGCTCGTCGGCGACGTCGACTACGACTCCGCGAGCGAGGTCGCGGGCGCGATAACGCCGGTTCCCGGCGGCGTCGGTCCGATGACGCGCGCGATGCTGTTGTACAACACGGTGAAGGCGGCCGGGTTACAACACGGCGTCGACCTCGACCTCGACTGAGCCGGTTTCGGCTGAGCCGGTTCAGCCGAGCCGGCTTCGGACGTCGTATCCGAGCTACGGCTCGACGACGCGGTTCGACAGCGTTCCCACGCCCTCATACGTTATCTCGACCGTCTCGCCAGGCTCGACTAAGCCGGGGTTCGCCGGGCTCCCGAACGCGACGCAGTCGCCGGGTTCGAACGTGAACCGCTCCGAGAGGTACGCGACGATCTCGTGGGGGCCGAACAACATCAGTTCGGTGTTGGCGTCCTGCCGCAGTTCGCCGCCGACCGTGGTCGAGATGTCGAGGTTCGTCGGGTCCACGTCGGTCTCGATCCACGGACCGAGCGGTCCCGATCCGTCGAACGCCTTGCGCGCGGTCCGTCCCTGCTGGTCGAGCGCGTCGACGTCGTTCATGATCGTGTATCCGCGGACGACGTCCGGCACGTCCTCGGGGTCGAGGTCACGACACCGCTCGTCTATCACGGCGACGAGCTCGCCGGCGTAGGTCAGTTCGTCCGTCCAGTCGGGGTAGCGGATCGCCTCGCCGTGCGCGAGCAGGCTCGTCGGCGGCTTGATGAAGAAGTCCGGCTCCTCGGGGCGCTCGTACTCCATCTGATCAAGCGTCTCGACGTAGTTCCGACCGACGCAGTAGAGCGCGCTCGGGTCACACGGCGGGAGCAGGCGGCCGTCGCGACCGACCTCGTAGCGGCCCTCTTCGGCGACGATCGTCCCGTCCTCGTAGCGTCCGGACACCGGTCCGTCGGGCGTGAGCAGGCGTGCGAGTCGCATGCCCGCACGTCGCTCCGGGGGCGTGAAAAGGCGTCGGTGACGGCCGCGTTCGCGTCCCCGGACTGACGCTCCACCCGTCGGCCCCGACGCTTCCCTCGTCACTCGTCTCCCGCCCGCGCGTCCTCTCCGGCCCCGATAACGACGCCGGAGCGGATCTCCAGCGCGGTCTCGAACTCCTCGCGAGTCCGACCGTCTCCGCCGACACGGACGACGGCGGCCTCGTGCGCCCGAACGACGGCGTCGCGCTCGCGGTCGTCGAGGCCCAACCGCTCGGCGATCGACTCCCAGTGATCCGGCTCGACGAGGAACGCCTCGCGGTCCGCGTCGGCGGCGATCCGCTCGTACCGCCGCCGGTACGCGTCGATCCGCGGACCGAGGTCGGCCTGCACGCGCGCGAGTAGTTCGGGGAGCCGCGACGCGGGAACGCTCGCCAGCGCGGCCGACGTGACGAGCGCCGCCCCCTCGATTGGGTAGGAGTCCGCCGACGCGCCGCCGTCTCTTCGTCCGTCCATCCCGCCCCCCTCGCCCGGTCGCTCCGCCCCCTCGTCGCCGGACATCACCCGCCGGCCCGCATCGCCTTCTTGCGGTACGCGGGAAGCAGTTCGGCGAGGGCGTCCGGGTCGCCGGCGAACTCGGCGGTCACCTCGGTGAGCGCGATCGAGCCGGCGGCGGTGACGCGGTCTGCACGAAGCGTCGCGCGCCAGCCGTCGCCGTCGACTCGGGTCGCCTCGGCGGGGTCGTCAGTTCCGACGAGTTCGCCGCCGAGATTGACGAGGTAATGGGCGGCGAGCCGCCGCGAGATACCGCGGTACGCGACCGTCTCGCGCTCCCATCCCGGCTCCGCGGTCGGGGCGGCTTCGTCGGCGTCGTCCGCGTCGTCGGTGTCGTCGGCGTCGAGCCCGTCCGTCTCGCCCGTCCCTCCGGCCGAGCCGGTCATACGCCACCCGCGACAGGCGGGAACACGGAGAGCCTGTCGCCGTCGGCAAGCGACGTGTCGAGGCCGTCGAGGTGCAGCACCTCTCGTCCGTTCTTTAGGACGTTGATCTGCGGGGCCAACTCGCCGTCGACGATCAGTCGACCGGCCATCCCCTCGTACTCCGCTTCTAACTCGCGTAACACCTCGCCGACGGTCGAGCCATCAGCGAACGACTCCTCGACGGTCTTCCCGCCGGCGGCCTCGCGAAACGTGGCGAAAAATCGCAGTTCGATCTCCATGTACCAACATCGGGACGCGACGGCTTAAAAACGGGCGGCAGCGGAGAGCGCTACAGGTCCGGGAGCGGTATCCGCGGCCGCTACAGGTCGGAGAGACGGATCCCGTCTTCGACGAGCCGGAAGTTCCGCTCGCGGTCGAGGTCGTCGCCGAGCCACTCGTGGTCGTACAGCTGGCCGATCAGTTCGACGTAGAGGTTTCGCCACGCGATCGCGTAGATGGGCGATTGCCCCCACGCGCGCAGTTCCGGAACGAACTCGTGGTACGTGCTCGCCTGTTGTTCCATGCGCTCTACGGCGTCGGCGACGACCTCGGCCGCCGCCGCGGCGTCGTGTCCCTCGATCTCTTGGTTCAGCCGCGACTGGATGCCGGCTATCGCCCTGCGCATGTCGCGTTCTGCGGTTCCGTCCTCGTCGGGCAGCGACTCGACGACGCCCTTCGGTACGCCGAGGTCGATCTGTGGCATACTTCGCCGTTGGTCGGAACGGTGAAAAACCCACGCGAATCGGCCGCCGCCTCCCTCTCGATCACGGCGTCGGAGCCGCCTTCTGGAGGGCCGTCTCCGCGATGTTTCCGCCGTAGTCGGCCGACCGGAGCACCGAGTCCACGACGAGCCCGAGCAGTTGGGCGCGGGCCGGGTCGAGATCTCGGAGCAGTTCGTCGATGGCGCGCACGCGCTCGTCGATCGCTCTGACGCCCGTCCGAGCCTCGTTCGCGCGCCGTGTGGCCGATTCGCTGTCCTCGTCGAACAGCGCGTCCATGGCTGTGTCTATCACCTCGACGGCGTCCGCGTGGAGGTCGTCGACGGCGTCGACGACGTCGTCGGGAAGCGGGTCTTCGATGTTCAACGTTAGGTGTGCGATCTTCGTCGCGTGGTCGCCGATCCGCTCCAGTTGCCGGGCGCTGGAGTGGTAGTCGAAACACGCCTCACGCGGGAGTCCGAGTTCTTTCACGGCCTTCGGCGTGCGAAGCGTCGCCCGGAAGATCCGTGAGACGACGAGCCACAGCCGGTCGAGATCGTCGTCGCGGCCGATCACGTCGCGGGCGAGGTCGTGGTCGTGGTCTGAGAGCGCGGCGATCGCGTCTTCGAGCATCGAAAGCGAGATCAGCCGCATGCGCGTGACCGCGTTGTGGATCGACAGCTCTGAGGAATCGAGGAGGTCTTGGATAACGACCGTGTCACGCGTCTCCTCTAGCACCTCTAGTCCGACGAGGCTCTGTACCGCGTCCCGGATCATCGACCGCTGCTCTGTGGTGATGTCTTGGCTCGTCAGCTCGATGGTGTCGAATCCGCTGACGTACATGGTCGTCACGGCCCGAGCGAGCGCCTGTCCAGACAGATCCGAGATATCGAGCGTCCCGCGAGTTCGCTCCGACTCGGACCGCGGCGTGAGAAACAGCGAGTCACCGTCCGGGTGGAACTCGATTTCGGTTCCGGCCTCGACGTCGTTGTCGGTCGCCCACGTCTTCGGAATCGAGACCGTGTACGTCGAGCCGCCGGTGACCTGCACCTTCCTCGTCTCCATACATCCCACTATCTGTCTATTCACTATAAATCTGTCTTACGATATATACTCTCAAATGTCTCTATTAGCCGATCTAACGGGGCCTCAAGCGATACACCGGATAAGTGATCCCGTGATATCGTGTCTGATCGGTACTGTTCATATAACTATATAGTCCTACATAGTTTTACAGCGTCGTCTCGACCGACGTTCATACCGACCTCGCACGAGACGAGAGCAATCGGAACGGACCCGTCGAGCCGGTCCACAGGCGGAACCGAGGAGTGGAATCGACGGGGCGTCTCCCACCCTGTCTACGATTCACATAGAGGCGGGAGTTGAGAAGAGTTAAATCGGGTGCTCCGTTAGCGTAAATCGCGCTCGGTTGGTGTAGTCCGGCCAATCATGTTGGCCTTTCGACAGACTCGGTGTGACGGCACGCCGGTTTGGAAGACAGCCGACGACCAGGGTTCAAATCCCTGACCGAGCACTTCTCTGCGACGACGTCAACACGCCGAGCGGCCGCTGTTTCTCGTCCGTCTTGCGCGGGTCGCTACTACTAAACCGCCTCCGATCGATCGTCGGGTATGGACGCCGAGCGCGAGGTACTCGACGTGTTGGCGCGGAACGCCCGCGAGGACATCGACGACATCGCAGCCCAGACGGGCCTCGACGCGGCCGCCGTCGAGCGAGCGATCGAGACGCTCGAAGCGGACCACGTCGTCCACGGCTACCAAGCGGTGATCGACTGGGACCGCGTCGACGAGGGGAAGATACGGGCGGTCGTCGAGATCAACGTCGAACTCGACCGCGAGACGGGGTACGAGGAGGTCGCAGACCAGATCGCGAAGTTCCCGGCGGTCGACGCCTTACACCTCGTCTCCGGCGATTACGACTTCGCCGTGGAGGTGCTCGGCGAGACGATGCAGGACGTCTCGCAGTTCATCTCCGAGCAGGTCGCGCCCATGCCGGAGGTCACCCAGACGGTGACTCACTACATCATGGAGACGTACAAGGACGGCGGGGTGCGGTTCGAGGACGGCGACGACGACGACCGCCTCTCCGTGTCGCCATGAGGCTGTCGGACCGCGCCCGCGAGATTCCCGAGTCGGGAATTCGAAAGTTCTTCGAGCTGGCGGAGGCCCGCGACGACGTCATCTCGCTCGGGGTCGGCGAGCCGGACTTTTCGGCACCGTGGGCCGCCCGCACCGCCGCGATCGATTCGCTGGAGCGGGGGAAGACCTCGTATACGTCTAATCGTGGGATGGCCGCGCTCCGCGAGCGGATCGCCGTCCACCACGAGCGGTACGACCAGCGGTACGATCCCGGCGACGAGGTGCTCGTCACGACCGGCGCGAGCGAGGCGGTCGATCTGGCCCTCCGCGCGCTCGTCGATCCGGGAGACACCGTGGCGATCCACGAGCCGACGTACATCTCGTACGCACCCGGCGTCGAGCTGGCCGGCGGCGACCCGCTCGCCGTCCCGACCCGGGCCGAAGACGACTTCGCGCTGACGCCGGAGCGGCTGGAGGCTGCGGGTGCCGCCGAGGCCGATCTGCTCGTCGTCTGTTACCCGAACAACCCGACCGGCGCGACGATGAGCGACGAACAGTTCGCCGAACTCGCCGCGTTCTGCCGCGACAACGACCTGCGAGTGATCGCCGACGAGATCTACGCCGCGCTCACCTACGGCGACGACCACGCGTCGATCGCGACGCAGCCGGAGATGCGCGAGCGCACGGTCGTCGTCAACGGGTTCTCGAAGGCGTACGCGATGACCGGACTCCGCCTCGGCTACGCGCTCGGTCCGGCCGACGCGATTGACGCGATGAACCGGATCCACCAGTACACGATGCTGTCGGCCCCGACGACGCCCCAGTACGCGGCCATCGAAGCGCTCGACCGCTGTGACGACGAGGTCGAGGAGATGGTCGACGAGTACAACCGCCGCCGCCGGCTCGTCGTCTCGCGGTTCAACGAGATGGGGCTCGACACGTTCGAGCCGGGTGGGGCGTTCTACGCGTTCCCAGACTGCGGCGGCGACGACGAAGTCTTCGCGGAGGAGCTGCTGGAGGCGGAAGGGGTCGCCGTCGTCCCCGGGTCCGTCTTCGGTGCCGGCGGTGAGGGACACCTCCGCGTCTCGTATGCGACCTCGATGCGCGAACTGAAGGAGGCGACCGATCGGATCGCGTCGTTCGTCGACGAGCGCTGGTGACTCCTTGATCAGCTCGATTCGGGCGGCTCGATCCGCCGACTGATCGCCTACGCGTCGCCGTCGAACTCCATCGCGACGGAGTTGATACAGAACCGCTTACCGGTCGGTTCGGGGCCGTCGTCGAACACATGGCCGAGGTGGGAGTCGCAGGTCGCACACCGCACCTCCGTGCGTCGCATCCCGTGGCTCGTGTCGAGCGTCGTCATCACCGACTCCTCCTCAGCGGCGTAGAAGGCGGGCCAGCCGCAGCCCGACTCGTACTTGGTCTCGGCGTCGAACAGCACGGTCCCGCAGGCGGCACAGCGGTACTCCCCGTCGTCGGGATGGTGGTCGACGTACTCGCCGGAGAACTTCGCCTCCGTGCCGCTCTCACGGAGGATCCGGTACTCCTCTTCGGAGAGCCGTTCGCGCCACTCCTCGTCGGTCAGATCCCCGATGTCAGCGGGGTCGGGCTCGTCTGTCTCGCTCATACCGCGCGTACGTCCCGCACGCTCAAGGCGGTTGCGGCGGGCCTACTGACACCGGCGGGGCGCTTCAGACGGCCACAACTCGTTTCCCGGCGGCCGCCGAGAGTCGAGACATGGCACGCGAAGTCACGCACGAGGCGCGCGGACCGGCGAAGCTCGACGAGTCCGACATGGGCGACGACGACATGATCTACGTCTGTCAGTGCGGACTCTCCGGAACGAAGCCGCTGTGTGACGGGTCGCACAACGCGACCGCGGACGAGGAAGACGGCGTACGGTACAAATACGAAACCGACGACCCAGAGAGCGAGCGCCGCGAGATCGACGAGATCGTCTACGTGGACGAATGAGCGTCGTGTAGCCGCCGAGCGAGACGAACCGGGTGGTAGCCGGCCTCACAGAACGCCCATCTCGCCGAGCCGCTCGGGGAGGTAGGTGTCCGTCACGAAGTCGAGCCCCCGGCTCGCGAGCGACTGCTGTTCGGACTTCTTGCCGATGTCGAGCTGGAGTTCGATCTGCTCTTCCCAGTAGTCGGTCTGGAAGCGCGGGTCCTCAAGCTCTGATTCGAGGGCGTTCACGTCGGAGTCGGAGAGGGGATCGCTGGGAAGGTCGTACTCGACGATGTCCTCGGGCTGAATCCCGATAAACCGAGCCTCGGGCGTCGCGAGGTACTTCGAGAGGTGCGCGGACTTGATGGAGCCGTACGCGACGGAGCCGAAGATCCGATACGACCACGGGTCGCCGTCGGTGAACACCACGACGGGGAGATCGAGCTCATCGCGGAAGCGCTTCGTCAGCCGGCGCGTGGCGCGCGCCGGCTGTCCGCCGAGGTGAACGACAAGGGCGTCGTGCGCCTCGTCGAACCCGTTCTCGACGAGCCGGTCGCGCATCCCGCCGGTCTCGACGCAGAGGACGAACTCGGCGTCGTTATCGAGGAACTCGATCGTGTCGGGGTTGTTCGGAATCTGATAGCCGCCCTGGCCGACGTCAAGCTGGCAGTGGATGTCGCGGTCGCCGCGGTTGGTCTGCTCGCGGAGCCGCAGCGGCCCCATCACCTTCGCACCCGACTCTTCCGGGCGCATGTGGAAGTCCTCGCGTGTCGCGCCCGTGACGATCTCTAAGTCCTCCACGAGGTCGTTCGACTCGTCTTGGCTCTTGAACTGCGCCTCGTCGTTGTCCCACGACTCAGAGAGGTAGTACAGCTCACGCAGGGTCGACGAGCGGTCCTCGTCGAGCTGGTCGGCCAGGAACTCGATCGTGTAGGCGGCTTTCAACAGCTTGCGCGCGCCCCGGACCGAGTTGGCGCTCCGCGTCGACGTGCGGTCCCCGTAAGTCCAGACGCCGCTCGCCTCGTCGTACTCGATGTTGGTCTTCGTCCGCGTCGGCAGCTCCATCTCCGGTATCTCTCCGGCCGCGAACTGGTCGTAGAAGTCCGCGGCCAGGTCGATCAGCTCGTCTCGTGCGTCGTTTTGGGTCGTCATTTACGCGTTCACCGTGAGTTTCTCCGTTTCGACGCCGCCGACACTTACCTCGAAGTCGGCGTCGTCTGCTACCCGATACGTCAGCTCTCGCTCGTCGCCCGCGGGGATCTCAGGCGTCCACTGGACGAACCACTCGCCGTCCATGTCCACGACCGTCCCGTCGGACAGCTCCGTCGGTTCCGACGAGACGATGTCCGTGATCTCCACCTGCTCGTTCACGCCCGAGTGGTTCTCGACGACGAGCGTCACCGTCCCGTCGTCGACCTCGCGCTCGACGCTCACGTTGTTCATGATCCGCGCGAGCGCCCCGCTGATGTCGGGGCGGGGGCGCTCCGTCACCTCCGAGACCTTGTCCGCCATCTCGGGCAAGATCGTCCCGAGGACGTTCTGTTTCTCGCGGCGCTGCTGCATCGAGCGCCGTTTTTTCAGGAACGACTTCAGCTCGCGGGCCGCCTCCCTGATCGCGAGTTCGATCTCGTCTTCGATCGCCGGGACGTTCGCGATCGCGTCCTTCGACTCGCTCGTGAACGGGACGTTCGTCGAGGCGACGTGGATACTTATGACGGCCGGGCCGTTCGGCATCCCGGAGCCGCCCGGCTGGTCGAGTCCGTAGTTGCGCCAGCCGATCGACTTTATCACGTCGGTCGTCGCGCACGCGCCCCGCTGGTAGACGAGCGGGACGCGGTTCGCGAAGCGCAGGAGGTCGACCGACCCCTCCGCCGGGATCTCCCCGCCGTAGGCGATCCCGGCCTCGACGATGAACGGGTCGCCGCCGTGGACCTCCGCGTCGCGGGTCGCGGCCGCGTAGAAGTCGGCGTCATACTCCTTTCGCAGCCCCGCCTCCACGAGCTCGGCCGTGATCGGGGCCAGACAGTCGGTCGGCGGCGCGAGGATGTCCGTCTCGCGCATCGCCTCCAGTAGGTCCGCCGCGGCGTCGCGGTCGTCGGCGATCTCCCGCACCTTCGGAGGGTCGTCGGGGACCGTCCGCGCCCGCGACCACACCGCGTCGGCGACGTTCTCGCGTGCGGTCTCGCCGAACGTCGCATCGTGCTGTTCGGCGACAAAGCTCGCGGCGTCCGCGACGAGCCGGTCGAGGTCGTCACGCGTGATCCGAAACGCGTCGCCGTCGAGGTTCAGGAACCGCCGCGCGAGCGCGTCGGCCATCGCCTGCACCGCGGCGTCGTCCTTGCGCGTCGAGGTCGCCTCGTCGACGAGGGCGTACGTATCGGCGACGAACGGAGACTCGCTCGGATCGTCGTCGCGTTCCTCGGCGGTGTCGACCGCCTCGCCGTCGGCGTCGACCCCCGTGATCGCGGCCCACGCGGCGTCGACCGCGTTCTCGCGGACGGTCTCGCCGAACGTCTTTCCCGTGTCTCCCTCGACGGTCTCTGCGACGTTCCGGACGACGGTCGCGAGCTCCGAGCGCGTGATGTGGTCGTGGTTCGCGACGGTCTCCGCGACCCCCTCGGCGAAGGCGGTTGTGGCCTCCGCGCCCTTGTTGGCGACCGCGTCCGCGACCGCGCGCTCGACGTCGCGGTCGTCGTGTGCGCGCGGCGGTGACCACGAGAGTTCGCGACCATAGAAGACGTCGCGGAAGCTGTCGATCACGCTGTCCGCGGTCTTCTTGCCGACGCGAGTGAACTCCTCCTGTAAGAACCCGGAGAGCGAGTACGACTCGGTCGCGGCGAGCATCTTTATCAGCGCGCCGAGTTCGACGCCGTGCGGGTGCGGGCGGATCTCCTCCGTCTCCGCGGGCAGCTCGTCGGTCGCGCGCTCGAACTTCATCGGTTCGTCGAGCCCCGGCTCCCGGAGTTCGATCCGGGCGTGGGGGTTGACGACGGCCGTGTGTTTCACGTAGTCGTGGAGCTGGCCGCGAGCGCGCATGTTCGCTTCCATCTCCAGTTCGATCCGCGTGCCGTGCGGCCGGTCCCACGTCGTCTCCTCGTCAGCTCTGATCTCCGGCTCGTTCGTGTCCGTGTCGATGATCAGCTCGAAGTACTGCGCCCGCGACTGGCCTTTCGGCCGCGAGGTGATCTTCGCCGGCTGGCCGGAAGTCAACTGCGAGTACAGTACAGCAGCTGAGATACCGATCCCCTGTTGTCCGCGATTTTGTTCACGGGCATGAAAACGACTCCCGTACAGGAGCTTCCCGAAAACTTTCGGAAGCTGTTCTTTCGTGATTCCCGGCCCGTTGTCCTCGATCACGAGCCGGTAGTAGTCGCCCACCTCCTCGATCTCGATATAGATGTCGGGGAGGACCCCGGCCTCCTCGGTCGCGTCGAGAGCGTTGTCGACCGCCTCCTTGACGGCGGTGACGAGCCCGCGAGCGCCCGAGTCGAACCCGAGCATGTGTTTGTTCTTCTCGAAGAACTCGGCGATGGAGATCTCGCGCTGGCCCTCGGCCAGCTCCTCCGCGATCCCCTCCTCGTCGCCGATCGTCGACTGGAAGGACGTCATTCGGTGTCTCCTCCTTTCGCCGAGGCACCTAAAAACGCACCGCCAGCGGGGTGAAAGTGTACGCACCCGCCAGAGACTGTCTCTCAGGCGATCCGGCGTCGCCGTCGGGTGCCACCCCGGTAGAGAGCCGTCGCGAGAGACGGGAAGCCGCGCTCGGCGACGGCGAGCCGACCTGACGCGAACGGGCGGTCGGCGATGGCGAGTCGCCATCGCCCGTGTCGATCCCTGTCCGACAGGGCGAGATATTCGGCGTCTGTTCCGCAGACGGCAGTTTCATACCCCATCGAACCGCCCAGTCAGTCGTTACATGTCCACAGTTGCAGCAGAGACGATCCGCGAGGAGGCCGACGTGATCGCGTTCGACCTCTGGGACACGCTGCTCGACCGCGAGGCGACGCTTGTCCCGGCGCTGGACGCGCTGCTCGACGACCACGACAGCGACTACGATCCCGAGATCCTGCTCCGACGGTACCTGGCGATGCACTTCCGCGACTCGATGATCGACTCGCTTATCCCGGGACCGCACACGCCGTTCAAGGAGATCAGCCGCCGCGCTCTCGCCTACCGGCTCGACCAGATCGGTCTCGACGTCCCCGACGAGGAGGTCCGCGCCGTCATCCGCCAGTGGAAGACGCTCCAGCCGTATCCGGACGTCGACGCCGCGTTGGACCGGCTGAGCGACGAGTACACGCTGGTCGGGCTCTCGAACGGCGACCCGGACATGTTGGAGGCGGTCCGCCCGAACTTCGAGACGGAACTCGACGGCGTCGTCTCGGTCGCCGACGCGGGCGCGTACAAGCCGCACCGGGCGTCGTACGATCTCACATGTGAGGTCTTCGACGTGGCACCGCACGAGGTGGTGTTCGCGACCGCTCACACGTTCGACCTCGTGGGCGCGAAGGCGGTCGGGATGCGCGGTGCGTTCCTGAACCGACACGAGAACCCGTACGGCGGCTGGCCACAGCGCCCCGACATCGTCGTCGAGGCAACGGAGGCGCTCGCGGATGTGCTCACGGAGTGAGTCGGTCGCGGCCGCTTCCAAAAGGAGTAATCCGCCCGGGACGCGAGTACTCGTATGGACGCACGCATCCGCGAGCACGCCGAGACGATCGCCGACCACTCTACGGGCATCGAGGCGAGCGATAACGTCGTCATTCAGCTTCCGAGAGAGGCCGAGGAGCTGGCGGTCGCGCTCCACGAGATCTGCGGCGACCGCGGTGCCAACCCGGTGTATCTCAACTACTCGAAGCGAGCGCAGCGGGCGTTCAAGCGCGCTTCCGGGGAGTTCACCGAACCCGGGCACCGCCGCGCGCTCTACGAAGAGGCCGACGTGTTCGTGATCGCTCGCGGCGGGTCGAACGCGACGGAGGACGCGGACGTGGATCCGGAGACGAACGCGGCGTATAACCGCGCGATGGAGGAGGTAAAGCGGACGCGGCTCTCGAAGACGTGGTGTCTCACCCAGTACCCGACCGCGAGCCACGCGCAACTCGCGGGCATGAGCACCGAGGCGTACGAGAACTTCGTGTGGGACGCCGTCTCGCTCGACTGGGACGCCCAGCGCGAACACCAGGCGCAGATGGTTGATATCCTCGACGACGCGGACGAGGTCCGGATTCGATCGGGCGAGGAGACCGATCTTACACTCGACGTCTCGGGGAACCGCACGCTCAACGACTACGGCGAGAAGAACCTCCCCGGCGGCGAGGTGTTCACGGCACCGGTTCGCGACGGCGTCGACGGCGAGGTGTACTTCGATCTCCCCTTGTACCGCTACGGACGCGAGATCGAGGGCGTCAGGCTCCGATTTGAGGACGGTGAGGTCGTCTCACACTCCGCCGAGCGCAACGAGGATCTGTTGACAGGCATCCTCGACACCGACGAGGGATCGCGGCGGCTCGGCGAACTGGGGATCGGCATGAACCGCCAGATCGACCGGTTCACCTATAACATGCTGTTCGATGAGAAGATGGGCGACACCGTTCACATGGCGGTCGGGTCCGCGTATCCGGAGACAGTCGGCGAGGAGAATGCGGTCAACGAGTCCGCAGAGCACGTCGACATGATAGTCGACATGAGCGAGGACTCCGTGATCGAGATCGACGGCGAAGTCGTGCAGCGAAACGGGACGTTCGCGTTCGAAGAGGGGTTCTGAGAGCGCCGCGGTTCGAATCGGTAGGCCCCCGGTTCGAATCGGTAGGCCCCCGGTTCGAATCGGTAGGCCCCCAGTTTGGGTCGATAGCCGTCCTTGAACGTGCGTTTTTTCGTGCAAATCCCCATGCAGATTCCCGTGCGGATTTTGTCGGCCGGCACGCGACGTTTATCACTCGGGCAGCCGTACGCGGGGTATGGTAGAAGACGTCCTGTTCGAGTCCGAGAGCCGACGGAGCCGCGAAGAGATCGCCGCGTATCTGCGAACCGTCGCCGATTCGTTGGAGGCGGGAGAGGCGCTCACGCTGCGGCAGGGTGACGACTCGGTGACCGTCGACCCGCCCGCGCGGCCGACTTTCGAGGTGAAGACGGAACGTGAGGGGCCCGCGGACGGCCCCGGTGAGCTGAGCGTCGAGTTCGAACTGGAGTGGGACGAAGAACGCGCGAGCGACGCCGCGGGCGATCTCGAGATCGAGTAGCAGTTCGGAACACGCGAGATCGGGGTGGTCTCGGGCCTCAGGGGACGCTGCCGGGTACCTCGACGAACGCGTCGCGCGCGGAGAGTCGATCGAGCGCGTCGTCGACCTCGACCCGGACCGCTTCCATCTGTTCGAGGAGGTCCTGGTACTCCTCCGAGTCGGTCGCGCCAGACGCCTCCAGCGCCGCCTTCTTCGACGCCAGCGCGAAGAACTCTTGGCTCCGCTCGTCGAAGTTCGCCCGGTGCAGTAACACTTCGACCAGCGTGAGGATGTCCTCTTTCGTCACCGGCTTGGTCTTGTAGTCGTCGAACGGCATGTCGATGATATCGACGTCCGGCTCGACCGCGGTCAACATCGCGATCCGAGCGTCGTAGCCGGCCGCGCGCATCTGCCCGAGGACCTCGTGGCCGGTCATGTCGGGCATCCGCCGGTCCAGAAGCACCACATCGACGGAGTCGTCCATCTTCGAGAGCGCCTCTTCGCCGCCGGTGGCGATCCGAACGTCGTAGGCCTCGGCGAGATACACCCGATACAGCTCTGCGAGGTCGGGCTCGTCGTCGACAGCGAGCACCGTGGGTGTGTGATCCCCACTCATGGACTGAGCCCCCCGATTCCGGACGCCACAGCGGTGCTCGCCGCGGGATCGCTCGCCGCGAGGCGGCTCGCGACGACACTGAACGAAACACGGTCGGCGGGCGAGCGGACGGTCATGCAGGAACCAAGACGCATCTCGGGTTAAAGTCTTGAGCCCCCTGTATCAAATGTGATATTTTGACGGTGTGACTCGCAGACGACGGGGCCACTCGCCGATGTGAACGACCGATCCTCGGTCGCGGACGGCACGGACGGTCGGTGACGTCGCGGTGACTCCCACGGAGCGGTCCTGTGATGAACTGCGGGCTGGCGTAGCCGGACGGAAACGGAGGTCTGGCGTGGCCGGACGGACGCCTCGGAGTGTCGTGACCCAAAGGCACATTTACGCGCGCGCCATATCCACCAGCAACGAATGTCTCACAGTCCCTCATTGCCCGACCGTCCTCGTCTGGAGCTCGATCCGGAGATGAGCGAGACGGAGCGGCTGGAGGCGATCCGCCAGCACTACCGGCGGATCCTGCAGGTAAACACCGAGCTGGAAGACCGGCTCGACGACGCACAGGACCGACGCGGCGAGTTGAAAACCGACGTCGACGAGCTGAAACGCGAGAACGAGGTGCTGAAGACGACCTCGCTGTACATCGCCTCCGTCGAAGAGATCACCGACGACGGCGTGGTGATCAAACAGCACGGCAACAATCAGGAGGTGTTGACGCAGGCGGCCACGCGGCTCGACGAGGATCTCCGTCCCGGCGACCGCGTCGCGATCAACGACTCGTTCGCGGTCCAGCAGGTGCTCGACGATGAGACCGACTCGCGCGCGCAGGCGATGGAAGTCACCGAGTCCCCGGACGTCGAATACGCCGACATCGGCGGCATCGACGACCAGATCCGCGAGGTTCGCGAGGCCGTCGAAGACCCGCTGGAGAACCCCGAGCAGTTCGAGGCCGTCGGCGTCGAGCCCCCGAGCGGCGTCCTGCTTCACGGGCCGCCGGGCACGGGGAAGACGATGCTGGCGAAAGCCGTCGCGAACGAGTCGGACGCGACGTTCATCAAGATGGCCGGCTCCGAGTTGGTCCGGAAGTTCATCGGAGAGGGGTCACGGCTCGTCCGCGACCTGTTCGAACTCGCTGCCGAACGCGAGCCGGCCGTCATCTTCATCGACGAGATCGACGCGGTCGCCGCCAAGCGGACGGACTCGAAGACGAGCGGGGACGCCGAGGTCCAGCGGACGATGATGCAACTGCTCTCCGAGATGGACGGGTTCGACGAGCGCGGGGAGATCCGCATCATGGCCGCGACCAACCGCTTCGACATGCTCGACGAGGCGATCTTGCGTCCCGGGCGGTTCGATCGGCTCATCGAGGTGCCGGAGCCCGACGTCGAGGGTCGCGCGCGCATCCTCGAGATCCACACCGAGGACATGAACGTCGCAGATGGGACGGACGTGAGCGAGGTCGCGGCAGATCTTGAAGGGTACAGCGGTGCCGACATCGCCTCGCTGGCGACGGAAGCCGGGATGTTCGCGATCCGTGACGGCCGCACCGAAGTGACGCAGGCCGACTTCGAGGCGGCCCGCGAGAAGCTTCGAGACGCCGACCAAACCGAAGAGCGGGTCATCAACTACCAGTACTGATCGGTCGCGATCGACATCGCCGGTTCGTAACTCCTTAGCGGTCTGCCGGCGGAGCTATCGGTGATGAACACCATCCACGTCGCCGGCGGCGTCGGCGTCGCCGACACAGCGATGGCCTCCTACGACGCCGCGCTCGCGGACGCGAACCTCCACAACTACAACCTCGTCGCCGTCTCTTCCGTCGTTCCCGCCGAGGCGACCGTCGTCGCGGTGGACGAGGCTCCCAACCTCGGTCCCGCCGGCAACCGGCTCACGGTGGTGGAAGCCCGGCGGACGATCGGCCCGCGAGAGGAGGTCGACTTTCGGGAGGGCGGTCGCGCCGGCGCGGAGGACGCGGAGTCGAAGCGCGCGCCTCGGCGTCATCCGGACGTGGCGGCCGGTCTCGGGTGGGCGACCGGTCCCGGTCCCGGACTCTTTTATGAAGTGACGGGCGAAGACCGCGACGCCGTCCGCGAGCGTATCGAGTCCGGACTCGACGCCGGCAGCGACCTCCGCGAGTGGGACCTGCCGGACCGGGCGTACCGCGTCGAGAGCGCCGCCGCCGAGCCGGGAAGGTACACGACGGCGGTCGTGATCGCCGCGTACGGCGAGTCGGAGCCGATCCTCTCTGCCGCCGAGGAGTAGGCCGTCGTCGCGGTGGGCGGAACCCGACAGAACGGAACTGAAGAAAATTCCGGTCAGATCGAACCGGATCGGATTGTGCGTTCCGCGACCTTTAGGCGACGTGAGCGGCGAGAGGCGGGTACCGATGACGGCCAACCAGATCCAGACGACGCACATCGGCAGCCTTCCGCGGCCGCCCGAACTGCTCGAACTCCTCACGAAGCGGCAGGACGGCGACCCCGTCGACGAAGCGGAGTGGGACGCGACCGTCGCTGACGCCACGCGCGACGTGGTCGAGCGGCAGGCCGAGGCGAACGTCGACATCGCGAACAACGGCGAGCAGTCCCGCGTCTCGTTCAACTGGTACGTCGCGGACCGTCTGAGCGGCATCGAGGGGAAACGCGAACAGGAGCTGTGGGCGGACTTGCAAGAGTTCCCCGACTACGCCGAGGAGACGTTCAAGACCGACGTCATCGATCTCTCCGAACACCCCGTCGTGACCGGGTCGGTCGAGTACACCGGCCGAGACGAGGCCGAGGCCGAACTGTCCGCGTTCCGCGAGGCGCTCGACGCCGTCGACGCCGACTTCGCGGACACGTTCGTCACCGCGGCGTCGCCGAGCGTCGTCACCGCCACGCACGTCGACGACCACTACGGCGACTACGAGGAGTACCTCTTCGCCGTCGCCGACGCCATGGCCGAGGAGTACCAGATCGTCGCGGACGCGGGATTCACGCTCCAGATCGACGCGCCGGAACTCCTGACGGTCGGTCACACGGCGGCGTACGCGGACGAGCCGCTCGCGGAAGTGAAGGGCGCGACGCGGCTCCACGTGCAGGCGCTCAACGAGGCGCTCTCTGGAATTCCAGCTGAGCAGGTCCGACTCCACACCTGCTGGGGGAGCTACGAGGGACCGCATCACCTCGACACGGATCTGGCTGACATGCTTCCCGAGATCTACGAGGCCGACATCTCCGGCCTGAGCGTCGAGCAGGCGAACCCCCGACACCAGCACGAGTACCGCGCGTTCGCGGAGCATCCGGTTCCCGACGGCTGGACGCTGATCCCGGGCGTCGTCGACGTGAAGACGAACATCATCGACCACCCCGAGACGATCGCGGACCGACTGGAGCGCGTCGCCGACGCGGTCGCGGACGGAACTCCGCTCGTCGCCGCACCCGACTGCGGGTTCGGCACGCAGGCCGGGCTCGGCATGGTCGACCCCGAGATCGCGTGGGCGAAGCTGGAAGCCTTAGACGAGGGGACCGCGATCGCGACCGAGCGGATCTACGGCTGACCCGGCGACGCCTTTTTGAGTGGCCTCCGCGTACTCGGTGTGTCTTCGATGAACGGCAACAACCCGTATGCCGGGGCACCGGGCGTGACGAACGCGGGCGAGCCCGCGGCCGTCGACCTCACCCCCGACCAAGAACGGCGTCTCCGGCGCGCGGTAGCCGGGATCGTCACGCGAACCGAGTCGTATCTCCCCAACAGCTACGCCGTCGGATCCGAGCTGTCCGTCGGTACGAACGGGCCGCAGGCGACCGTCGCCGTCAACCCGCCGGCCGGACATCCGGTTTCGGCCGGCTTCACACCCGACCCCGACGACTTAGACGCCGGTATCGCCGACGCAGACACCGACGAGGTCGCGCGCGGTCTCGCCGCGAGCGCCGCGATGCAGGTAATGGAAGCGGTCGGTGACGTGACGCCGACCGCGAAGTGAAGTAACTGCGCCGGAACCCTCAAACGGGACCGTCTCCCGCCGCGTCCGGCGGCTGCAGCGTGCGCTGCACTCGGCCGTAGATACCGAATATCTCTTCGTACCCGTGCTCGCTCGCGAGGATGGGGACGACGCCCTCCTCGTCGACCCGGTGCGTGTACACGTCGTCTTCCGCGAACACGGCACCGCGGGGTATCGGCTCGAAGTTCTCGAAGTACACATGGGGCTCGCCGCCGCCCTTCGGCACCTCCTCGTCGCCCGCCACGACCGTCGTCTCCGTGAACGCCGGCGGCTCGTCGTCGAGCGCGCCGTGCGCCCGCAGGAACGCGAGACACGCCTCGTAGCCGAACTCGACGGCCTCCTCGCTGCCCTGTCGACCGACCTCGATCGAGACGGCATGTGGGACGACGGAGTCGAGCGTGGTCGATCGGAGATTCCCCGAGTCGAGGGCGTAGTCGATCGGCATGCCGGTCACGCTCCGACGGACGGACGGAGTCAAGTCGCTGTAGATCGCGAACGGCGGCGGCGCGCTGTGTGAGGTGTGGAGCGCCAACACGGCGTCCATCCCGTCGACAGCCGCCGCGACACGAGGCGCGAGCGCGCGCTCGTACTCGTCGCTCTCGGGATCGCCCGGGAACGCCCGGTTCAGGTCCGCGTCCGTGTAGCGTGTCTCCGCCGCCAGCGCCGGCTCGTTAGCGATGACGAGTCGGACGGTGCCGTCTCCCGATCCCTCCGCGTCGAGCGTCGCGGCGAGTCGCCGCACGATCGTTTCGCCCGCGGGTTCGTCGCCGTGAATTCCGCCGACGATCGCGACGCGGGACGTTCCCGCTGACCCGCGTTCGATCGTTTCCATACGAACCGTACGCGCATGTTACGTGAAAAGGGTGCCCGTTCCGACCGCGGCGAGCGGTCGAGCAGACGGCGAGCCGCGGAGATCCATTTATTTATTCTCCGGCCGCAGGCGGCGTATGGACTCGACCGACTCCGCGCTTCTCGGCGTCGCCGGTGTCGTCGCCGCGCTCGTGGTAGCGGCCGCGTTGGCTGCCGGCGTGCTGTTCGGTTTCGACGAGTCGGTCGCCCGACCGGTCGGGCTGCTCGCGGCCGAGCCGCTGTCGTGGATCGTCGTCGCCGCGCTGCTCGTCGCCGTCGTCGGCCACGCGTATATCGAGTGACGGCTCGCCATCCGCCCCGCTCGCCATCCGCCCCGTCTGTCTCACCGCACGACGGTCACCGGAACGGGTGACCGACGGAACACCGTCTGTGCCACGTTACCGACGAGCAGCCTGTCTGCGAGTGACCCGCCGTGCGTACCCATCACGACCGCGTCGAACGACTCGGCCCGATCGAGGATCTGCCGCGCCGGCGACCCGACTTCGATCTCTCCGTCGACGGTCGTGTCGTATTCGTCCGCGATCTCGCGGGCGCGATCCAGCACGTCCGCCGCGAGTTCACGGATCCGCTCGTCGCTGTCATCGGAGAGAGCTATCTCCGTCGCTACCCCCATCATTCGCGACGGCTCACCCACGACGTGTAACACGGTTATCTGTGCGTCGCTGTGAACGTCGAGCGCGTACCGCAGCGCCCGCTCGGACAGCGCGGAATCGTCCATCGGGACCAGTACGCGATCGATCATAGGTGACGTACGCGGGGTGAACGGATAAACGCTCGCGCGATCCGTCCGATCGATGCCGGTGTGTCTGCGGGACCCCCGCTACCTCTTGCCGTCGACGTCGCGGATCCCGCGGGCGAGCACGTCTAAGGCCGCATCCGCGGACCGTCGTTTCACCGCGGCTCGATCCCCGTCGAGACGGAACCGTTCGCTCCGAACGAACGAGTCCTCCGTTCCCCACGGCGCGGCGTACGCGACCCCGACGTACACGAGTCCGACGGGCTTCTCTGCGGTCCCGCCGCCGGGTCCGGCGATGCCGGTCGTCGACACCGCCCACGTCGTCCCCGCTCGGTCGCGCGCGCCGGCCGCCATCTCCTCGGCGACGGCCGCGCTCACCGCCCCCTCACCGTCGAGCGACTCGCGGGAGACCCCGAGCAGTTCGCGCTTCGCGTCGTACGCGTACGTGACGAAGCCGCGGTCGAAATACGCGCTCGCGCCCGGGACGTCCGTCACTCGCGATCCGACGAGCCCGCCGGTCAGCGATTCGGCGACAGCGAGGGTCTCGTCTCGCTCAGTGAGACGCTCTCCGATCGACTTCGCTTCGTCCGCGTTGCCCGCGTCGCGTTCGGCCATGCGGACCCCTCGATACGCCGGGCCTTGGGTTTACCTCCACGGGGACGAAACGCGTCGTATGGCAGACGACGACCCGGGTGCCGCGCTTCGGTCGCTCGTCGAGCGCGCCGTCGACGGCGGCGACGGCGGAGATCGAGCGACGGACGGCCGCGGCGTAGTCGTGACGGAGCGCGGAGACGACCCGGGACCGGTCGGCGTGCTCTCGGCGATCGTGAAAGGGACCGGATCGAGTTCGATCGTCGGCGTGGTCCCGCGGCTCGACGCGACGACGGTCAGTCGGCTCCGCGACGCGGTCGGCGGACCCGACCCCGACAGGACGGTGCGGCTCGTGTTCACCGGATCCGCGGCCGAGCGGTTGTCGGGTCGGTCCGGAGCCCCGTTCCGGGCGGCGCTCGCGCGACGCGGGATCGAGGTGTCGGTTCACGCCGCCGACTCGTCGGTCGCGGTGCTTCTCGTCGGCGAACGGGCGGTCGTCGGACTGTTCGACGAGGCGGGGCTCGCCGCGCTCCTCTCGACTTCCGCGCCGGCAGTGCGAACGTGGGCCGCGGGCGTCTATCGGCGGTACGCCGCGGCCGCCGCAGCCACCGACGACGCCGACGACCCCCCGTAGCCGTCGACCACCCGTTAGCCGCCGCATCGCTTTTGGTCGCACCCGGCGAAAGGCAGGTATGAAAGCCCTACTGCTTCTGGCGGCCGGCGTCGTCGGACTCGTTGAATCCGTCGCACCGCGATTCGTGGTCCGCGCGTGGACCCGCGCCGCGTTTCGAAATTCCGAAGACGTCGAAGCGCGCGAGTGGGTGTACGCCGGCGCACGCGCCGAAGGCGCGGTCTTCGTCGCCGGCGCGCTTCTCGGACTGTACCGCCTCGCCGTCGCAGATGAGTCGACGACGACAGACGCCCTCGACGCCGCTGTCGAACCGGACGAGAGCTAAGTCTTCTTCTCGGCGAACGCTTCGGATTGGGGACGTCCCGAGAGGGAGGCACTCGCCGCGTTCTCTCCGGGATCGAGATCTATGTCGATGCCCCGATCGACGCTACTCATGACGCCACCTCCGGAGACCCTCTGAACGACCGAAAATACAGGTAGGATGCCTCTACCGTTCATTAACAGAGCGGGCCGGGCGCGATTTGAACACGCGACCGACGGATTAAGAGTCCGTCGCTCTCCCTAACTGAGCTACCGGCCCTCACCGAGTCGTACCGCGGTCGCGGTAAAAGGCCTTTTCATTCGCCGATGCGCGAGCGGTCTCCGGCGAGTCCCGCCCGTCGCCGTCACGGAGTTCTCTTCCGGTTCCGCCGGATCAGCGAGACGCGCGCATCGGCTGGACCGACGTGAGAGAGAACGGACTCGTTAAGTGTCGTCCCGCGGAACCACCGCCAATGAGTGGGGCATCCGGATCGGCGCAGACGCGGTACGCCATCCTCGGCTGTGGAAGCGTCGGGCACGCCGTCGCGGAGGAACTCACGGGCCGCGGCAAGGACGTGCTCATCCTCGACCGAGACGAGAGCCGCGTCGAGGCGCTCCGCGATCAGGACCTCAACGCTCGCGTGCAGGACATCGCCGAGCCCGACGTGACCGAGGAGCTTGTCGACCGCGACATCGTGTTGATCCTCGCCAGCGACGTCGAGGCCAACAAGGCGGCCGTCTCGGCGGTTCGCGACACGGGCGGAGACCACTACGTGGTCGTCCGGGCGTCGGATCCGGTGAGCGAGGACGAACTCCGTGATCGGGGCGCGGACGTGGTCATAAACCCCTCGACGGTGATCGCGGACAGCGCGCTCCAGTCGCTCGAAACGGGCGAACTGGAGTACATGGCTCGCCAGCTCGCCGAGATAATCGAGGCGGGCGACGGACGGATGGCGATCCTCACACACGACAACCCGGAACCCGATTCCATCGCGTCGGCGACCGCGTTACAGGCTATCGCGGACGCGTTCGGCGTCGAGGCGGACATTCTCTACTCCGGCGACGTCGGCCATCAGGAGAACCGCGCTTTCGTCAACCTCCTCGGGATCGACCTCGTGGCGCGGTCTGAGGCCCCGAAGCTCGCGGAGTACGGGACCATCGCCGCGGTCGACCTCGCGAAGTCCGCCGACGACGGGTTCGACTTCGATACCGATATCGACATCTACATCGACCACTTGGAGGCCGACGTGCCCTTCGACGCGCGGTTCGTCGACGTGCGCACGAACGTCTCCTCGACGTCGACCATCCTCACGAAGTACCTACAGGAGTTCGACCAGTCGCCGTCGGAGGCGGTCGCGACCGCCCTCCTCTACGGTATCCGAGCCGAGACGCTCGATTTTAAACGAGATACGACGCCAGCGGACCTGACGGCGGCCGCGTACCTCCACCCGTTCGCCAACCACGACACGCTCGAACAGGTCGAATCGCCGTCGATGAGCCCCGAGACGCTCGACGTGCTCGCGGAGGCGATCCAGAACCGTGAGGTGCAGGGGAGCCACCTCTTTTCGACCGCCGGGTTCATCCGCGACCGCGAGGCGCTCGCGCAGGCTGCCCAACACCTCCTTAACCTCGAAGGGATCACGACCACGGCCGTGTTGGGTATTGCCGACGACACGATCTATCTCGCGGCGCGCTCGAAGGACATCCGCCTGAACATCGGAAACGTCCTCGACGAGGCGTTCTCGGAGATGGGCGACGCCGCCGGTCACTCGACGCAGGGGTCACTTGAGATCCCGCTCGGGATCTTCACGGGCATCGAGGCGAGCGGCGACAACCGCGACACGCTGCTCGAACTCACCGAGGAGGCCGTTCGGCGGAAGCTGTTCGACGCACTCGGCGTCGAGGGGGGAGGCAACGAGAGCGGCAACGGCTCGTAGCGTCGCGCTCGCCGTACGTTCCGTTGTTCCGTTCGGTGTACTTCGCCACGGAGACGGAGGATCGTCCGCGTGCACTCACACGGCCCGTTCACGGGGCGTGGCGGAGCGGTTTTGCTCGTTCGGCACTGACAGAACGCAAACGGCGACACTCATGCACGTTCCAGCCGATCCGCCCGCACGCTGTCCCGCCTGCGACGACTCCTACGAGTCGGTGTCGCGTCACGCCGACGAGTTCGTCGTCAATCTCCTCGACAACGAGCGGTACCGCCGCGTGTGTTTCCAGCCGGTGGACGATGCAGGCAGTCCCGCGCTCGACTGCTACCACCACACGCACGGACAGGCAGACGGGGAGGTCGACGACCCGCGTTAGAACCCGTCGCCGTCGGTGATCGAGGTGTACGCGCCGATCAGCGAGCCGGAGAGGTCGACGCCCGTCAGTGTCGCGCCCTCGTCGATCACGGAGTTGCGAATAGACGAGTCGGCGATGGTCGCGTCTTCGAAGACGACCGCTCGGTCGAGCGTCGAATCGGTGACCGTCGCGCCGTCCATCACGTGGACGACGTCGCCGATCTCGGAGTCCTCGACGGTCGCGCCGTCGGCGACGAGACTTCCGCCGTCGAGCGCGTACTCGACCGCGTCGAGGTAACTGTCGGCGGTCCCGATGTCGAACCACGCGCCGTCGAAGGTGAACGCGTGGACCGACCCGCGCCCTTGGAGCCACTGGAGGAACCACCCGGGCTCGTCCGGGTTGTTACCGTCTTCGAGGTACGTCGAGAGGTCGGGCAGCGTCTCGGCCGGAAACGCGTAACAGGCGATAGAAACGAGCGTCGTCTTCGGGTCGTCGGGCTTCTCTTGGAAGTCGATCACCTCGTCGCCGTCGAGGTCGACGAGCCCGTACGACTTGGCGCGCTCGCGGTCGCCGACGTCGTAGGCGGCAAGCGTCGGCGTCCCCTTCGATTCGAAGAAGTCCGCGAACTCGCCCAGATCGAAGCTGATCATGTTGTCCCCGGCGACGACGATCAGGTCGTCGTCGACGCCCTCACGGTCGACGAGCTGTGCGAGCGCCCCCACGACGCCGAACTTCTCGTCTTCCTCGACGGTCTCTTCGACCGAGAGCGTCGGCTTCTCGAAGGGGCTATCGGCGAGATACGCTGCGAACGTGTCGGCGAACCGCTCGTTCGTCGAGACGAACACCTCGTCGACGCGGTCGTCGGCCTCCAAGTCCTCGAATATCTCGTCGATGACGGTGTTTTCTCCCACCGGAAGGAACATTTTCGGTCGGTGGTGAGTGATGGGCCAGAGTCTGGTCGCGTATCCCCCCGCGAGTACGACGGCTTTCATGGGGACACCCTCTCACCGAAGCGTGATACTTCTTGTGCTGCTGTCACCCGTCAGAAATGCCGACGAAACCGACCCTGTCGTTCGGAAGGGCCGGTGGAGATCTGATTTGGCACTCGATCGCTCAGTCGATCGCTCAGCCGGTCTCTCGGTTGCCCGGTTAATCAGTCGCTCAGTCGGTCGGTGTCGATGGCGACGCCGGGCGGCGTGACGACGAGGAAGCCGCGGAAGTGCATGAGTTCGCCGCCCATGTCTTTGACGTCGCGGGCGAATCCCGCGGCGAGTTCGTTGAGATCGCCGTCGATGGTCAACACGAGGGTGTTGCCGTAGTCGACGCTGCGGACCCACTCGTCGGGATCGGTAGTCCCGTCGAGGACGCCGAGGACGACGTCGCCGCTGGCCGCGAACGCCTCGTCCATCTCCGCTTCGGCGTCTCGGAGGTCGAGGTCCCAGTCGCTCATACTACAGCGTCACGAGGCGACGGCAAAAACGTTCGGACCGGTGTCGGTCCGGTCACCACCGCCCGATCGCAGTGTGGTTAAGTGCGTTCCGAACAGATCTCGCGTATGACACACACGCGACGGTCCCTGCTCGCGGGCGCTGCGGCTATCGGCGTCGTCGGCGCGGCCGGGTGTCTCGGCGGTAGCGGCAACGGCGGCGACAGCGGGACCACGGTCGGCCTAGACACGGGCGAGTACGACTGTGACCTAACCGCGCCCACCGACCCGGATCTCGACTTCCGGCCGACGCTCGGCGACCCGGAGGCGGACGTGCGCGTACAGGCGTTCGAGGACTTCACGTGTCCCCACTGTGCGACTTACACGCTCGAGGAGCTTCCGACGATCCGCGAGGAGTACCTCGCGTCCGGCGACATCCGGTATGAACACTGGGACTTCCCGATTCCGGTCAACGAGACGTGGGCCGTCCCCGTGGCTAGCGCGGCGCGAGGAGTCGGTGCCCGCGGCGGTGATGAGGCGTTTTTCGACTTCTCGACGGCGGTTTACGAATCGCAGGGGAGCTACAGCGGCGAGGCGATAGGGGCGGCCGCCGAGACAGCGGGCGGCGACCCCTGTGCGGCCATGGCCGACGCCGAGTTCTCCGCCTACGAGGAAGCGTCGATGAGCGATCGGAGCGAAGGCGAGTCGATCGGCGTCTCCGGAACGCCGGCCATCTTCGTGAACGGCGAACCCGTCGACGGATACGGCGCAGACGCCATTTCGGCGGCAATCGAGTCCGCACTCTCTGACGGCTGAGTCGCGACAGCTGCGTCCCCGGCAGCTCACCGGCCGCTGCGATCGCGATCGCTTTCCGCGATCCGATCGCGTATCGCTCCGGTCGCTGCGGCCGCACGACGCGCATCTCGATGACGCTCGTCGAACGCGGCGCGCGCGCTCGCCGCGGCCTCGCGGTCGACGGAGAAAGAGATATCGTCGTACGCGACGTCCCAGAGGACCAGCGGTTCGGGCGGTGCCGGTCCCACGCCGAGTTCCCCGGGAACGGACTCTGCGGCGAGCAGCCGGTCGGCGTAGGCGGGGTCCGCCGTGCCCCGACCGATCGCTTCGACCGCGGCGACGAGCCGCCGAACGAGCGCGCGGGGAAATCCGTCGGCCGACACCTCGACGACGAGCACGTCGCCGTCCCGCGTCGCCGTCGCGTGGAGGTTGCGGGCGGTCCCCGTCTCGTCGCTCGTCAGGTTGTGAAAGTCGTGCTCACCGGAGAACCGGGTGAGTGCGTCACGGACGCGCTCGTCGTCGACGGGAGCGCGGGCCGCGCCGTCGCGCCCGTTCCCGTCCCGCGCGCTCGCTTCCGCACCGCGTTCCCCACCGGCCGGCGCGTAGAGGTGGTACCGATACGTTCGGCAGAGCGCGTGGTGTGTCGCGTGGAAGGCGTCGGGCGCGTCCGCGGCGGCCCACACCCGAACGGATCCGGGGAGCTGGCCGTTGAACGCCCGGGGAGTGAGCCAATCCGGAGCCGCGAACGCGACCGTTTGTGCCACCGCAGAGACGCCCGCGTCGGTGCGTCCCGCGGCGGCGTAGTCCTGTGGCGTCGCGTGTGTCGGCCCGTCGCCGCGGTCGAGGATCCCGTGTTTCGCGAGCGCGCGCAACAGTGTTCCCTCGACCGTCGTCGCGTGGGGCTGGCGCTGAAACCCCGCGTATTCGCGGCCGTCGTACGCGACTCGAAACGCGCGTCGCCGTCCCGCGTCCCCCGTCGGAGCGGCCCCGTCCGCGGCCGCCGGCTCGTCCGTCACGCCGCGTCGTCCCGACCGGCATCCGACTCGTCCTCGCGGATCGGCACCGTGATCACCGGGACCGACGAGACGCGAACCACCTTTTCAGTGACGCTCCCCAAGAGCACGCGTTCGAGTCCCGTACGAGCGTGGCTCGGCATCACCACGAGGTCGGCGCCGCTGTTACCGATAGCGTTCTCGATCACGTCGAGCGGCTCGCCGTGCACGACGTTGCCGACGACTTCGACACCCGCCGCCTCCAGTTCGCCCGTGACTTCCTCGACCCGCGCCTGCGCCGCGTCCTCGACGCGCTCGGCGAACGCGCCGGCCTGTGGGCCACGCAGCGTCTGTGCCACGGTGTCGATCGCGCTCACGACGTGGACGGTCGCGTCGTAGCGGTCGGCGAGGCTCGCCACATGGGGCACCGCGTCGTTCGCCTCTCCGCCCGGCGCGACGGGAAGCAGGATCGTATCGTACATACGTTAGGGTCGTCCGGCCGGACGCAAAACGATACCGGCTGTCTCACCGAGGCGGAGACGCATTCCCGCGGACCAGGTCGCAGATGCGACTCCTCTCAGTCTCACACCACGTATATACCTAATTTTTCTGTGGGAAAAACAAATACATTTGAAAGATTATGTGTTGGAATGATATTATATCTCGCAAAACGAGTAGGCCGAATCGGTCCGCGGCAGACCGTCGGCCATGAGTGACGTATCGCTGCGCCACGAGCGATCCGACCGGGATCGATTTCACTGAAACGCGAGGTTCGAAGATTGAAAGGGGATAATTCGACACAGTTCGGCGAGCAAAGTCATGAATCGTCGAACAGATATCCTACAGTGATCGAAGCGAGTCGGACGGACAGCACGGATCGGCGGCCGGTCAGTGCTGCTTTTTGTGACCCCTCGAAAGTCTCGTTTTGGGCCTCGAAATCGCCTCTCGATGCGTTTCACATTCCAGAGAGGCCGGCGGCCGGTTGATCGGTCGTGATGGGGTGGAAGTCGCACCGCTTTCGGAGCGATATCTGACTAGTAACCAGAATCGTATGTATTATATATTTCTGACTGTTTTTCGTTTAGTGCGGAACACTAATCGGGACGCTACCGTTCCGCTCGATCTGATCGGGAAACGGACGGAGCACAGCGGAGCGCGTTCGCGACAACGCGGGCTCGCGCCCGCCGGTAACACAGGTTCGTGACCGCCGATGACACGGGTTTGTTACCGCCGTGAGGAGGTACGCTCCGACCATTATGTTACACCGCTATTTTTGTAAAGGCTGAGCGCGAAGGTGGGGCATGACCGATACGTCGTCGCGGCCGAACAGCAAAGTGGCGCGGGTGATCGAGGCGTACGAGTTGGACGGTCTAGGCGCGGAGTTGGAACGTCGGTGGATCGGCGAGAACGGAGACCGGACGAGCCTCCGCGACCTCGCGGACGTGTTCAACCGTCGCGTCCTGGCGGCGGCGATGCGTGAGGCGGGCTACTCGGCGGTGGAGAGCGACGTCGAGAGCGCGTACGCGGCCCTGACAGACGAGGAATCGGGTAGTGCAGACCGGATGCGAAAGCGGCGCGACTTGGAGCAGGCCGGTGTCGACGTCGACGCCGTGCTCGGTGATTTCGTCACCCACCAAGCCGTCCACACGTACCTCACGAGCTACCGCGATGCGGAACTCCCCGACCGGTCCGACGGGCGTATCGATCGCAAGGTAGAGACGCTCGAACGCCTGCAAGGACGGACCGCTGCCGTCACCGAGTCCACCGTCGAATCGCTCGTCGAGGCCGGCGAGTTGACCGATCACGACTACGAGCTATTGGTCGACGTGCGCGCGATCTGTCCGGACTGCGGATCCGATTACCCCGTTGGCGACCTGCTTCGGTCGGGCGGCTGTGACTGCGGCGACTCCTAGCGGCGTCGCGCTCGTGAGCTTGCGATTACATAACAATTATATCAGTCGCACCGGTAAGGTTTGCATAATGGAGTCGACGATGCTTTCGGAGTCGCCCGTCCGCGTTCACGCGAGCAACGTGGGGGGAATAGACGAAACAGAAGTCGAGATTCAGCCCGGAGTGACGGTTCTCAGCGGCCGTAACGCGACAAACCGGACGTCGTTTTTGCAAGCGCTCATGGCCGGACTCGGCAGCACCCGTCCGTCGCTGAAAGGCGACGCGACAGAGGGCCGCGTCGAACTCACGGTCGGTGACGAAACGTACACGCGGACGCTCACTCGCCGCGGCGACACGATCGCGTTCGGCGGTGACCCGTACCTCGACGATCCGGAGATAGCCGACCTGTTCGCGTTCCTCCTCGAAAACAACGAGTCGCGGCGTGCCGTCGCTCGCGGAGACGACCTCCGCGAAATAATCATGCGACCGGTCGACACGGACCAGATCGAAGCGGAGATCCGGGAACTCGAGAGCGAAAAAGACGACCTCGACGACCGAATCTCGGGACTCGATCAGCTCGAATCGACGCTGCCTGACCTGGAGACGAGGCGGGACGAGATCGAAACCGAACTGGAGGAGGCCCGCGCGGATCTCGCGGAGGCGCAGGAGGCGATCGACGAACTCGACGCGGACCTCGAAGAGAGCCGCTCTCGGAAAGAAGAACTCGAAGCGGCGTTTCAGCGGGTCCGCGAGGCCCGGTCGGAGGTGGAAGATCTCACCTTCGAGATCGAAACCGAAGAATCGACGCTTTCGGAGCTTCGCTCGGAGCGCGCCGACCTCGAAGCGACGCTCGAAGAGTCGGAGCCGCCCGACGAGGACCCGGAGCGGATCGACGGCCGGCTCACGGAACTCCGCGAACGCAAGCGCGCGCTCGACGAGACGGTGAACGAACTCGGCAGTGTGATCAGCTTCAACGAGGAGATGCTGGAGGGCGACGGGCTCGACGTGGCGTTCGGACAGCGCTCGACCGACGACGCCGACGACTCGGGGTCGAACTCCGTCACGGACGAACTCCTCGGCACCGACGAGGTCGTGTGTTGGACCTGCGGCTCCGAGGTCGAGCGGGACCGGATCGATGAGACCGTGGACGCGCTCCGAGACCTTAGAGGCGAGCGGCTGGAGGAGCGAAACGAGGTTCGAGACCGAATCTCGGAGCTCACGTCGAAGCGGTCGTCAATCGAGGCGCAGCGGGCCGAGAGGCGGCGGGCCGAAGAGCGCCTCGACGCGGTCGAAACGGAGATCGAGGACGTGAAAGACCGGATCGAATCGCTCGAAGCCGAGCGTGAGGCCGCCGAGGGGCGCGTGCGAGAGCGCGAGTCCGAGACGGAAGACGTCGGGGCCGGCGAGTACGACGAGGTGATAGAGCGTCACCGCGAGGCCAACGAACTGGAACTGCGCGTCGATCGACTGGAGTCGGACTTGGCGGAGGTGGACGCGGAGATGGAGGAGACGGAAGCGAAGATCGACGAGCGCGAGACGCTCCGCGAGCGGCGCGAGGCGGTGGCCGACGAGCTGACCGATCTCCGCACGCGCGTGGACCGGATCGAAGCGGACGCCGTCGAGGCGTTCAACGAGCACATGGCGGCGGTGTTGGACGTGCTCGGATACGACAACATCGACCGAATCTGGATCGAGCGCCGAGAGTCGGAGGTCCGAGAGGGACGCCGCAAGGTCTCGCGCGCCCGGTTCGACCTCCACGTCGTCCGTTCGACGGACGACGGAAGCGCCTACCGCGACACCGTCGACCATCTCTCGGAGAGCGAGCGAGAAGTGACGGGACTCGTCTTCGCCTTGGCCGGGTACCTCGTCCACGACGTGTACGAGACGCTTCCGTTCATGGTGTTGGACTCGCTCGAAGCGATCGACTCGGACCGCATCGCCGCGATGGTCGAGTACCTCCGCGAGTACGCCGGCTACCTCGTCGTCGCCCTGCTGCCAGAAGACGCGGCGGCCATCGACGACGACCACCACACGGTCGAGTCGATCTGACCGGCGAGGATCGCCGTTCGGCGCGATGGACCGCCCGAGGGCCGCTCCGCGGACTCGTCGCCGGTTCACTCGTAGCGTTCGGGATCGATCCCCGAGAGCCGCATCGCGTTGCCCGTGACGCCGAGGCTCATCCCCATGTCGCCGACGACGACCGCCACGGCGACGCTCACGAGCCCGAGCGGCACCCCGAGCGCTAACAGGAACTTCACGGCGAGGCTGGCCCAGACGTTCTGACGGATGACGCCGTTCGCGGTGTTAGAAAGCGCGTAGAGGTACGGGAGCTTCCCGACGTCGTCGCTCATCAGCGCGACGTCCGCGGTTTCGAGCGCGGTGTCGGTGCCCGCCGCTCCCATCGCGACGGCGACGTCGGCAGTCGCCATCGCCGGCGCGTCGTTGATCCCGTCGCCGATCATCGCGACCGCCCCGTACTCCGCCTGAAGCGTCTCGACCGCCTCGACTTTCTCCTCCGGTAGCAGCCCGGCGCGGTACTCGTCTATCCCCGCGCGCTCCGCGACCGTGCTCGCGGTCCCCTCGTTGTCGCCGGTCAGCATGACGACGCGCTCGACGCCGAGTTCGCGCAGTCGGGAGACGACGCGGGGGGCGTCCGGACGCACCTCGTCGGCGACCGCGATGGCCCCGAGGAGCGCGGAGTCGGTGCCGACGAGCACCACCGTCTTCCCCTCGCGCTCGACGGCCGCGAGCGTCGCCGCGTCGAGGGAGCCGGACCTGTCGGATCGCGCGTCTCCCGCGCCGTCGCCCGTCGCCGCCGGGTCGCGGTCAGCGTCGGGTGCGGTCCGCCCGCTCGGCGTCGCCGCCTCGCCGCCGTCGGTCGCCGCCCGTTCCCGTCCGAGGTCGAACCCGAGATCCTCGAACAGCGCCGGCTTGCCGGCGTAGTACGTCTCGCCGTCCACGACGGCGCGGACGCCCTTACCGGTGAGGCTCTCGAACTGGGTTGGCTCCGGATCCGCCGGCGTCGCACCTCTCGACGCGCCGGCGTCGGCTCCGGCAGCGGCGGCCTCGGCGCGCGCGAGGATCGCGGCGGCGATGGGGTGTTCGCTACGCCGCTCCACGGCGGCCGCGTATCGGAGCAGTGTCGCCTCGTCGGTTCCGTCGGCGGTGAGCACGTCGGTGACGGCGAGTTCGCCGCGGGTGAGCGTCCCCGTCTTGTCGAAGGCGACGACATCGACACCCCCCATCGCCTCCAAGTGGTTGCCGCCTTTGATCAGGACGCCGTTTTTCGCGGCGCTCGTGATCCCCGAGACGACGGAGACTGGCGTCGAGATGACGAACGCGCAGGGGCAGGCGATGACGAGCAGGGTGAGTCCGCGGACGAACCAGGTGCCCCAGTCGCCGACGAACGTGACGCCGTAGCCCGCGACGTTGACCGCGATCGGATCCGAGATCAGGAGCGGCGGGAGCGCGGCCGTCGCGATCGCGAGGACGACCACGACGGGCGTGTAGTAGCCCGCGAAGCGGTCGACGAACCGCTCCGTCTCCGTGCGCTTCGACTGTGCGCCCTGCACCATCCCGATTATCCGCGCGAGCGTCGAGTCGCCCGCGGTCGAGGACACCTCGATCTCGAGGTACCCCTCCGCCGCGATGCTGCCGGCGAACACGTCGTCTCCGGGCGTCTTGTCGACCGGGACGCTCTCGCCCGTGATCGGCGACTGGTCGACGGCGCTTTCGCCCTCGATGACCGTTCCGTCGAGCGGAATCTTCTCGCCGGGTCGGACGATCACGGTCTCGCCGACCGCGACCTCGTCCGCGGGAACGGTGACTTCCTCGCCCTCGCGGCGGACGGTCGCCTCGTCGGGCGACAGTTCCATCAGTTCGCGCAGCGAGTCGCGGGCGCGGTCCATCGCGTAGTCCTCGAGCAGCTCGGCGATACTGAAGAGCACCGCGAGCGTCGCGGCCTCGACGAAGTAGCCGATCCCGCTGGCCGCGATGATGGCCGTCCCCATCAGCAGGTCGATGTCGAGGCTCCGGTTGCGCGCGGAGTAGTAACCGTCGCGGATCACCGGCAAGCCGCTGGCCGCGACCGCACCGAGGAACAGCGCGTCCGCGACCGTGATCGGCGCGCCGAGGACGCTCGCCACCGAGACGTTCTGTCCGGTCGCTGCGAACTCGAAGCCGAGCCCGAGCGCGACGAGTACGGCACCGACCCAGGTCTTCTTCGCGCGCGTGCTCGTCCACACCTCGGTCGGCGGCGCGACGGCGACCCCACCCGAGTCGCCGTCGGCGGTCTCGGAAGCGTCGCGGTCGGCCGCGCCGTCGTTCCGCTCGCCGCCCGCACTCGTTTCCCGCCGGCCTCCCGTCACCTCGTAGCCCGCGCCCTCGACGGCGGCGACCACGGCGGCCTCGTCGGTGCGATCGGCGTCGTAGGCCACCGTCGCGGTCCCCGCCGTCGGATTGAGGTCCACGTCGACCACGCCGTCGACGCGGGCGAGAGCGCCGTCGACCTTCCGGGCGCACGAGGGGCAGTCCATCGCCGGCACGGCGAGCCGAGCGGTCAGCTCTCGCCGCCTCGCCCCACCGATGTTCTCGCCGTCCGCGTCCGAGTCGTCTGTCATTACCCGACCGTACGAGCGACATCAGGGTAAGTCTTGGTTGGAATATTCCAAGTGATCCAGAGGGCGGTCGCTCGTTAGGCTCCGGCGGCCGAGTCGGGCAGGCGGGCCTCCGTGACGAACCGCTTCGCCAACTGCTCTTCGGCGCGGCGGAGCCGGTACGTGAGCGTCGAGCGCGGAACGCCGAGGTGATCGGCGAGATCGCCGACGTCGGTCTCTCGCGGCGTCTCGTAGTAGCCGTGCTCGACGGCGGCGCGGAGTGCGGCCTCCTGTTCTGCCGAGAGGTCGCTCTCGTCGCCGTCGGTTCCCTCGCCACTGCCGGCGGCGGCCGCGGACGTGCTCCCGGTCTTGAGGAGTTCCGTGCGGGCGCAGTCGCCGACGGCGTCGCGGATCGCGTCGAAGAACGCACCCACGTCTCCCGTTCCGGGGTGGATGAGCCGCCATGTGTAGTGGCGGCCTTCGTGTCGCGTCTCGAAGAGCACGCCCTCTCCGAGGTGCTCGCGGGCGATGTGCGGGACCGACGCACACCGCGGCGTGCGTTCCCAGTCGGAGTACAACACGAGGGTGTCGCCGTCGCGGTCGAGCACGCGCGTGGTCTGGGTCGCGCCGCAGTCGCCGGTCGCGAGGCAGTCCGCGTAGTAGTCGGCGTCGCGGAAGGCCGCCTCCAGACCGTCGAGCGCGGCCGGTGTGCCGGTCGCGTGGTCCACCCGCCAGAGGCGGTCAGCGGTGGCGTGGAGCGAGAGCGATCGGACCCGGGCGTCGGGGTGTTCCGCGAGCGCGTCGGCCACCCGGTTACACCCGGGGCGGTATTCTAACGCGAAGACGAGTTCTCGCATACGCGATCGTACGTGTCTCACGGGTATAAGGCGTGTCGACGCGGCCGGCGGCGACACGCCACTAGCTAGTTCGAATATAAGAAACACTGATGGGTCACGGCCGGCACTGGACTGATCCCCGGTGCCGATACTGAAGTGTACTGCCCTCACAACCCTTATTACCCGTCTCGCGCCAAGTACGCGCATGACGGGGGCAAAAACGAAGTCGGTCGCGGCGACGGGAACCTCGATGCGGATACTGACCGCTATCGCCGAAAGCGAGGGCGGTGTCCCCATGGCGGAGTTGGTCGACCGGCTGGATCTGGCCAAGAGCACGGTGTACAAACACCTGATAACGCTCGAAGAGCACGGCCTCGTCGTCAACCACGAGACCGGGTATCGGCTCGGCCTCCGGTGTCTGGAGTTCGGCGGCACGGCCAGACAGTACGACGGCGTGTTCGACGTGACGAAACCGGAACTCGACAAGCTGGCCGAAGCGACCGGCGAACTGACGAACCTGATGTTCGAAGAGCAGGGCAAGGGCGTCTACGTGTACACCGCCCGCGGCGACCAGGCGATCACCCTCGACAGCCGACTCGGCCGACGCGTGTACCTCCACACGACGGCGCTCGGCAAGGCGCTTCTGGCCAGCCTCGACGACGACCACGTCGACAAGATAGTCGATCGACACGGACTTCCGGCTCGGACCGACGAGACGATAACCACGCGCTCCGGGCTGTTCGAAGAACTCGCACAGATCCGTACGGAGGGGTTCGCGTACAACGAGGAGGAGCGACTCGGCGGCGTCGGGTGCGTCGGAACGCCGCTCGACACGGGCGACCGGCGGAACGCCGCGATCAGTATCATGACGCCGATCAGCCGCCTGCGCCCCGACGACACGCGGCACGAATACACCGAGATGCTCAACCAGACGGCGAACGTCATCGAAGTCACCCTCGCTCACGGTCAGTGACCGCCGATCTAGATTACAATTACAAAGGTAGTAATGTAAGAGATGCCGCCACTCGGCGCGTGTGTGGTTCGAACATACGAAACTAATTCCGCCGCGAGTCGGTGTCCGAGAGAGAGAATCTCGCCGAGCAGTCGCCCAACGCGGGCGTCCGTTCGGAACTTGGGGTGGCCCGCTCTCTGGGGGTCGATGTCCGTGATTCGAGAGACCGAGGCGACTCGAACCGCCGGCGACGGCGATGGATCTGGCGCGTGATGCGGGAGCCGATCGGCTGTTGAGAGCGTGGGCCGATCTCCAGTTCGCAATAACGAAACCGAATGGACCGGTCAGGCGACGCGGTTCCGCAGCGTCTCGCCCGTCTGGTAGCGCTCGACGTTTTCTGCGACGAGGTCGGCGATGTCGAGGTGGTAGCGGTTGGTCGCCGAACCCTTGTGTGGCGAGATCATTACGTCTTCAAAGTCCCAGAGCGGCGAGTCGTCGGGGAGCGGTTCGGTCTCGAACACGTCGAGGCCGGCACCGGCGATGGCGTCCCGCTCCAGCGCGTCGACGAGCGCGTCCTCGTCGACGAGCGGGCCGCGGGCGACGTTGACGAGGTAGGCGTCATCGCGCAGCACGTCGAACTCCGCCTCGCCGATCAGGCCCTCGGTCTCTGGCGTGTGTGGGAGCGCGAGTGCGACGAACCGCGCGTCCGCGATCGCGTCGTGGAGGTCCGCGGGGTCGAAGATCTCCGAGACGCCCGGGACGGACTCGTCAGAGCGCCGGACGCCGACCACGTCCATGCCGAGCGCATCGGCGCGCTCCGCGATCCCCTGGCCGATGGTGCCGAGGCCGACGACGCAGAGCCGCTCGTTCTCCACGGTGAACGGGCGCTCGTAGTCGGGCGTGTACCAGTTCCGCTCGTTCTGGTTGTCGCGATACACATGGAGGAGCCGCGCGAGCGACACCATGTACCCGATCGCGACCTCGCTGACCGTGGTGTCGTGGATCCCGGTGCTGTTCGTGAGGGGAACGCCGGCGGCGTCGTACGTCTCGGTGTCGAACGCGTCGTACCCCGCGCGGATGCAGTGGACCCATCCCGCATCGAGGAACTCCGGCTTCGGGACGTACGTGGCGACCGCGTCGGTCTCGTCGTACGACTCGCCGTCGCCGACTAACTCGACGGAGATGTCGAGGTGATCGAACGCCTCGACGAACGCCTCGGGCGGGATGACGTTCTCGACGGATTCGTGGACGTACAGGTGATCGAGTCGTGTTCGCTCGGACATGGAGGCACCGTCGTCACAGTGGCATATCAGTCCTTCGGGAGGCGGCAGGCAACCGTGTCTCACCGTCTGTGATACACAACAAGTCACACGACAACAGGCCACACAGATACTTTTATATCCTATCGTGCCGGAGGTCGGTACATCCGCAAGAGAGACTAGTGATGAACGTAACTGAAGCAATTGCACACGCGCTGAAAGAGGAAGGAGTAGAGTACGTATTCGGATTCCCGAGCAACCCGCTTTTCGACACCGGGGCCGCAGAGGAGGCCGGACTTCGAACGATCATTACCCGCCAAGAGCGGACGGCGGTCCACATGGCCGACGCGATCGGGCGGCTCACCTCCGGTAACGAGGTCGTCGCGTTCGCCTGCCAGCACGGCCCGGGAACGGAGAACTCCATCGGTGCCGTGGCGCAGGCGTACGGCGAGTCCGCGCCGCTCGTGGCGATCCCGGCCGGCTACGACCGAGCAAAGACGGACGTGGATCCGAAGTTCAACTCGCTCGTGAGCTATCAGAGCGTGAGCAAGACCTGCGAGCAGCTCACCGACCCCGACGCAGTCGGCGAGACGTTCCGCCGGGCGTTCACCGCGGCCCGGAACGGCCGCCCGCGCCCCGCGGTCGTCGAAGTCCCGAAGGACGTCTTCTGGGAGGACGCGCCCGAGGACTTCGAGTACGTCCCGTCGAGCGCCAACCGAGCCGGGGTCGACCCCGAGGCCGTGCCGGCAGTCGCCGACGAACTCGTCGACGCCGAGAATCCGGTCATCTTCGCGGGGCAGGGCGTCCACTACGCCGAGGCGTGGGACGAACTGAAAGAACTCGCCGAGACGCTCGAAGCGCCCGTCGCGACCAGCCTGAACGGCAAGAGCGCCTTCCCGGAGAGCCATCCGCTCTCGCTCGGAGCCGGCAGCAAGAGCGAGCCCGGACAGCTCGCGCACTTCCTCGATGAGTGTGACGTCCTGTTCGGCGTCGGCTGCAGCTTCACCGAGACGGCCTACGGTATCACCGTCCCCGAGGGGAAGACGGTCATTCACTCGACGCTCGACCCCACCGACATCGACAAGGACGTCGACTCCGAGATGGCGCTCGTGGGCGACGCACAGATCGTCCTCGACGCGGTGGTCGACGCGGTCGCGGAACGCGTCGATGACGACCGCGGTCGCTTCGACGACGTCGCCGACGAGATCGCCGCGGTCAAAGCCGACTGGCTCGACGAGTGGGAGGGCAAACTCACGTCCGACGAGACGCCGATCAACCCTTACCGCGTGATCCACGAGATCACGAACGTCGTCGACGAGTCGGAGACGATCATCACGGCTGACGCCGGCAACCCGCGCGACTTCCTTGCGCCCTTCTACGAGACGGACGAGCCGCTCTCGTACATCGGCTGGGGGAAGACGACGCAGCTCGGCTACGGGCTCGGGCTCGCGCTCGGCGCGAAGGTCCGGTTCCCGGAGAAGCTCTGTATCAACATCATGGGTGACGGTGCCATCGGGATGACCGGTCTCGACTTCGAGACGGCCGTCCGCGAGGACGCCCCGATCTTGACCATCCACCTGAACAACTACGAGATGGCGTCGTACGACACGCCGTTCAGCGGCGACTTCGCCGACGTCGGCAAGGCGCTCGGCGGCTACGGCGAGCGCGTCGAGGACCCCGCAGAGGTCGCGCCGGCGCTCGAACGCGCCATCGAGAAGACCGAGGAGGGGACGCCCGCGTTACTCGAGTTCATCACCGCGAAGGAGACCGAACTCTCGCGGCCCGACCTCGAGTAAGCGACGCCGGAAAGCCGCTCGACAGAGCGCAGTCGTGCTGTTTTTGTGTTTGCCATACTGTCAGCGGCCCCGCCGTCTGTTCCCCATAAATATATAAGCAGGTCTGACAACATACCGGTATGACTCTGGAAGACGATTCACTGGAGTATCACGAGGCTGACCCGCCGGGGAAAATCGAGATCGCGACCACGAAACCGACGAACACGCAGCGTGACCTCTCGCTCGCGTACTCGCCGGGCGTCGCGGGGCCGTGTCGAAAGATCGCGGAGTCGCCGGAGAAGGCGTACGACTACACCGCGAAGGGGAACCTAGTCGGCGTCGTCTCGAACGGGTCTGCCGTCCTCGGACTCGGGAACATCGGTGCCACGGCGTCGAAGCCCGTCATGGAGGGGAAAGGCGTACTGTTCAAGCGGTTCGCTGACGTCGACGTGTTCGACGTCGAACTCGACATCGACGACACCGACGCCTTCTGCGAGGCCGTCGCCGCGATGGAGCCGACCTTCGGGGGGATCAACCTCGAAGACATCAAGGCACCCGAGTGCTTCCAGATCGAAGAGCGACTCCAAGACGAGATGGACATCCCCGTGTTCCACGACGACCAGCACGGCACCGCCATCATCAACGGATCCGGGCTGATCAACGCGGCCGACATCGTCGACAAGGACCTCGGCGACATGAAAGTCGTCTTCTCCGGGGCCGGCGCATCGGCGCTCGCAACAGCGCACTTTTACGTCTCGCTCGGCGTCGACCCCGACAACATCGTGCTCTGTGACTCGACCGGCATCATCACCGAGGAACGGGCCGAGGCCGGCGACGTCAACGAGTACAAGCGGGTGTTCGCCCGAGACATCGAGGACGGCGATCTCGCCGACGCGATGGAGGGCGCGGACGTGCTCGTCGGCCTCTCGGCCGGCGGCATCGTCTCACAGGACATGGTTCGTTCGATGGCGAACAACCCGATCATCTTCGCGATGGCGAACCCGACTCCCGAGATCGGCTACGAGGAGGGGAAAAACGCCCGCGACGACACCGTGATCATGGCGACGGGCCGCTCTGACTACCCGAACCAGGTGAACAACGTCCTCGGGTTCCCGTTCATCTTCCGCGGCGCGCTCGACGTGCGTGCTTCGGAGATCAACGAGGACATGAAAGTCGCCTGCGCCGAGGCGCTCGCGGAACTCGCCCGCAAGGACGTTCCCGACGCGGTGTTGAAGGCGTACGGCGACGAGCCGCTGCAGTTCGGTCCGGAGTACATCCTGCCGAAACCCGTCGATCCGCGCGTCCTCTTCGAGGTCGCGCCGGCGGTCGCCGAGGCGGCGATGGAGTCCGGCGCGGCGCGCGAGGAAGTCGATCTGGACGAGTACCGCAACGCGCTTGAGGCGCGCGTGGGCAAGTCCCGCGAGATGATGCGGATCGTCTTCAACAAGGCCAAACAGGACCCGAAGCGCATCGCGCTCGCGGAGGGCGAAGACGAGAAGATGATCCGCGCGGCCTACCAGCTCTCGGAGCAGGGGATCGCAGAGCCCGTGCTGTTGGGCGATCAGGACGCGATCACGGCCACGATCGACGAGCTTGGGCTCGATTACGAGCCGATGGTCAACGACCCGACAAACGCCGAGTACGACGCGTACGCGGACCGACTGCACGAGCTCCGCAAGCGCAAGGGTATCACCCGCAGCGAGGCGGGCGAACTCGTCCGGACCAGCACGAACTACCTCGGCAGCGTGATGGTCGACCAAAACGACGCGGACGCCCTGCTCACCGGGCTAACACACCACTATCCGTCCGCGCTTCGGCCGCCGCTTCAGGTCATTGGGACCGCCGACGACGCCGAGTACGTCTCCGGCGTCTACATGCTGACCATCGGGAACCGCGTGGTGTTCTTCGCCGACGTCACCGTCAACCGCGACACCGACGCCGACGTGCTCGCGGAGACGACGCGACACACCGCAGAGCTGGCGCGACAGTTCAACGTCGAGCCGCGCGCGGCGCTGCTCTCGTACTCCAACTTCGGGAGCGTCGAGGGCGAGGAGATGCGAGCTCCACGGGACGCCGCGGCCATGCTCCGCGAGGACGCCGCGGTGGACTTCCCGGTCGACGGCGAGATGCAGGCGGACACGGCGCTCGTCGAGGAGATGCTCACCGACACCTACGAGTTCTCAGACCTCGACGAGCCCGCCAACGTCCTCGTGTTCCCGAACCTCGAGTCCGGGAACATCGGGTACAAGCTGCTCCAGCGCCTCGGCGACGCAGAGGCCATCGGCCCGATGCTCGTCGGCATGGACGAACCGGTCCATGTGCTCCAGCGCGGCGACGAGGTGAAAGACATCGTCAACCTCGCCGCCGTCGCCGTCGTCGACGCCCAAGAGCGCGAGTAGTCCGCTCGCGCCGTCCGCTGTCCCGCTTTTTCGGATCGAGTCGTCCGTGCTCGGCGTGTCGGCCGCCGATGTGAACGCGTGTCGGCCGCCGATGTGAACGCGTGTCGGCCGCCGATGTGAACGCGTGTCGTCAGACCACGCAGATCGCGGTCGGTGTCTGTTGACGCGTAACATTCATACCTCAGCCACACCGAGATTCGCTAATACGACCGACACAGATGGCTTCCAAAAACACACCTCCCGACCCATCCACAGATCCGCGGACGAACTACGATTACCGCGGCGGGGACGACACCGACTCTGCGCTCGTTTCCGACCTCGACGGGCTCGTCGACGGCGACGTGCGCTTCGACGAGTACTCGAAACAGATGTATTCGACTGACGCGTCGGCGTACGAGGTGACGCCGATCGGTGTCGTCTACCCGACCTCGACCGCGGACGTCGCGGCCGTGACGGAGTACTGCGCCGAAGGGGGTATCCCAGTACTGCCCCGCGGCGGCGGGACGAGCCTCGCCGGGCAGTCCGTCAATGAGGCGGTCGTCTTGGATTTCACCCGGTACATGACCGACGTCCTCGACGTCGACCCCGACGGCCGGCAGGCGCGGGCGATGACCGGGATCACGCTCGGCGAGCTAAACCGGACGCTCGAACCGCACGACCTGAAGTTCGCGCCCGACCCGTCGACCGCCGACCGGAGCGCGCTCGGCGGCGCGATCGGGAACAACACGACCGGCGCGCACTCGCTCAAGTACGGGAAGACCGACGCCTACGTCGAGGAGGTCGAAGCGGTGTTGGCCGACGGCAGCGTCGAGACGTTCGGCGAGATCGCGGTGTCGGAGCTGCGCGAGGACGCGGACCCCGACGGTGCGCTCCTCGAACGGATCTACGCCGAGGTCGTCCGCATCCTCGACGAGGAGGCAGACGAGATCGACGACCGGTACCCCGACCTCAAGCGGAACGTCTCGGGGTACAACCTCGACGTGCTGGTCGAGGAGTCCGAGTCGGGAACGGTGAACCTCGCCAAGCTCCTCGTCGGCAGCGAGGGGACGCTGGCGATCGTCACCGAAGCCGAGATCAGCTTGGAGCCGATCCCGGAGACGAAAGGGGTCGGCCTGCTCACGTACCACAGCCTGATGGACGCGATGGAGGACGTGGGTCCCATCCTCGAACACGACGCGGCCGCGGTCGAAGTGCTCGACGGCGTCCTCGTCGATCTGGCGCGCGATTTAGAGGAGTTCAAAGACGTCATCGGTCTGCTCCCGGACGAGACGGACTCGTTCCTGTTGATCGAGTTCTACGCCGACACCGAGGAAGAGGCCAAAGCGCGGGTCGACGACCTCCTCGACGATCGCGTCGGCGATCTGGCGTTCGACGGGATGGCCGCGTACGACGAGGAGACCCAGAAGAAGTTCTGGAAGATGCGGAAGGCGTCGACGCCGATCCTACTTTCGCGGACCGGCGACGAGAAGCACATCGCGTTCATCGAGGACCTCGCGATCCCGCCCGAGCACCTGCCCGAGTACACGAAGGAGTTCAAGCAGATCTTCGAGGACCACGACACGTTCGGGAGCTTCTACGCCCACGCCGGCCCGGGCTGTATGCACGTCCGGCCGCTCATCAACACGAAGACGGCGGAGGGGACGGAGACGATGGAGTCCATCTCCGACGCCGCGACCGACCTCGCCGTGCGCCTCGGCGGGTCGGTGTCGGGCGAGCACGGTGACGGCCGCGCGCGGACGCAGTGGAATCGGAAGCTGTACGGCGATAGGCTCTGGAACGTGTTCCGGGACCTGAAGACCGCGTTCGACCCCGACTGGCTCCTCAACCCCGGCAGCGTCTGCGGCGACCACGACATGACAGAGAACCTCCGGTTCGGCGAGGACTACGAGTTCGACGCCGGCTTCGAGCCCGCCTTGGAGTGGGACAACGACAACGGGTTCCAGGGGATGGCCGAGCTCTGTCACGGCTGTGGCGGCTGTCGCACCAGCCAGGACGGGGCCGGCGGCGTGATGTGTCCGACCTACCGGGCCTCCCAAGAGGAGATCACGAGCACGCGCGGTCGGGCGAACCTCCTCCGGCAGGCGATGAGCGGCGACCTCGACGACGACGAGCAGTTCGACACGGAGTTCATGCACGAGGTGTTAGACCTCTGTGTCGGCTGTAAGGGCTGTTCGATCGACTGTCCGAGCGAGGTCGACATGGCGAAGATGAAAGTCGAGGTGGAGAACGCCCACCACGAGAAACACGGCGCGGACCTCCGCTCGAAGCTGTTCGCCAACGTCGAGACGCTCTCGAAGCTGGGGAGCGCGACCGCTCCCCTCTCGAACCTCGGCACCAAGATCCCGGGCGCACGCGCCGTGATGGAGAAGACGCTCGGGATCGCCCGCGAGCGCTCGCTCCCGACGTTCTATCGGGAGACGTTCGTCGACTGGTGGAGCGCGCGCGGCGGGTCGACGGTGAGCGAGTCGTCCGCGGAACACCGCGTCGTCCTCGTGCCCGACACGGTCACCAACTACAACAACCCCGACGCCGGCAAGGCAGCGGTCCGGGTGCTCGAAGCCGCCGGCGTCCACGTCGAAGTCGCCGAAGACATCACAGACAGCGGTCGGCCGGCCCACTCGAAGGGGCTGTTGGGGAAGGCGCGCGAGACCGCCGAAGCCAACGTCGCGGCGCTTTCCCCTCGCGTCGAAGACGGCCGCGACGTGGTCGTCGTCGAGCCCTCTGATGCCGTCATGTTCCAGTCCGACTACCTCGATTTGCTCTCGTCTGACGCCGCGGCGACCGTCGCCGAAAACACCTACGGCGTGTTAGAGTACGTCGACGTCAACCGGCTTGACGAGGCGCTCGACGCCGACGGCGGCGCAGAGCGGCTCACCTACCACGGTCACTGTCACCAGAAATCGGTGAAGAAGGACCACCACGCGGTCGGCGTGCTCCGCCGGACGGGTTTCCGGGTCGACCCGCTCGACACGAGCTGTTGCGGGATGGCGGGGACGTTCGGCTACGAGGCCGAGCACTACTCGATGAGTCAGGCGATCGGGTCGATGCTGTTCGACCGGATCGACGACAGCGACGGCGACAGCGTCGTCGCGCCGGGCGCGTCCTGCCGGACGCAGATCGGCGACGAATACGACGAGAAGCCGCCGCATCCGATAGAGAAGCTCGCCGACGCGCTCGCGTAACGCGCATCGGCTCGACGGGGCGTTCAGTATTCACCTATCGACGGTCGACGCCGACGAACGAATGTGCCGAGCGCGAATGAGGTAGCCGCCTACTCGCCGCCGAACGCGCCCTCGTCGCGCCACTCGTCGAGCGTGGTCTGGTCGCCGGCGACCTCGGCGAAGACGGACTCCGTGTGCTCGCCGAGTCGCGGTGCTGGCGAACGCACGATGTCGTCGTGGTCGGGAAAGTTGATCGGGTGGCCGGGCAGGAGACACTCGCCCCAGTCGGGGTCGTCGTGCTCGACGACCAGATTGCGCGCCCGCGTCTGGTCGTAGTTGACGACGTCCTCGACATCGTTTATCGGCCCGCACGGGAACCCGTACTCGATGAGTTTGTCGAGCCAGTATTCCGTGGACTCCGTCTCGAACTCCTCTTCGATGATCCCGACGACGGTGTCTGCGTGCTCGAACCGGTCGTCGTTCGTCGGGTACTCGGATAGCTCCTCGCGGCCGACGAGTTCGACGAAGTCGTCCCATCGGTCGTCGCTCGGGACGCCGGTGACGAGCGCACCGTCCGCGGTCTCGAACCGCTGATAGGGGACGAGCGTCTGGTGGGAGGTCCCCTGCGGCCCGGGAACGGACCCGTCCATCGAGTAGGAGGTGAGGTACTCGTTCATCAGCGTCACGATGGAGTCGAACAGTCCTACGTCGAACTTCCCGTTGAACGACTCGTCGTCCCCGTCGCCGAGGTGTCCGCGCTCGTAGAGCCGCGCGAGCAGTCCGATGGCGGTGAACATTCCGGTCGTGAGGTCACCGATCGCCTGTCCGACCTTGACCGGTTCGCCACCCTCCGGTCCGGTGACGCTCATTATCCCGCCTTCCGCCTGCAGGATGAGATCGAGGCCGGCCTGCTTCTTGCGCGGACCGGTCTCGCCGTAGCCTTTGATGCTGGCGTAGACGATCTCGGGGTTCCGCTCCGTCACGTCCTCGTAGCCGACGCCGAGCTTGTCCGTGACACCGTACCCGAAGTTCTCGATGAACACGTCCGCCTCTTCTAAGAGCGACAGCGCGGCCTCGGTGCCCGCGTCGGACTTGAGATCGAGCGTGACCGAGCGCTTGTTCCGGTTGTTCGCCATGAAGTAGCCGGACTTGCCGTCGGGGCCGACGCCTTGACTGCGGGCGGGATCACCCGCGCCCGGTCGTTCGATCTTCACGACGTCGGCCCCCATGTCGGCGAGCAGCGCCCCGCAGAACGGGCCCGCGCGGTGACCGGTCATCTCCACGACGGTGAGGTCGGCGAGCGGCCCCCCCGTCATTGCTCGTTGAACTCGTCGACGAGGCGTTCCCGCTCGTCGGTCGCGAACTGCTCCCACCACACGTCCGACTCGAACTCGCGGTTCTCCTCCGCGGTCTCCGCGTCGACCGCGTGGTTGAACGCGCGCTTCGAGTTCTTCACCGCAGACCGACCCGTGCTCTGGATCGCCTCGACGATCTCCGTCACCGTCTCGTCGAGCTCCTCGCGCGGGACGGCGTGGTTGACGAGCCCGATCCGCTCGGCCTCGTCGGCTCCGATCATCCCGGCCGTGTAGACGAGTTCCTTCGCTTTCGCCTCGCCGACGAGCTCGATCGCTCGCCATGTGGAGTTGCCGGTCGGGATCTGGCCGATGTCGGTCACCGGGACGCCGAACTTGGCGTCGTCGACCGCGATCCGCATGTCACAGTACATCGCGAAGATGAGACCGCCGCCGACGCAGTAGCCGTTGATCTTGGCTATCACGGGCGCGTGACACTCGAACGGCTTGCGATACATCTCATAGAACAACTCTTGGCGGTCCTTCTGTCGCGGATCGTGCTCCTCTGCGGTTCCCGCATACTGGGATATGTCGGCACCCGCGGAGAACGCGTCGTCGCCCTCGCCCGTTATCACGACGACGTCGATGGAGCGGTCGAGCTGGATCTCGTCGAACGCGCGAAGCAGGTCCAGCATGACCGTATCGTTGAGCGCGTTGTACACCTCGGGCCTGTGGAACGCTATCGTCGCCACGCCGTCGGTGACGTCGAGCGAGATACTCTCGAAGGCTGTTTCGCTTACCATGCACCGCAATACCATGAAGGTCGTAAAAAGGGTTGTGAGTCCGAAGGCGGGCAAAGCGTGTCACGTACCAAAGTATTTACTATACGTGACCGAATTTCGAACGCATGTCGTATGAGATAGCGACGATACCAGGCGATGGTATCGGTCCGGAAGTCGTCGACGAAGCCCTGCCACTGCTCCACGAAGCCGCGTCGCGACACGGGGTCGACGTCGAGTTCACCGAGTACGATTGGGGAACGGAACGGTACCTCGAAACGGGTGAGATGATGCCGGACGACGCGCTCGATCAGATCGTCGACGCGGACTCAATTTTGCTCGGCGCGGTCGGTCACCCGGACGTCCGCGACCACATCACGCTTCACGGGCTCCTCTTGCCGATTCGGAAAGGATTCAACCAGCAGGTGTGCAAGCGCCCGTCGATCCTCTTCGACGGCGTCGAGAGCCCGCTCCGGGGCTACGAGAGCGGCGACATCGACTTCGTCGTGTTCCGCGAGAACACCGAAGGCGAGTACTCCGATGCGGGCGGACGTATCCACGAGGGGTTCGACCACGAGGTGGCCGTACAGAGCGCGGTCCACACGCGGGAGGGGACGGAGACGATCGTTCGGGCGGCCTTCGAGGCCGCGACCGAGCGCGACGGACACCTGACGAGCATCACGAAGTCCAACGCGCAGGCGTTCAGTATGACGTTCTGGGACGACGTCGTCCAAGACGTCGCCCCGGACTATCCGGACGTCGAGGTCGAGTCACTGCTCGTCGACGCCGCGAGCATGGACCTGGTTCGCCGACCGGAGGAGTTCGACGTGCTCGTCGCTTCCAACTTGTTCGGCGATATTTTGACCGACATCGGCGCTATCGTCAGCGGTAGCATGGGACTCGCCCCGTCCGGCAACATCAACGTGGACGACGAGTACCCCTCGATGTTCGAGCCGGTCCACGGGAGCGCGCCCGACATCGTCGGTCAGGGCGTCGCCAATCCGATGGCGACGGTACTCTCCGCAGCCATGATGTTCGAAAACCTCGGCGAGGACGCCATCAGTGAGGCGCTCTGGAGCGCCGTCAGAGCGGTGCTCTCTGATGACAACGCTCCGATGACGCCGGACCTCGGCGGGTCGGCCTCGACCGGCGACGTCATCGACGCGATCGAAGACCGGCTGTAGCCACGCAGCTCAAAACGTCCGTTTCACGGACGCATTATTGACGTGGGCGTCCCCATTCGAGCGGATGGACGGCAGATCGCTAAACAGCGCTCACGGGTCGCTCCGTTCCGATGCGCCACCGGGCTCCGGGACGGGCCGCGATCGGCTCGGGTTCACGGACTATCCGGTGCCGACTTGTTAGTCGGCGCGGATCGAGACGACGGGGACATCGGAGTCGAGCATCACGGACTGGACCGTGCTGCCGAAGAGCGCCTTCCCGACGGGCGAGCGCTTGCGGCCGGCGATGACGAGGTATCGTGCGTCGTTGGACTCGGCGTAGTTGACGACCTCGTCGGCCGGATCACCGAGGAGACCGACAGGAGATACGTCGACTGCAGACGAGTCGTCGACCACTTCTTGGGCGATGTCTTCCGCGATTTCGAGAATATCGTCGGTCGGGATCGTGTTCCCCGTGTCGCTGACACTCGTCCGTTCGAGGTCGATGAACGTCTGACGCGTCAAGACGTGCACTACTTCGACGGGCTCGTCGAACGCCTCGCCGAGTTCGACTGCCTCTTCGACGATTGCCGGGGCCCGTTCTGACCGATCAACGGCTGCAACGATCACCATACTGTCCGTATTCAATCCTGTTATATAAAATATTCCACCCGGTCGCCGTCGCGGCCGCCGCAGACAGACCCGGTTTGTGCCACACAGGCTCGATCTGTGCCACATGCAGCCTCCGATCCGCTCGTCTCGCCGTTTCGCCTCCCAGTTCTGACTTATCTCGTCACCGCACACGGACACCGGACACCCCGGCGTGCGACGCCTCGCCACACCGGCCTTTCGCCGTGTTCACGTCACGTCGAACTCGTGTGAGACGGAAACAACGAGGGGAAACATTTATGATATTACCATCTAATGTCACGGTTGGACACGGCAAAGGCAATCCCAAGAAGGCAGTTCCGGCCGACAAAACCAACTATCGAAACTACGTGACAAGATGACAGAGAATACAGCAGACGATACGGGCGAATCGAGTTCGAACACACGACGGCGGTTCCTGCAGGCAGTCGGTGCGACGTCGGCCGTCTCCCTTGCCGGGTGTTCCGGCAACGGCGGCGACGGCGGCGACGGCAGCGACGGCGGGTCCGACGGGTCCGACGGGGGCTCCGACGGCAGTGACGGTGGGTCCGACGGCGGCGACGGCGGCGGATGGTCGCCGGACGGAACCGTGCGCTACATCGTCCCGTACGACGAGGGCGGTGGTACGGACACGTACGCCCGCGGTATTCAGGAAGGGTTCCAGGAGGAACTCGGCGAGTCGCTGCAGATCGATAACATTCCGGGTGCCGGTGGCCTGAACGGCCTCGGCGAACTGTACCGCTCAGAACCCGACGGACAGACCATCGCGGGCAACGCGGGTCCGCTTGAGGTAGCTCCGCAACTGCTCAACGAGCCGAACTTCGACATCCGCGACCTCACCGGCCTCGGTGTCGTCGGGCAGTCGACGTGGTGTCTCGTCGTCAACGAGGAGTACCAAGACGAGGTCGAGACCTTCGACGACGTTCTCGCAAAGTACGAGAGCGGCGAGTGGGAGGATATCGGCGTCCAGTCGTCCGGTAGCTCTCAGGACATCATCGTCCTGCTGTACAAGTACGCGTATTCGGACGAGGTCGGATGGAACTGGCAGAACCGCGTGCAGTACACCGGGACCGGCCCGGTCGCGCAGGCGGTCGCCAGCGGCGAGGTCCCGTGTGGTATCGGGACCGACGCCGGGACGCAGTCGGTCGTCAACACCGGTCGTATCTATCCGGTAACGACGTTCTACGGACCCGGTACCCAGGTCTACCCGGACATCGATTCCGTGACCGACCTCGGTTACCCGCAGATCGACTTCGTGGGCGGTGTCTGGCGTGGCATGTACGCGCCGCCGGAGACCCCCCAAGAGATCGTCGATTTCTACGCGGACACGCTGGAAGCCACGGTCAACAACGAGGCCACGCAGGCGTGGAGCGACGAAACGGGGAACCCGGTCGTGTTCGAGGGGCCGGAGGTCGCAGAGCAGAACTTCGAGGACGCCTTCGCGCAGTACGAAGAGCTCGAGATTCTGCAACTCGTCAACGAAAACCAGCCCTGAGTCGGTCAGGGCCTCGGCGTCGCGTCGTACTTAATTTATTTATACTTGGAGTTCCCCGGATGAGACACCACTGTCATGGTCAATTACTCACAACGGCTTGAAGGCATTACAGCCGAACACGTACTGCTCGTAACGCTCATCGGGCTGTCCATCCTATTCTACGTGGACCCGATACTCAAAGACTATCCCAAAAACGCGGCGATCTTCCCGCAGCTTATGGCACAGGTCGTCGGGATCGGATCGTTCCTCATCCTCATTCAGAACTATCTCCCCGGACCGATCCAGCGGTTTGTCGGCGAAGACGTGAGCATGACGGAGAGCTTCGAGGAGAAGCAAACCGAAGGCGTCGACGCCATCGAAGAGAGCAAGGCCGAACAAGCCGATATCGACGAGAAATACGTCGACACCGAAGACGAGGACGAGACCGGTGATGCCGTCGCGAAGCGCCCGCCTCTCCACGAGAAGTGGGGGATTAACATTAACAACACCGTGATCATGATCATCTTCTCGAGCATTTACTTTGCTCTCGGGTGGGCGGCCGGGTTCCTCTACGTAACTCCGTTGTTCGTGTTCTCGTACACGACGTGGTTCCGGGTGGAGATGTACAAAGGGGCCTTCCTCGCCGCGCTTGCGACAGTCATCGTCTACGGATTCATTATCTTCCTGCTCATGCCGTTCGATCAGGGAGCAATCGTGTTTACGGGGGGACTGTAGATGGCGGTTGGTAGTCTCATCGAAGGCATTTCGATCGCGGTCAGTTGGCCGGTCATCGGCTGGATGGCGGCCGGACTGCTCGCCGGAATCGTCATGGGGGCGCTACCGGGGATCGGTTCGCCCGTCGGGATGGCGATCGTTCTGCCGCTTACCGTGCCGCTCGATCCGACGCCTGCGCTCATCCTCCTCATCTCCATTTACAGTGGTGCGATGTTCGGTGGGAGCATCGCTGCAATCCTGTTGAACGCGCCGGGTACAGAGTCGGCCGCCGCGACGACGCTCGACGGCTACCCGATGGCGAAGAAGGGGCTCGCGAAGAACGCACTCGCGATCGCGACGACAGCCTCCGCGCTGAACGGGTTCGTCGCCGCGATACTGTTAGTCCTCATCTCACCGATCCTCATCGAGGTCGTTCTCCTGTTCGGATCGGTCGAGTACTTCTTACTCGCGATCTTGGGTATATCACTCATCACGATCGTCGCTGACGGGTCGATCGTCAAGGGGATCGTGGCGGGCGCGTTCGGCTTCATGATCTCGACGATCGGCGTCGCGATCATGTCTCCGACCCCTCGCTACGCGTTCGGTCAGCTCGCGCTGTACGACGGGATCAACTTCGTCGCTGCCCTGATCGGCATGTTCGCCTTCGCGGAGATGATGAAGCTCGCGGTCCAAGACCAGATCGCAGAAGACGCCGTCGGCATCACGGGCAGCATCACCGACGGGATCAAGACCGTGTTCCAGTACCCCAAGACGACCATCAAGGCGGGTGTCATCGGGATGCTGATCGGCGCGGTTCCGGGTTCCGGTGCGACCACGTCGACGTTCGTCGCATACGCCGAGGAGGCGCGGTCATCGGCCGCTGACGGGATCTTCGGCGAGGGTGACCCGCGCGGTATCATCGCCCCCGAAGGAGCGAACAACCCGACTGTCAGCGGGTCGCTCGTTCCGACTCTCTCGTTCGGTATCCCCGGCAGTGGATCGACGGCGGTGTTCCTCGGTGGGATCTTGATGCACGGGCTTCAGCCCGGTCCGCAGCTGTTCGGCGAACAGCTCCACATCACGTACGCGCTGTTCGTTTCGGTGTTCCTCGGCAACATCCTCATCCTCGCCGTCGGGTACTCGGTCATCCCGTACGCGAGCGCGATCACGAAGATCGACACCGACATCATCATCCCGATGGTCATCGTGCTGTCGTTCATCGGGGCGTTCAGCCTGCGCCGGAACTGGTTCGACGCCTTCGGTGTCCTGGCGCTCGGGATCATCGGTTACTACATGGTGAAGTACAAGTTCTCGGTGATCGCATTCGTCCTCGGAATCGTTCTGGGGCCGATAGCCGAGGAGAACTTCTTCCGCTCGCTCCAGCTGTCGGGCGGCGGATACGGAATCTTCGTCAACCCGAGCCGGCCGCTCACGCTCAGCATCTCTATCCTCATCATCGTGGTGCTGATCGGGCCGTTCGTCGGGCCGTACGTGAAGAACGCGATAAACAACTTCAGGTAACACGGCGCTATCGCCTCGGAGTAGTCGGATTCGGGCGTCTCGTCGATTTCGGTCTTCGCTTTGATTTTTCTCGACGCGCGGACGTGCTCGACCGCACAGCCGCTGTCTGTCCTTGACAGCCTCCGTGCGCTGAAACGCGAGACGTTCTCCTCGATTCTCCGAAAACAGTAGCAGCGGGTTCGGCGTATCGGGTGGATCTCACCGTCGTTCCCGCGGTATGCGGTCCCGTCGCCTCTGTACGGCACGCGATCTGACTCCGTCCGCAGATGGCACGAACAATACTTATATACATACTTGGTTGCTACCCCCGTACACACGATGACTGCCCAGCACCGGGACGCAGGGGTGCCAGACGCATCACTGGGTCTCGATGATCCCCCGGCTATCGCCGGCGTCGGTATGACGGAGTTCGCGAGCGCGGACGACCGCCCCCTCATCGACCTCCTTCTCGCGGCCGCCGAACGCGCGCTCGACGACGCCGAGTGCGACGCATCGACGGTCGATTCGGTCCACGTGGGAAACATGGCCGCCGAGGCGTTCAACGAGCGCTCGGGGCTCGCGAACGCGCTCACCGGGAGTCTCGGACTGACCGGCGTCACCGCACGCCGGATCGAAAACACCAGCGCGAGCGGTGCGAGCGCCGTTCAGAGCGCGTTCGAAGCCGTTGCAGGCGGCCACAGCACGTACGCGCTGGCCGTCGGCGGCGAGAAGATGTCGAGCGCGGACACCGCGACGGCGACCGAGATAATCAGTCGGATCACACACGACCGCGAGTACGAACAGGGCGTCACCCTGCCGTCGTTCGGCGGCCTCGCGGCCGCCGCGTACCTCGACGCGCACGACGCGGACCGCCGCGATCTCGCGCGGATCTCGGTGAAGAACCACGCCAACGCGGCGGCAAACGAATACGCACAGTTCAGAAAGCGTATCGACGTCGACGACGTCCTCGACTCGCCCGCCGTCGCCTCGCCGCTGCGACTCTACGACTGCTGTCCGACGAGCGACGGTGCCGCCGCGGTGTTGATTACGGCCGAACCGACGCCGGACGCGGTATCCGTGGCAGCCTGTGAGAGCGCGACGGGGACTCACGCGGTCGCCGACCGTACCGACCCGCTCGACATCGAGAGCGTCAGGCTCGCCGGCGAGCACGCCTACGAGACAGCCGGGTTCGGCGCGGAGGCGATAGACGTCGCCTGCATTCACGACGCCTTCAGCATTCTCGAATGGCTGGAGATGGAGGAGTTGGGTCTCGCGCCGGAGGGAGAAGCGTGGCGTCTCACCCGCGACGGCGAGACCGAACTCGACGGGGCGCTCCCGGTGAACCCGGGCGGCGGGCTCAAAGCTCGGGGACACCCGCTCGGCGCGACCGGCGTCTCGCAGGTCGTCGAACTCGTCTGGCAGCTTCGGGGCGACCTTCCAGAGGACCGGGCCGTCGAGGGTGCGGAGCGGGGGCTCGCGGTCAACGTCGCCGGATTCGGGAACAACGCCGTCTGCACGCTTCTGGAGGCGGACGCATGACGCAGCTACTGGAGTGCCACGAGTGCGGCCGGCGAACCTACTACGAGAAGCACCGGTGTCTGGAGTGCGGCGGGTCAGCGTTCGACCGCGTCGACGCCGGGAACGGCGAACTCCGTTCGGTGACGACCGTTCACGTCACGCCCGAGGGTGTTCGGGAACCGAACCGGCTCGGGCTCGCCGCGTTCCCCGGCGGCGCGAACGTCGTCGCACAGCTCGACGAGAACCTCGCTATCGGCGACCCGGTTCGGTTAGAAGGCGGCCACGACCTCCGCGTCACGGACGACGGGACGCTGCGAGGAGCCCGGCTCGTCGACGTGGAGTAACCGGAATCTTACGCTTTCCCGTCGTACCGCGCGAGTTCGACGAGGTTCCCGTCCGGATCCCGGACGTAGACCGACTCCATGGGTCCGCGCGCGCCGACTTTCTCTACGGGGCCGTGGACGATCGCGACCCCGTACTCGCGGAGTTCGCGTCTGAGCTCCTCGACGGAATCCTCGACGAGGAGACAGAGATCGCCACTTCCGGTCGTCGGCTCCGCTGCGTGAGGCGTGTACTCGTCACCCGCCGGATGGAGGTTGATCTTCTGACCGCCGAACGACACCGCCCGCCGACCACCGTCGAAGCTCTCCGGGGTTCCGCCGAGGACGGTCGCGTAGAAGTACACCGCCTGTTCGACGTCCGTGACGGTCAACACCAGGTGGTCGAGGCCGCTGACGTGCATGATGTATGCTTGGGAGACACAAGCAAAAAGCTATCTCATGGCGGATCGGCGAACCACCGCTACCACAACGCTTTGGTCACTGTTCGCACACTGAACGGTATGCGCGCCGTTCGCTACCACGAGTACGGAGACGAGAGCGTTCTGACACTGGAGACAGTCGACAAACCGGAGCCCGCACGAGGAGAGGCGCTGGTCGGGATCGAGGCCGCGAGCGTGAACCCGATCGACACGTACGTGCGCGAGGGGAACGTCCGCCCGCCCTCCGGGCTACCGCACGTCGGCGGGTCGGATCTCGCCGGCGTCGTCGAGGCCGTCGGTGAGGGCGTGACGGCGGTCGAGCCGGGCGACCGCGTGTTCGCGACCGGACTCGGTCTGTTCTCGCCGGGCACGTACGCGGAGTACACCGTTGCGCCGGCGGACCAGCTCGCGCCGCTGCCGGAGGCCGTCTCGTTCGAGGAAGGCGCGGCCACGGCAATGGCGTTCGCGACCGCGTGGCGCGCGCTCGTGACGCGCGGCGACCTCCGCCTCGGCGACGTTGCGCTCGTTCACGGCGCGTCCGGCGGGGTCGGACACGCCGCGGTGCAGGTCGCGGCCGCCGCGGGCGCGACCGTCGTCGGCACCGCGCGCGAGGGCGAGCCGGAGGCGTTCGCGCGGTCGCTCGGAGCCGACGCCGTCGTCGACTACCGGAGCGACGACCTCGCGGGCGAGATCGACGCGGCGCTCGACGGCCGCGGCGTCGACGTGGTGTTCGAACCGCACGCAGACGCACACCTCGACGCGAACCTGACCTGTCTCACTCGGGGCGGTCGGATCGTCGCCATCGGCGAGGAGGGACCGATCACGCTGAACGGCGGCCTGCCGATGGCGGCGAAACAGGCGGACGCGGACCTGCGATTCATGTCGATCGTAGCTTCGGCCGACGATCAGGCGGCGATCCTCGAACGCGTCGGCGAGCGACTCGCGGACGAGACGTTTGCCGTCGAGATCGACTCGGTCTTCGGATTGGAGGCGGTTCCGGAGGCGCTCTCGCGGCTGTCCGCCTCGGGAACGCTCGGAAAAGTGGTGCTCGATACGACGCGCTGATCGCGCGCGCCGCTCAGGGCTCCGGGATCACGTCGTTTTCGACCAGCTCCGCGATGCGGTCGTCGTCGTAGCCGACCGCCTGCAACACGCGAACTGTGTCCTCACCGAGCAGCGGCGGAGCCTTATCGAACCCGGCGTCGGCCTCCGCGTAGTTGAGCGGGTGCTCGATGACGGGGATCTCGCCGGCCGCGGGGTGGTCGATCGAGTCGACGACGCCTCGGGCATTGACCTGCTCGTTGTCGAGCGCCTCGTCTACGTCGAAGACGGGGCCGACGGGGAGCCCGCGCTCTTCGGCGAGCAGTTCGACCCACTCGTCGGTCGGCTTCGTTTCGAGGACGTCGGACAGCTCCGCCTCCAGCTCGTCCATGTTGTTCACGCGGGCGGAATTCGTCTCGAACCGATCGTCCGTCGCGAGGTCTTCGCGACCGATGCCGGCACAGAACTCCTCCCAGAGCTTCTGGTTGCCGCAGGCGACGTTGAGGTAGCCGTCCGCCGTCGAGTACATCTGGTAGGGGGCGAGCACGGGGTCTTTGGTCCCCATTCGAGAGGTCTCCTCGCCGACGAAGCTCTTGCCCGCCTGCTTCGTGAGCCACGGGAGCGCGGCGTCGAGCATCCCCAACTCGACGCGCTCACCCTCGCCGGTGCGCTCGCGGTTGTACAGCGACGTGACGATGCCGAACGCCGACCACATCGCGGTGATCAGGTCCGTCTGCGGGAGTCCGACCTTCGCCGGCGGCGCGTCGGGGTAGCCGGTGACGTCCATCATGCCGCTCATCCCCTGCACGAGGAGATCGTATCCGGGGCGGTCGCTCCACGGTCCCGTCTCCCCGAACGCCGAGATCGAGCAGTAGACGAGGTCATCGTTGTACTCTTGGAGCGTCTCGTAGTCGACGCCGAGCCGCGCCGCGGTCCCGGGTCGGAAGTTCTCGACGACCACGTCCGCCTCGGCCACGAGGTCGTACAGCGCCTGAATCCCCTCGTCTTTCTTCAGATTCAGTTCGATGCTCTGCTTGCCGTAGTTGACCGTCCAGAAGTACGGCGACTCGCCCTCGTCGGCCGCGGCCCGCCCCGATCCCTCGTAGTCGTCCACGTCGACGAACGGCGGTCCCGAGTAGCGGCTGTCGTCGCCCACGCCGGGCCGCTCGACTTTGATCACTTCAGCGCCCTGGTTCGCCAGCATCATCGTCGCGAAGCCGCCCGTGACGAACGTCGTCAGGTCGACCACGACGATCTCTTCTAATAAACGCCGTTGCTTGTCGGTTGAGCTCACATCCGATACTCCGTGGACGACGTGATAAATGTTGGGAGGGACGCTCGCGACGCCTACACCCGCCGCAACGCGACCACGGTGAGTGCCCCGAGTCCGGCGACGCCGCCGAGCACCGAAAACAGCACGGCGCTCGTCGCATTCGTGAGCACGAAGCCGGCGAGCGACGCGCCGAGCGCTCCGACGCCGAACATCGCGAGGTACGTGAATCCGTACGAGAGCCCTTGCACGTCGTCGGGGGCCTCCTCCGAGACGACCACCTGATAGATCGGGGCGGTACCGTACACGAAAAAGCCGAAGAGGAGACAGATCCCGACGAGCGGAACGGTCCCCGCCTCGCGAACGATCGGGAACGAGAGTGCGAGCACGGCCAACGCCGCGAAAAAGCCGAGGAACGCCGTGCGGCTCGGGACGCGGTCGGTCAGCCGTCCCCCGACGTACTGGCCGCCGATCCCGACGGTCAAAAGCGCGGTGTAGACGTACTGCGATGGCTGGACGGTCTGTCCGAGCAGTTCGACGGGAGCGAGCGCCGGCGACTCCGCGAGCACGTCGGGGAGGAACGTCAACAGCCCGCGATAGTACACCCCGTACAGCAGCACCGCGACGAACGCGACGGTGAAAGCCGTCCCGAACAGCGCGCGAGACGACGTGGCCATCTGTCGGAGTTCGGCGGCGATAGACACCGAGGTCTCGTCCGAGTCATCGCCGACCGGATCGGGTTCGTCTGTGCCGTTACCCGACTCGCCTCCCTCCGCTGCCGTGCCGTCGGTCTCGCCGCCGACATCGAACTCGATCTGCGTCCCGGCCACGCCGACGGCGACCGCGACGACCGAGAGCACGCCGGCCGCGAGACGCCAGTCGACGAACATCAGGAGCAAGGCCGTGAGGAGCGGTCCGAAGGCGGTTCCGACGTTACCGCCCACGCCGTGGTACGCGAACACAGTGCCGCGGGCGTCGGCCGTCCGGCTGATGAGAGAGAGGCCAGCGGGGTGGTAGACGCTCGCGAAACAGCCCCACAACAGCACGGCGGCTCCGAGCGTGAACGGTCCCTGCGCGAGCGCGACGATGCCGAACCCGATCCCCATCCCGACGACGGCTCCCGAGATCAGCCGCCGCGCGTCGAGGCGGTCCGAGAGCACGCCGCTCACCGGAGCACCGACGCCGATGACGCCGTATCCAACGCTCACGACCGCACCGATGACCGCGGCGGATACGTCGAACTCCGCCATCCAGAGGCCGACGAAGAGCGGAATCGAGAGTTCGTACGTATGAAAAAGCCCGTGTGCGAGGGCAGTGAACTGCACGAGCGCGCGGTCGTTTTCGTCCATTGATCGAACGTCCACAAAGCAACTAGATAAAATTCGGGGCTGCGTCAAGATATCACCGATCCGGCACGCCGTACCGTCTCGTCCCTCGTCTTCGGGATGGCGTGATGACGCCGACTCACACGGAGTGTTCGATGTACAACTCCAGTTCGTTCACCGCCCCGAGGATGCGCTCCGGGAGGACCTCGGTGAAGCGGTCGTCGGTGATGCGACTCGCCGGGCCGGCAACGCTCAGTGCGCCTATCACCTCGCCGCCGGCGTTGATTGGCGCACCGACCGCGTGAACGCCCGCGGTCGTCTCCTGTCGGTTGAACGCGTAGCCGCGGTCGCGGACCCGCTCAAGCTCCTCGAACAGCTCTTCGCGGCTGACGCTATCGCCGTGGACGCCGTCGAGTCCGCGGGCGTCGATGATCGACTTCACGCGGTCACGGTCGTAGTTCGAGAGGATCGCCTTTCCGGCCGCGCTCGTGTGGAGCGGCCCGCGTTTGCCGACGTGGGCGCCGGTCTGGACTGCGCTCTGTCCGACCTCCGTGTAGAGGTACACTCGCTGTCCGTTCTCCTCCACGAGGAACTGCGCGCGCTCGCCCGTCTCGTCGGCGAGCGCGTCGACTTTCTCCTTGATCATCGGATACGCGGTCACACGGCGCTGTATCTGGCCACCGACCGTGAGAAACTGAAGGCCGAGCGCGTACACGTCACCGTCGTGAACCACGTAGCCGTGCTTCTTGAGCGTCGTGAGGTGTCGGTGGATCGTGCTCGGAGCTAATTCGATATGCTCGGAGAGTTCGGCGATCGTCATCCCATCAGTACCGCGCAGCACCTCGACTATCTGTAACGACGTTTCAGTCGTTTTGGCGACCGATTTGGGCGTGCTTTTCATGCGCGTTCTATCGCTAGCAGATACTTAACTTCCCGGTAACTCGGAGAGTACGCAATTATTCGACCAGAGGTGCAGGCCAGATCGGCCGATAACACGAGCTAATACAGACGATATCCGAGCATATCGAATTTGGATGCGTCTCACGGCCTGTCGAGGGGCGAGACTCGGATCGATCGCCGGCGTGTCACCCGTGCCACGGCGACGGAGTATCTCTCCTCGTCGTTAATGGGGAATTACAGATATATGATTGTAACACCAATGCGGTTCTATCGACAAGATGACCGATACGGTCACAGACTGGCCGATAGGCGCGCGGTACTATCGCGCAGTCAGTATCGCGTCACGCAGTCAGCATCACGTCGCGCGATCAGTATACAGTTTCGACATGCGGGATTCTGTCGGACAGTACAGTTAGACGCCCGCCTGCACCGTCAGACCGCGGTTACTCGGTGACGACGAGCACTCTGAGGTCGTTGACGTTGGTTCCGGTCACGCCCGAGACGAGGAGCGCGTCACGCTCGTCGAGGTACGGATACACGTCGTTGTCGGCCAGCGCGGCGGTCGCCTCCCGCGCGTCTTCGCTGCTCGCCACGGTCGCGGCGGTGACGAGCGCCCCTGCGGCGTCCGTCGCACCGTCGATACCGTCGGTGTCGATGGCACCGAGGACGACGCCGTCGGGGAGATCGAGTGCGGCGCTCACCGCGAACTCCTGATTCGGTCCACCGGTCCCGTCGCCGCGAACGGTCACCGTCGTCTCGCCGCCGGAGAGGATGACGGCCGGCGGCTCGATCGGATTCCCGGTTATTTGTGCTTCCTCCGCGAGCGCGACGTGCGTCTTCGCAGCCTCGCGTGCCTCCCCCCGGACCGACCGCGAAAGGATCAACGGCTCGTAACCGGCGTCGTCACACGCCGCGGCCGCGGCCGCGAGCGCGGTAAATCCGTCGGCGAGGATGTGTACGGACACGTCGTCACACGCCGCGGATGCGTCGTGGTCCGCCTCCGAACCGGCCGTCGCAGCCGACGTCGATTCGAGATGTTCGACGACCGCGCCCGGCGCGTCGATGTCGTAGTCCCCGAGAACGTCCAGCGCGTCGGCGGCAGTCGTCGGGTTCGGCGACAGCGGGCCGCTGGCGACGACGGCGGGATCGTCCGAGGTGACGTCGCTGAACACGAGACCGATCGCCGTCGCCGGGGCGAGCGCACCGGCCAGACCGCCGCCTTTGACGTCCGAGACGGCACGTCGGACCGTGTTGATCGCTTCGATCGGTGCACCGCTCCGAAGCAGCGAGTCGGTGAGGTCGGTGAGCGCCTCGAGTCCGATGTCGCCGCTCGGAGCGGTGAGGAGCGCGCTCCCGCCGCCGCTGACCGCGACGAGCGCGAGCGTGTCCGCGTCGCACTCGCGGGCGCGGTCGAGGAGGCGGCGCGTGCCGGTCACGTTCGACTCACTCGGGAGCGGATGGGTCCCCTCGACCATCTCGACGGGTCCCGCCGGTGCCGGGTCGTCGGTGACGACGACGCCGCCGTCGATGCGGTCGCCGAGCCGATCATAGAGCGCGGCCGCGACCCGACCGGCGGCGTTACCGCCGCCGAACACGAGCAGTTCGTCGTATCCTGAGAGGTCGACGGCCTGGTCGGCAACCTGGAGCGTCTCGTCGTCGACCGTCACGTCTGCCGCGATCACCGACCGCGGATGTGCCGCGTCGACGCCGGCTTCGAGCGCGTCGAGCGCGACTCGGCGGGACGCCCCGCGTCCTTCGGTGTCTCTGTCGCCGCCGCCGACGTCGTCGCGGTCGAACATACGAGCCCTTCCGCGGGTTTCCTCATAAACGTTGACCCTCGCACGAGTGTCGCCTTCGGTGAGTCCCCACGCTTATGTCGACCGCGTCGGAGGCGTACGCATGGACACACTCGACGACCTCGTCGTGCCCGAGGAAACCGTCCTCGAAGCCTGCGGCGACACGCCGCTGCCGGAGCTCGGACTGATAGAGCGCGTCTGGACCACCGACCCCGTCCCGAGCGACCGCGTCGAGTCGGCGGCGGCCGAGGCGGTCGACTCGCTCGATTTCGACGACGTGCCGGCGGGGGGTGAGGTCGCCGTCGGTGCCGGAAGCCGCGGGATCGCAAACCTCCCGTCTATCGTACGCGGTGTCGTTGGGGCGGTCCGCGACGCGGGATACGACCCGTTTGTGTTCCCGGCCATGGGAAGCCACGGCGGTGCGACGGGTGAGGGGCAACGCGGGATGCTCGAATCGCTCGGCGTCACGGAGGATGCGATCGGCTGTGAGATTCGGTCGAGCATGGAGGTTGTCCGCGTCGGCGAGACCGACGACCGGGGCGTTCCCGTGTACGCCGACGCGCACGCCGCCGCGGCCGACGCGATCGTGCCCGTCAATCGAGTGAAGCCGCACACCGACTACGACGGACCCGTCGAGAGCGGCCTTTCGAAGATGCTCGTGATCGGCATGGGGAAACAGCGCGGCGCGAAGACGGCACACGAGTGGGCGATAGACTGGAGCTTCCGGAACATGATCCCGGAGATCACGGAGGAACTGCTCACCGAACTACCGGTCGCGGGCGGCGTCGCCATCGTCGAGGATCAGTTCGACGACACGGCGCTGATCGAGGGCGTCCCGCCGTCCGGCTTTCTGGATCGAGAGGCGGAGCTGTTAGAACGCGCGTACGACCTCCTGCCGACCGTCCCGTTCGACGACGTGGACGTGCTCGTCCTCGACCGGCAGGGAAAAGACGTCAGCGGACAGGGTATGGACACGAACGTGATCGGTCGGCGACCGTTCGCGATCAACGAGCCCGCACCCGACCGCCCCGACATCAAACGCATCTTCGTCCGGGGACTGACAGAGACCACCCACGGGAACGCGATGGGGATGGGGTCCGCGGACTTCGTCCATCGCGACCTCGCCGCCGAACTCGACAGTTCGACCTCGCTCATCAACGCGATCACGGCGAGCACGACGCGGGGCGTCCGCCTCCCACCCGTCGTGGAGACCGATCGCGCGGGCCTCGTCGCATCGCTGTCGACGGTCGGCGTCGTCGACCCCGAGACGGTACGTGTGCTCCGAGCCACGGACACCATGCGGCTCGACCGGCTGTACGCGTCGCCCGCGCTCCTTGAGGAGGCCCGCGACCGCTCCGACCTGCGAGTCGTCGCCGAGCCGACGCCGATCGAGTTCGACGGCGGGGCGTTCGCGGCATCGACTCCCCACGAAACGGGAGACGCCGACACCTGAGTCCGGGGTGCCCTCAAGCGCTCACCGTCCTCAAAGTTGGGACACAATTATCACATTCCAATATATTATTCAAAAATTATGATTGTGCGTCCAGTCTTGTCATCGAAGATGACGGCTCGCGGAGCCGATTTGCCTGTATGGAAACGCTTTCCCGCCCAACTCCAGACAGTTGAACCGACATGGATCTAGCTATCGACGGCAACGCGGCGCTCGTCACCGCATCGTCAAGCGGACTCGGCAAGGCGTCGGCGAAGGCGCTCGCTCGCGAGGGAGCCAACGTCGTCATCAACGGTCGCGACGAGGACCGACTCGCCGAAGCGCTCGAAGAGGTCGAGGCGGTCGCATCGGGAGAAGTCGTCGCGCAGTCCGGCGATCTGACCGACCCCGACGACATCGAGACGCTCGTCGAGCGGACCGTCGACGAGTTCGGGACCATCGATCACCTCGTCACCAGTGCGGGCGGTCCGCCGTCCGGGGCGTTCCTCGACACCGACGACGACGACTGGGAGGACGCGTACGAGCTGCTGGTGATGAGCGTCGTGCGGCTCGCCCGCGAGGCCGAGCCGTACCTCAGCGAGGGCGACGGCGGAACGATCGTCACGATCACGTCGAGCAGCGTCAAGGAGGCGATCGACAGTCTCGTCCTCTCGAACTCCGTCCGCATGGGCGTCATCGGTCTCGAAAAGACGCTCTCGAAGGAGTTCGCGCCCGACGTGCGGGCGAACGCCGTGCTTCCCGGTTCACACGAAACCGCTCGTATCGAGAACCTTGTCAACGCCGCGCTCGAACGCGGCGAGTACGACTCCTACGAGGAGGGGCTCGACGAGTGGGCACAGAACCCGCTCGAACGCGTCGGCGACCCGATGGAACTCGGCAACACCGTCGCGTTCCTCTCTTCGCCGAAGTCGGGATACGTCAACGGTGCCGCCCTCCCCATCGACGGCGGGTCGACGCAGTCGAACCTCTAGCGGGCGCGACAACCCGCGTCTTCGGATGTCAGTCTGAACAGGGTTTCACGGCCGGTCGCGAACGGTCGAACACGACGCGATTGTGTATCGGCCGATCCGTCACTGCATGATATTAATGAAATTGTATGATTCCACCAACGTATCATATTTTTGAGTGTGTGTCGGTCACTCGAACGACGGGTCGCGCTTCGCTAAGAACGCCTGCATTCCCTCACGCTGATCGTGCGTGCCGAACAGTCCCGACCACGCGCGGCGCTCCACGGCGAGTCCCGTTGGGGTCGGACCGTCGTCGGCCGCGTTCAGCGCCTCTTTTGCGGCGCGCATCGCCGTCGCCGACTGCGCTGCCAGCGTCTCCGCTAACTCGTCGACCCGGTCGTCGAACGCCTCGTCGGCGACGACCTCGCCGACGAGGCCGCACTCGGCGGCCGCGTCGGCGTCGATCCGCTCGCCGAGGAAGATCAGGCGACGCGCCGTCTCGTCGCCGACGAGCGCCGGCAGCCGCTGGGTGCCGCCCCATCCCGGGATGATTCCGAGGTCAATCTCGGTCTGCCCGAAAACGGCGCTGTCGGCGGCGACCCGGAGGTCGCAGGCGAGCGCGAGTTCACAGCCGCCCCCGAGCGCGTAGCCGTCGACCGCGGCGATCACGGGCGCGGGGAACGACTCGATCGTGTCGGCGACGCGGTGTCCGAGTTCGGCGTACGCCTGCGCCTCCGGCGTCGACAGGTCGACCATGTACGAGATGTCCGCGCCCGCGATGAACGCCTCCTCGCCCGCACCGGCGAGGATCACCGCCCGAGCGTCTTCGGCCGCGGCCTCTGCGAGCCCCGCTTCGATCGCTTCGAGCGTGTCGACGGTGAGGGCGTTGAGCTGATCCGGGCGGTCGACGGTCAGCGTCGCGACGCCGTCCTCGACGGTGAGCGTGATTGTGTCCCACGTCATGCCTGCGACTCACGGCGGAGGGGGAAAACCGTTCGCCAGCCGGAACCCACTGGCCGAGCGCGGTGCGCCGGCGGTCCCGGCGTCGCGGTCACCTTCGCTCGCGTCGGCTCGCGCCTCAGAGTTCCTCGCGGCTGTCGATCTCGGTATAGATGAACCACGCTGCCGTGTACGCGCCGGTAAAGAGCAGGTAGCCGAACACGAGGCCGACGAGCTGTCGGGAGCCGAGTCCGCCCGGAAGTGTCCGCGAGAGCACCGTCAGCGCGACGGCGAACACGACGAGTGAAAACACTCCGGAGAGAGCATACACGCCGAGATCAGAGGTGAGGCGGTCGCGCACGACCCGACCAACGCAGCCGACTAATAAACAATCGTCGGTCACTCCGTCGGTCGTGCGGACACCGTCCCGCCGCTGCGCGGATTGCAACCCATATATGCCCCCGGGGACACGTAGGGGTATGAACGGAAACCGGTTCGGTCGACTCTTCCAGTTGACCACCTACGGGGAGAGCCACGGCGACGCGATGGGTGTGACGGTGTCTGGCGTTCCCGCGGGCGTCGAACTCGACGAGGAGGCCATTCAGGCGCAGCTCGACCGGCGCAAGCCGGGGCAGTCGATGATCACGACCTCGCGTGGCGAGCCCGACGAGGTGACCGTGAACTCCGGCGTGCAGGACGGCTACACGACCGGGACGCCGATCGGAATGGTGATCCAGAACAAGGACGCCCGCTCGGGGAAGTACGAACCGTACGTCACCGCGCCGCGACCCTCCCACGGCGATTACACCTATTCCGCGAAGTTCGGCACGCGCAACTGGGGTGGCGGTGGACGCTCCTCGGCGCGTGAGACCGTGAACTGGGTCGCCGCGGGCGCGGTCGCAGAGCAGGTGCTCGACGCCTCCGAGTACGACGTGGAGATCAAAGCGCACGTGAACCGGATCGGCGACGTCGAGGCCGACGCGGTGAGCTTCGATCGGATCCTCGAACGCTCGGAGGAAAACGACGTCCGGTGTGCCGACCCCGAGGCGGCCGCCGAGATGCAGGAGCTGATAGAGGAGTACCAGGAGGCGGGCGACTCCATCGGCGGCTCCATTTACTTCGAGTGTCGGGGCGTCCCCCGCGGGCTCGGCGCGCCGCGCTTCGACGGCTTCCCAAGCCGGCTCGGGCAGGCGATGTTCTCGATCCCGGCCACGACCGGCGTCGAGTTCGGGCTCGGCAAAGACGCGGTCGACGTGGCGGGAAGCGACCGCAACGAGGACTGGACGTTCGACGACGGCGAGTCGTTCGAGCACGTCGAGAGCGAGGAGGGCGATCCCGTCCCCGTCGGCAACGATCACGGCGGGCTCCAGGGCGGCATCACGACTGGCGAGCCGATCTACGGCGAGGCGACGTGGCACGCGCCGACCTCGATCCCGAAGAAGCAGCGCTCCGCCGACTGGGAGACGGGCGAGGAGAAGACGGTTCAGGTCGTCGGGCGACACGACCCCGTCCTCCCGCCGCGGGCCGTCCCCGTCGTCGAGGCGATGTTATACTGCACCGTCCTCGACTTCATGCTCCTCGCCGGCCGGATCACCCCCGACAGAGTCGACGGGAGACCGGGCGAGTACGACACCGACTACCATCCGAGCAGTCCGGACAACGCGTAGCGAGCGCAACGCACCGTCAACAGTCGCGTTCGGCGCGCGCCTCGGAGCGCCCGATAGGGCGCGACGGAGCCCGCGCGAGGGAGACCGAGGGGACCCGCCGGACCGGTCCGGCGGGTCACCGAGGCCGAGGCTGGGGAGGCGTGAGGTGCGGTTGTCGACCGCGACCGCGACGCGTCGGTTCCTGCGTCTGACCCGCCGCCCGACTCACACTCCCCCCGACAACCCGACTCACTTCTCCGGCGACCACTCGCAAGCGTTCCCGGCGGTGAGGTCGTTCTCGTCGATGTGCGCTGACAGACAGGCGTAGTTACAGAAGTACGCGGGCGAGCCGCAGTCCTCCTCGCAGTCGCGTACGCATATCGGGTCGTGCTCGAATATCCGCGACCCGCAGTAGACGCACGTCTCGTCGGCCGCGGGCGTCGACACGGTCGTGGACATAGACGACGCCACGCTCTGGGGTGACGAAAGCGTTTCGCGGCCGCACTCGTGAGGCGACCGGCCGCGGACTACTCTGGGACTCCGAACCGCCCATCACGCGGCCGACCACGGACCCTCGGGCGGGTCGGGAGTCTCCCGAACCACGTCGAGCGGCAGCCGATTGCGCGTCCGTTCGACGCCCTCGGCGACGTTCTGTCCGGCGGCGTCGAAGTGCGCCGCCGCCACGAACGGGTTGACGCTCGACGGTTCGGCGTGTGCGTACACGTCGACAGCGTCTCTCCCCGCTTGGGTGCGAAACAGAATGAGGTGGAGCTGCCGCTCGGCGAGCGGCCTCGGTCGGTACACCCACGATCCGACCTCCGGATCGCCATCGCGGGTCTTGAGTCGCGACAGGGGGTTGCGGCGAAAGCCACGGTTCCACAGCAGCGTCTCGACCTCCTCAAGCGATCCGCCGAGGGTTCCGGCGTACTCGGCCTCCGTGACGGAACGCGGGCCGGCCCGGTCGTCGAAGGCGGCACCGAGCAGCTGCGACATCCGGGCGCGAAGCGGCTCGATCCACCGGGATCGCGGGCCAGTCGCCCACCGGAACGGCGGCGCGTACTGGATCACGATCCCGACCGCCGCGCCGAGGACGGCGACCGCGCGTGTCCCGAGTCGAGTCGGTGTGTCCACCATCAGCGCCTCGCCTCGACGTCTTTGTACCACTCCGTCAGTCGGGAGAGGCGGCTGCGCCTGATGCTATCGAGGGCGTTGTCGCGTGCGTCGAGTGCGACAGCGATCTGGTCGTGAAGCGTCGTATCGCCTCGGTCGAGCGTCCCCTCGCCGACCCGCCGAGCTATTACCCGGCTGGCCTCGTAAAACCGATACACGTGGCGGATCTCGGTGGTCCTGAGCTTTCCGATCGAGCGCAGTTCGGCGTCCAACAGATCGGTCGACAGGCGTGCTCGGAGCTCATCGCGGCAGAGTGCGCCGTCGCGTACCGTGGCCGTCTCGGGCTCAACACCCTCGTCGCCAAACAGCTCCACTTCCAACTGCTCGATCGCCTCGCCCACGTGTCGAATTTCGAATATCAGCGACCGCCTGAACCGGTCGCGACGAATCCGACGCTCGTTCCAGTTCAGGAGGCCGTACGCGAGCACCCCCGCCCCGCCGCCGATGAGTGCGCTGGTCACTTCGACGCTCAGTCCGCCGGCCGTCGAACCCAGCATACGCCGGTTCGACGCGGCCAACTCGCTAAATTCTATCGGCGACGGCGGTCGCACACGGAACGGATCGAGCCGATCTCACACCACCACGACCGCGTCGACGACGAGGATTACGAATCCAACGAGGAAGGCCTCGGTCGCGGCGTCGGCGTGCCCGTGGCCGTGCGAGAGGGGGATCAGTTCTCGGAACACGACGGCGAGCATCGTGCCCGCGGCGAACCCCGAGGCGACCGAAAACAGGCCGTCGCGACCGGGACGAGAAGGAATCCGAAGGCGGACGCGATCACCTGCGGGACGATCCCGGCGAGCGCCGTGTACCAGATCACTCGGAGGTTCGACATCCCAGTCTCCGCCATCGGCACCGCGAACGCGACGTCGATAGCCAGCCCCTCGGGCCGTTGTGAAGGGTGATCGCACCGCCGACGAGCAGTCCCGCCATCACCGCGGCGAGCGTCTCCTCCTCCCTTCCCGGGGTGACCACCCGAAGACGCTGGCCGCGACCATCAGTCCGGCGCGATCCCGAGCGGGGTGTCGTACACGCCGTGAGTGACGCGGTCCCGCACGAACACGGGCAGCGCACCGAGCCCCGTCGCGACGCCCGCGATGCCGCTTCCCGAAGCCACGCCGGCGAGGTCCGTCATGCCTCCGGGTTGTGCGGCATCTGTTTAAAAATCGCTGCCACGGCTGCAGACGGTTTGCGTCACGCTCCGCCGGTTTCGCTGCCTCCGTCGCTCGTCGGTCGCGTCACGCCTCGACTATCCCGCGGAGGTCACGGCCGTACGCGGCGACGGCGACGGCGACGGTTGCGAGCGCGCCGACCGGGATCACGGTGAGCCATCCCGCCGTCGTCCCGACGCCGAACCGCAGCGCGAGGCCGGTCGACACCCACAGCGACGCGCCCGCGGCGAGCACCAGGAGTCCCCCGGTGACACGGCGGTCTTCGCGCCCGCACGCGATTCCGGAGAGCGCGCTCCCCGCGGCGAGGAGGTGAAATCCTACCGCGAGCGGCCACGCGCGGATCGACGGCGGGAGCGTCGAGAACGCCCGCGGCTGATCGAGGAAGTAGCGCCACACAGGGTAGCCGCCGACGCCGCCGAGAATGTCGGTGCCGTCTACGCCGCCGCCGACCTCGGTGACGGTGAGGAATCCCCAGAGGCTCACGACGGTGACGCCGTCTCCGGGAACCACGGCCATCGGAACCACGAGGAGGGCAACGACGAAGAGCGCATCCGCGAGCGGACCCAGCGCACACGCGAGCGGACCCAACGCACGGAAGCGAGCGGCGTCGGACTCACCGGAGTTGCCGGCGGGTGACGAACCGGAAGGCATGGTCTCGTCTCGGGCGTCTGCGGATAAGTATGGTCCGGAGTGGGAAGCGACGCGCAACGCTCTTTGTCTCCGGCGGCGGTGCGTCCGGTATGCGAGTCACCGTCGTCGGCAGCGGCTACGTCGGAACAACCCTCGCGGCCTGCCTCGCGGACGCGGGCCACGACGTGACCGCGGTCGACATCGATCCGGACGTTGTCGCGGCGCTCAACGACGGCCGCGCAGCGATCCACGAGCCGGGCCTCGACGACCTGCTCGCCGAACACGCGGGTGACCGCCTCCGGGCGACCACCGAGTACGACAGCGTCCCCGACGCCGACGTGACGTTCCTGGCGATCGGCACCCCATCGAACGCAGACGGCAGCATCGACCTTTCCGGACTCACCGCGGCCGCCGAGATGACCGGCGAGGCGATAGCCGGGGGATCGGCGGCGACTCCCACCGCCACCGCGCCGGACTGTCACCTCGTCGTCGTCAAGAGCACGGTCACGCCGCCGGGAGTGACCGAGATACGAGAGGCGCTCCGCGAGGGGGCGGGAGGCGTCTCCGACCGCGTCGAACTGGGCACGAATCCCGAGTTCCTCCGCGAGGGGTCTGCTGTCGACGATTTCCAGCACCCCGACAAGCTCGTGTTCGGGACCGACTCCGCGTGGGCTGTCGACCGACTAGACGCCCTGTACGAACCGCTCGTGGCCGCGACCGACGACGACGTGCCGATCATCCGGACGGATCCCGAGACGGCCGTGATGATCAAGTACGCCAACAACGCCTTCCTCGCCGCGAAGATATCGCTGGTGAACGACCTCGGGAACATCTGCAAGCAGTTCGGGATCGACGCCTACGAGGTGGCCGACGCGATCGGCCTCGACGACCGAATCGGGGAGCGGTTCCTGCGCTCGGGGGTCGGCTGGGGCGGGAGTTGCTTCCCCAAAGACGTCGACGCCATCCGCGCGGCGGCTCGCGAGGCGGGGTACGAGCCCGCGCTGCTCGACGCGGCCGTCACGGTGAACGACGGCCAGCCGGAGCGCATGCTCGACTTGCTCGACGGCCACGCCGACGTCACCGGCGAGCGCGTCGCGGTGCTCGGACTCGCGTTCAAACCCGGCACCGACGACGTGCGCAGCTCCCGAGCGATTCCGGTCATCGAGGGCCTCCTGTCGCTCGGCGCGACCGTCGTCGGCTACGACCCCGTCGCGACCGCTTCGAGACGGGAGCGATCGAGTACGCCGACTCGGCCGCGGCCGCGCTCGACGGGGCGGTCGCCGCGCTCGTCGTCACCGATTGGGACGAGTTCGCGGCGCTCAACGACGCGTTCGACGCGATGGCGGCCCCGGACGGCTCGGACGCACCGGTCGTGGTCGACGGTCGGCGGGTGATACAACGCCGCGAGGGGATCGCGTACGAGGGGCTAACCTGGTAGCGCGCGGCCGACGTGGTTAGTAACGCGCGGCCGCTCCGGTAGCGGGCCGCCGACGGAAATGGTCCGTCGCTTCCCTCCGATTTTATATATCACCGCTCTGTGTGGTCGGGTATGGCAGCCCTCCAATCGCTGCGGCCGGCAGTCGGTGGTATCGTTCGGAACCCGATTCTCGTGGTCGTCGCGGCGCTCTTCGCCGTCGCACAGCTTCCCAACCTCCTCGTGCCGCCGTCCATGCCGGTGCTCTCTCTCGCCGTATCGATCGGTCTGTTCGGCGTGTTCGTCCTCGGTCTCCCCTTCGCTCAGGGCGGCTTCCTCGGAATGTCCGACGAGGCGGTCACCGGTCACACCCGGCTCGGAACCTTCCTGCGCGTCGGCAAGGAACACTACGTCCCCCTGCTTCTCGGATATCTGGTCCTCCTCGCGTTGAACTTCGCGTTCGGGTTCCTCGCCTTCTTCGGTGCCATGGCCGTCGTCCTCGGCGGCGCGTACACCGCGGCCGAGAGCACCGCGGCAGGAAGCGCGATGTCGATGGGTACGGGGCCGACCGCGGGCACAGGCGGTGTCGCGGCGGGAGCGAGCGGGTTCGGTGCCGACCCCACCATTCTCGCCGCGGCCGCGATCGTCGGACTCGGACTCCTGCTCGTGTACTTCCTCGTGACGTTCTTCGTCCAGTTTTACGCGCACGCCGTCGTCCTCGACGGGACCGACCTCGTGGCCGGGTTCCGTCGCAGCGCCAGCCTCGTCCGGCACAACGTTGTCAGTGCCCTCGGGTACACGATCGTTCTCTTCGTCGGCGGAACCATCTTCGGCGGCGTCGCCGCCCTCTCGTCGTCGATCGCCGCGGTCGCGTTCGGCGGCGGAATGGCAGACGGAAACCCCGCCGCCGAGCTGCTCCCGGCGCTGTCGCCCGCCGTCGCCGCGGTCGGTCTCGTCGTGTACCTCGTCGTCGTCGGTGTCATGGGCGCGTTCTACGGGACTTACTCGGTGGCGTTCTACCGGTCGCTCTCGGGGTCGGCGTAATCCGTGGTCGGGTCGCCGAGACACGCTGGAAACGACCCGTCGCGACCCGCGTCCGCGTCGTGCGGGCGACACAGTTCTGAGTCAAACTACGCGACAGGCTCCGGCTACGCCAGCAGGCTCTCGCCGTCGAACGCGTCGTCGACGTCGACACCCATGAGATCGAGGATCGTCGGCGTCACGTCGAAGAGGTTCGCGCCATCGACGTCGAGGTCGGGATCGGTCGCGTACAGAAGCGAGTTCTCGAACTTGTGCATCCCGTTTCGCGGCCCTTCGGTGAAGACGGCCTCTTTCCCCGAGAATCCGGATTTAAGATCGAACCCGTCGGCGGGGATGACGACGAGGTCGGGCGCGATCTCGTCGTGGTCGCCGTCGAAAACGGTCTCGCCTTTCACGATCCGCTTGCAGACCTGCCGGCCGTCGGGGCCGGTGAGCGATTCGAGGTCGTCGATAAGCTCCTCGCGCGTCGCCTCGTACTCGGAGTTCGGGACCGAACCGTTCGGCTCGCGGCCCTCCAGATTGAGGTAAAACCGGCCGGGAATCAGCGAGTAGGCGCGCGCGTCGTCGCCGATGTCCGCCAGCGCGTCGTGGTCGTCGCCGTCGTAAGTGAGCCATCCCTCCTCGGCGAGGAACTGATTGCAGTTCACCTCCCATTCGAGCCGGGTGAACCCGTGGTCGGAGGCGACGAGCAGAGTGGTGTCGTCGTCGAGCGTCTCCCGGATCTCGCCGATGTACTCGTCGAGCGTCCGGTAGAACTCTACGAACTCTGCGCTGTACTCGCCGTCGGTCGCGTAGTCGCCGTAGAGGAAGTGGTTCACCCGGTCGGTGCTCATAAACACGCCGAAAAACAGGTCCCAGTCGTCCTCGGCGAGGTAGTGCGAGAAGGCCGAATAGCGGGCGTCTAGCGTCTCGTGGGCGTTCTCGATGAACGCTGATTTGTCGTCGTCGTGCCCGAGCTTGGCGTTGACGTCGATCTGGTAGTCGAGCCCGTCCAAGGTCCGCCGGACGGACTCGTCGCTCGACGCCGATTCGAGGTCGGGCGAGAGGAACCCGGACACCTGTCGCTGGATCCGCGTCGACGGCGGGAACGTGACCGGGACGTTGAGCACGGTCGCGTCGCGGCCGGCGTCGGTGACGCGGTCCCACAGTCGAGTCGCCTTCACGTGTTGGCCCATCGGCACGTACGTCTCGTAGGAGCCGACCTCGCGGTCTTGGAAGCCGTACACGCCCGTCTCGCCGGGGTTGACGCCGGTCGTGAGGCTCGGCCAGCACGCGCTCGACTCCGGCGGGACGATGCTCTCCAGTCGCCCCGCCGAGCCCGTCTCGGCGATGTCAGTCAGATTCTCGAAGACGTCGGGGTGGTCCTCGACGAGGTCGAGCGGTACGCCGTCGATCCCGAGGAAGACAACGCGCTCGTCGTCGTCACCGCGGAGCCGATCGAACAGTCCCATACAACGGGGTTCACTCCCGTCGACATATCGCTTGTGCTCTGGCGATTCACGCCGCGTCACCGTCGATCCGGCAGGAACTACCGCGGAATCGGAGCGGCGGCGACGGCGGCCGCCGCCCCGGATCCGTGGCGACACCCGCCGTCGTCGCCGTCGGGTGGCAATCGCGGCCGATTCAGAAGGCCTATTCACCTCGGCGAAGACATATCCGGCGTATGAGCGATGACTTCCCGGCGAGCGTCGACGTCGAGTACGACGACGGCGAGGGCGAAGACCCGTCCGACTACCCGTCGCTACAGCACAAAATCGAGAAGGCGGTCGAGGTCACCCGCCGCGGCCTCGAAGAGTACGACAACCCGGCGGTGATGTGGACGGGGGGAAAAGACTCCACGCTGACGCTGTACTTCATCAATCAGGTGGCCGACGAGTACGGGTACGAGAAACCGACCGCGGTCTTTATCGACCACTACCAGCACTTCGATTCGATCACCGACTTCGTCGAACACTGGGCAGACGAGTGGGACATCGAACTGGTGTACGCGCGTAACGAGGACGTCGGCGCGTACGTCGACGAACACGGGTTAGAGCCGGGCGACGACATCCCCGTCGACGCGCTCTCCGAGCACAACCAACACCACATCCGCGACATCTTAGAGTACGAGGAGGACACGTTCCCGTTCCTCTTGGACACGTACGTCGGGAACCATCTCCTGAAGACGGTCGCGCTCAACGACGCCTTAGAGGAGCACGACATCGACGGCGTCATCTCCGGCGTGCGCTGGGACGAACAGGAAGCGCGCGCCGACGAGACGTTCTTTTCGCCGCGCCACGACCCCGATCTCTTCCCGCCGCACGACCGCATCCAGCCCATCCTGCAGTTCGCCGAGGCCGACGTGTGGGAGGCGTTCTGGGGGTACGTCGTCCCCGACACCGTCGAGGCGTTCCCCGACGAGGGGTACATTCCGCAGGCCGACGACGACCTGCCCGAGGGGGTCACCCAGGCGGACATCCCCATCTCGCCGAAGTACTTCGCCGGGTTCCGCTCGCTCGGCAGCGAGGTCAGTACGGAGAAGACGACGGAGGAGCCCGCGTGGCTCCAGAACCTCGAAGACACGACCGAACGCGCCGGCCGCGCCCAGGACAAGGAGGACCTGATGGAGCGCCTGCGCGACCTCGGCTACATGTAGTCGCGGCCGGACGCACGCGCTCGCCGACGGCGTGACTCCGGGTCGGCGGCCGGTACCGATCCGGTGGCTTCACTTATCGCCCCGCCGACCGCGAGATATGAACAAACGCGGCCACGTTCTCAACGCGCTCTTGCTCGCGCTCGGGCTCGGGATCGTCATCGAACCCGGGCTCGACGCGGCCACGGCGCGAACGACGGCACAGATCACCGTCCCGATCGTCTTGGGCGCGCTGTTCCCCGACGTCGACACCGCGTTCGGTCGCCACCGGAAGACCCTCCACAGCCTGCCCGTGCTCGGGATCTTCCTCGCGTACCCGATCGTGTTCGGCAACCTCCAGTACGTCTGGATCGGCGTGTTGACACACTACGTGCTCGACGTGGTCGGAAGCCGGCGCGGCATCGCGCTGTTTCACCCGCTTTCGGACGCGGAGTACGGGCTCCCGTCGGGCGTGACGACGAGCAGCAAGTACGCGGACCTCGTCACAGTCGTCGTCACCGCAGTCGAACTCGCGATTTTCTGGGCGCTTCACACTTACGTCGTCACGCTCGATCTCGACCTGTCGGCGGCCTCCGAGGCCGCGGCCGGTCTCGGACTCTGACCGCGGGTCGCACTCCGCTCGGGTGCCGGATTTCGGGTCGCCGCTCTCTACTTCGGCCGGTAATCCGACAGTGCACCCGAGTAGACGCTCACGTCGGAGAATCGCCCCTCGTAGGCGACGTTCGTCGGGAGTGTCGGCTCGTCGCCAGATAAGAAGAGCCGATCGAGCTTCTCCCAGGTGTTCTCGTACGCGAGGTGGGCGAACTCGACCATTCCGCGGATTTGGTGGGCCGCGCCGCCGCGGTGGACGACCGTCCGTGACAGCCCGGTACGGAAGGCGTCGACGACGTCGTCGACGCCGTCGAGCGCGGCGTCGAACTCGGTCCACGCCTCGCCGACCGTGCCGCGCAGGTGGGCGTACGACGAGCCGAACCCCGGCTGGCCCGTCGCCTCCGCGATCCGTCGCGTCCGCGCGTTCTGGTGCGGGAGCAGCTTCGTGTTGTACGTCTCAATCGCGGAAAGCCTGTCCGCGTGCGCGGCGATCTCCGGGCGCGTGAGCGAGATGGTCGCGAACCCGGGGTGCGGAACGAGCACGGCCGCGTCCTGCCGATCGAACTCGGCCATCGCCGCCTCGAAGGTGATGTAATCGGGAACCGGTTCGGACAGGCCGAGCACGAGGACGTGTCGCCGGTTGCCCCAGTCGCCGGTGAACACCTCGCGGGCGGGAACGACGGTGAGATCATCGTCGGAGAACCGAGCCGCACGATCTCGGATCGTCGGTAGGCGGGTGAAGTGTGGGGCGTACACGAGCGCGTCGATCCCTCGCTCCTTCGCGAGGGCCACGACGTCGTCGTCGAGCACCTTCACATGTGCGTCGACGCGCGTTCTCGGTCTGGTCACGAGTAGGTGATGTGCGTCGCCGAGCAAAGGCGTATCGTTCGACGGTCACGCGCCGGCGGCGGAACCGCAGACGCCTCCCCCGCGGCCGGTCCGGCGAGAAGCGGGGGAAACGGTTAATCCCCCTCGGCGGCGACCACATGGACATGCCCCGCTGGACGTGCGGCATCGACGGCTGTGACGCCGCCTTCGACGACGTGGAATCGGCCATCGTCCACCAGACGAACGGCCACCAGCGCCACGAGTGTAAGGTGTGCGGAACGATCGTTCCCGACGGCTACTTCGCGATCCGACACGCGTTCGACGAGCACACCCGCGCCGAGTTCGTTCGGGCGTACGACGCGGACTCCGCCGCCGTTCGCCGCCGCGAGGAGATCAAACGCGACATCGAGCAGGAGGCGGACCTCCAGAGCGTCGTCGAGCAGTTAGACCGCTCTGAGTAACCTCCAGTCGAGCGCGGTCCTTGTCGTTTATACCGACGACCCCCGAACACCCTCTGTGGACCTGCACGTCCGGTACGAGGGCGACGACGACCCCGACAAGTGTACGGCACGGAAACTCGCGCGGTTCGACCTCGCGACGCTCCACCGGTCCGACCGCGCGACCCCGTACGGGATCGTCCTCAATCCCCACGCGGAGCGCGCTCTGTCGCCGGCCGACGCCGAGACCGCTCGCGAGAACGCGCTCGTCGCGCTCGACTGCTCGTGGGAGTCTGCGGGCGAAAAACAGTTCACGCTTCCCGGAGAGCACCGCGCGCTGCCGTACCTTGTGGCCGGCAACCCCGTGAACTTCGGACGACCGATGCGTCTCACGACCGTCGAGGCGTTCGCCGGCGCGCTCGCCATCCTCGGCGAGCCCGACCACGCCGAGCGGGTCATGGCGAAGTTCACGTGGGGCGAGACGTTCCTCGACCTCAACGAGGAGCCGCTTCGGCGCTACGCCGACTGCGAGGACTCGCGCGAGGTCGTCGCGGTCCAACAGGAGTACCTTGACCGCGAGTGACCGCTGTCCGTCGGCGGGCGTCGAAATCCCGCCTCGAATCCGCTGTCGGAGAGTATCGGGTGTGAGACAACACTTTTCGGTCGATCGACCGTATGGTCAGACGATGGTATCCGAAGGAGACACCGCACCGACGTTCACCGCGACAGTTGGCACGAGCGACCACGAACCGTTCGACCTGACCGATCAACTCGGCGACGGACCGGTCGTCTTGGCGTTCTTCCCCGGCGCGTTCACGCCGCCCTGCACGAACGAGATGATCGCGTTCCAAGAGCGGGCCGACGAGTTCGAGGCGGCCGGGGCGACGCTGTTCGGCCTCAGCGCCGACTCGCCGTTCTCGCTCGGGGCGTTCCGCGAGGAACACGGGATCGAGTTCGACCTCGTGAGCGACATGGCCGGCGACGCGACCCGCGCGTACGGCCTGGAGATGGACATCGCCGACCTCGGGCTATACGGAATCGCCAACCGTGCCGTGTTCGTCGTCGACGACGACGGCGAGGTCGTCTACAGCTGGGTCGCCGACGAGCCCACCAACGAACCGGACTACGAGGCCGTCCTCTCCGCCGCCGAGTCGGCCTGAAACCCCGCGCGACCGGCGATTTCTCTCAGTTCATTCGAGGAGTGCACCGTCCGGGGATTGAACCGGAGGAAGACGGTCCAAGCGTGCGGCCTTGCTCCGCTCGGCCGTTCTAGGCTGCGGCTTCCAGGGTTCAATTCCCCCGCTGATTCCGCGGCTCACGGATTGTTCGCCGCAGCAATGCACCGTCCGGGAATTGAACCCGGGCTATTAGCTTGGGAAGCTAATGTCCTACCACTGGACCAACGGTGCGCACTCGCCGGTACCCGACCGCGATACTTCAACGTAGCGTTTCCGGCGGCCGGTTCGACCGGCTGGCAATCACTCGTCGAGCATCAGCGGCGGGCCACGCTTGTGCGCAGTCGCGCGGTGTCGCGCGAGCAGGTCGGCGACCGTCGCCGCGTCGACCCCGTCCGTCGACGCGAGTCGCTCCGTGATCGCCTCCGGATCGAGGCCGCGGTCGACGCCGAGACGAAGCACGCGGTCGATCGTCTCGTAGGGCGCACCGAGGTCGTCTTCGTCTCGCTGTCCCGGGAGAAACCCCGCCGTCGGCGGCTTCTCGACGACGAACTGCGGCACGTCGATCTCGGCTGCGAGCGCGCGGACGTCCGTCTTGTACAGGTGGCCGAGCGGCAGAAGATCGGCCGCGCCGTCGCCGTACTTCGTGACGTAGCCGAGCAGCCGCTCGCTCCGGTTTCCCGTCCCGCAGACGAGCCGGTTCGTCGCGTTCGCGGCGAGGTACGCCATCGTCATCCGGAGCCGCGCGATCGCGTTGCCGGAGCGAACCGGGTCGTCATGGAGGCCGAACCGCTCCGGCGCGACCGCGCCGAACTGCGCGAAGAGCGGCTGGAGGTGAACCGTGTCGTGGTCGATCCCGAGCGCGTCCGCGAGGGCCTCTGCGTCCCTCGCGTGCGGTGCCCCGATCTTGTTACACGGGAGTATCAGCCCGTACACGTTCTCGGATCCGAGCGCCTCGACCGCCAGCGCCGCCGTGACGGTGGAGTCGAGCCCGCCGCTCATGGCGACGACGACGCCGTCCGCGGCCGCGTCTCCGACCGTCCGCTCGATGAACGCACAGACACGTTCTCGCTCGGTCGCGGGGTCTGCCGCGCCGAGCGTCAGGTCCGTGTCGGCAGCCGACCGTCCCGCCTGTGGCTGGGCGTCGGTCGCCTCCGACGACGTCGACACGGACGGGCCGACCGCCGACCGTCCGTCGAGCGCATCCGATTCGAACGCCGACGATCCGCGGTCACCCATCGGTGTGATCCTCCCGTGCCGGCGACGGATCACCGGTCGCGGCGCTCGCGGTCCGGTCGGCGGTCGCGAGCGAGTGACAGTGCGCGCACGGCCGACTTGCGATTCGATCGGTCATGATCGTGCCGCGCTTTTCGGCGAGCGAATAAATACTCGTGGTACGAAGTGTTTAAGGAATACATCGAATACAGTGGTGTATGTCCGATAAAACACAATAGAACGTGTGATATGAGTAGGAAAGGAGTGTTATCTGAACAGTCAGATAGTCTCTCGGTGTCGGGTGGGCTGGTAACATGCGGTTGGAGCACGCGCCGCCGACGCGCGCAGGCACACGGTCGACGACACACGTCGCGAGGTGAGGCGGAGCGCGGAACGACCCGGTCGGAGACGGCACCGAACGGTCGGCTCCGAGAGCGTCGGTCTTTTGAGCGCGCATCTCGGTCATAAAACCATGACGGAAGCGGACCGCGGGACGCGTCGCCGGCTGGGAGGGGTCGTGCTCGCGGTGTTGATCTCGCAGGTCCTCTTGTATCCGGGGGTTCCCGATCTCGTGGTCGCGCTCGGCGCGCCCGCCGGGATCGACGCCGGAATGTGGTTCCTCGTCGCGGAGTTCGGCGCGTTCGTCTCCTTCGCTGTCGTCTGGGGGGCCGCAAGCGACGCCCTCGGCCGCCGACTCCCGCTCGTTGTGGTCGGCGCGCTCGGCGGTGCGGTCTCCTACGTCGCGCTCGCGGCGCTCCCGAAATTCGGTTTCGGCTTCGACGCCGTGCTCGTCGTCCGCGTCGTCGGCGGTGCACTCACGATCGGGGCGTTCTCGCTCGCTATCACCTCGCTTATGGACCTGCGGGGTGGGAACGGTCGCAACATGGGCACCGCGGGGCTCGCGATCGGGCTCGGCGCGGCGGTCGGGTCCGTCGTCGGTGGCGCGCTCGCCGACCTGAACACGTTCTATCCGGTGTACGCCGGGGGCGCGGTGCTTACGGCCGCGGCGGCCGCCGCGGCCACCGTCGACGAGCGGACGATCGCGGGAGCCCGCCGCGGGGGAGCTGGCGACGGTGGGATTCTCGGAGCCGACGCGGACCGGGCCAGCGTCGGCTTCCGTGCCGTGCTCGACCGGACACGGTCGACGTCGGGGCTTCTGGTCCCGCTCGCGTTCGGGTTCATCGACCGCCTCACCGCCGGGTTCTTCGCGCTGGTCGGCGTGTACTACTTCCAAGACCCGACGACGTTCGGCCTCTCGGCTGCGGGCGCGGGCGCGACGCTGGCGCTGTTTTTCGTCCCGTTCGCGCTGTTGCAGGCTCCGTTCGGGTCGCTGTCGGACCGGATCGGCCGGTTTCTCCCGGTCGTCGCGGGGTCGCTCGCGTACGGCGTCGTCACGATCGGCGTCGGCGTCGCGCCGGTCTACCCGGTCGCAGCCGGCCTGATGGTGCTCGTCGGCGTCTGCGGGGCGCTCATGGCACCGGCGACGATGGCGCTCGTCACCGACCTCGTCGACCCGGAGGCGCGCGGCGCGGCGATGGGGCTTTTCAACGTGTTCGGCTCGCTTGGCTTCCTCACGGGGTTTCTCGTCGGCGGCGGCACCACGGAGCTGTTCGGATACACGCCGGCGTTTCTCGCGGTCGGCGGCCTCGAACTCGCGGTCGCGATCGCGCTGCTCCCGGCGGTGAAAGCGATCGCGCCCGGGAGGGGGATCGACGGGCTGTTCGAGACCGATCGGTCGGTCTCGGAGTGAGTGGGGCCCGGTCGCCAGACCCGTTCACCGGACCGGCCGCTCGA